>JAAAOU010000403.1 GCA_009908745.1 Bacteroidota bacterium
GTCATCATTTAGACTTGGATGTTAAAGAATCAGAGTTGGAAGACTTGTACCGGGCGTCAATCGATGACCAGGTAAAAGTCTACTCCTCAAACGCTCGCAAATCAAATACTACAGCCCCATGACTATTTCCGCGACCACAAGCCCCCATGAAAGTGAACTCCGCCAACTGGAGGATTTTGTACGCCAGCATCCCCACGGCAATTTTTTTCAATCGCCAAGTGGATTCCGTTTTTTCCAGGGCGTTGAGAATTACCAGCCCTGCCTGATCACCGCACAGACGGATAGCCAGCTGTCAGGCAGCTTGATCGCCGTCAACATTAAGGAAAGTAGCGGGCCCAAGGGCTTTTTTTCCCGGCGATGCATCATTTTCGGCGGCCCACTCATCAGGGCGGACGATGCGGACCCGCAGGCGACCCTGCTGGGCCTGCTGCGGAAGCTCGATGGCCATACCAAGAGTATCTACACGGAGTTCCGAAACCATTTTGACCTGTCGGGCTTTCAAGCCGCTTTTCAGCAAGCGGGCTACGATTTTAACCCGCACCTCAACTTCATCGTCAGCGTGGCGGAAGACGCTGAAAAAAGCATGCTGCTGCTGAATTCCAGCAAGCGCCGGCAGGTGCGTAAAAGCCTTAAGAACGGCGCTGCCATCCGAGCGGCGGAGAGCATGGAAGACGTGACGGCATTCTACACTATCCTAAAAGAATTGTACGCTACCAAGGTCAAGAAACCGCTTCCTCCCTTCTCCTTCTTCGAACATTTTCACAAAAGCCCTGAAACCGGCAAATACCTCCTCGTAACGCATGACGATACCATCATCGGCGGTATCATGTGCCCGATTTACAAGGACACCATATACGAGTGGTACATTGGCGGCCTGGACGGCCAGATCAAAAATGTGTATCCCAGCGTGCTGGCCACTTGGGCGCCCATAGCATATGCCTCCCAAAACGGGTTGAAGTACTTTGACTTTATGGGAGCCGGCAAGCCGGACGAAGACTACGGGGTCAGGGAATTCAAGTCTAAATTTGGCGGGGAGCTCAAGGCGTTCGGCCGTTTTGTCAAGATCAACAAACCCTTGTTCTATTCCGCGGCCAAAGCAGGGCTGAAGACCATGCAGCGCTTGAATACCCTCGGCAAAAGCCGCACCCCTTCCTGATTAACTGATTACAATATGAAAATCGCACTTGTCACCAACCAGGATAACCACCACAAATTCTGGGCTTACGAGCTTTACCAGCAGCATGACGTCAGGCTGATCCTCCTGCCGACGGCCACTGCGCAGGGAAGCGTGCTGAGTAAGATGAAAGCCAAAAAATTCGATTACTACGGCCCCTTCTGGCTACTCATGAAACTGCTCAGCCTTGGCTACCACCAACTTTCCAGAAACAGCTTTTCGCAAGACTTGGCCCTCAAGGAAGCGCGCTATTTTGGGGCGTACAAGGAAAAATTCAAGCAGATCCCGCAGGGTATGGTCAAGGAAATACAAACGGTAAACAGCCCGGAGGCGGTTGAAATGATCAAAGAAGCAGATATTGACCTGATCTGCTTCTTAGGCGGCGACATTGCCCGCAAAGACTTTATCCGCTCGGCCAAGGTGGCCGCTCTAAATTTTCACTCTGGCCTGTCGCCTTTTTACAACGGCAACAAGACCATGTTCCACGCCGTCAGTGATTTCAGGCCCAACTTGGCGGGTGGGACTTTGATGTATATCAATGAGCGCATCGACGGCGGCGCCATTCTCTCCCACTACCTGCCGGAGATCAACGAACAGGATACGGCCGCCGATCTCTTTCTGAAAGGCATACGGGGGGCTGTTCTCTTATACAGCAACTTTTTCCACCACCTGCAGAATCACCCCCGGCCCTGCGGCGTGCGGCAAGGCCGGTCTTTCAAATATGTAAGGAACATAGACTGGACTTACCTCAATGACATCAAACTGAACAAGGTAGCCCGGTACAAGATCATGAAACGCTACACCCGGCCCGCCGACCGCATCGATTATTTTGATCTTTCTGAAAACAGCGTTGCTGACCTTTGCGCGCGCTTGGTGCAAAAAACCCTTGTCAAAAACATACCATGAACAGCCTTCTAGAGGGCCCGGGAAGGTTGCTGTCTGCTTTCCCTTTTTTGGTCCCCCCTTTCCTGCGGCTCAAAAAAAGTGGGCTGCGCATCGTCTATTACCACAAAGTCGGCCGGGAAGACAAACCCTACTACTTTCAAGGCAAGGGCGTTGCTATCCAAGACCTGAAAAAGCAGCTAAGGTTTCTCAGGAAGTACTTCACGTTTATCGACCTGGCCGATGCGTTGGCCAGATGGGAAACGGGAGCGTCCCTAAATGGTTACTTCACGATCACCACGGATGATGGTTTCCGGGAAAACTACACCCTGCTCGCACCGGTCTTACTGGAGCATAAGCTGTCGGCCACGCTTTTCATCATTTCCAATTGTGTGGACAACGCAGACCTGATGTGGCGCAACAAGCTCATTGCCATCACCCGGGCAACCACGCCGGCTCAGCAAAGAGAACTGGCGGCCGCCTGTGCAAAACACTTCACCGTACACGCCCCAAAGCCCGGAGAGGGCCTGCTGCGGTGGAGCACCCGGGCCTGGGAGATGAGCTGGAAGGAGGATGCGGCCAACTGGCTGTGGAAGGAAGCAGGCATGCAGGAGCTTTCTTCCTTTCTTGAAGAACACAAGCCCTACCTGAGCAGCGAGCAGCTATTGGAATTGAAAGAAGCCGGGTTTGGGTTCGGCCTCCACTCGCAGACCCACCCCTATTTTTCCAAGCTGACCTTCAACGAGATGGCGCAGGAAATTCAGGGCTGTGCCAACTTCCTGAAAAAGAAGCTGGACATCGACTGCCACTTATTCTCTTACCCCTTCGGCTACCGGGCGGCCGGTGAAGTGGAGCAGGCCTTTATCAGTACCTATTCCGACGAGGTCAAAATGCTGCTGGGTATAAAAAGCAGGCTGGGCAATGAGGCCTCGCCGATGTTCTGGGAAAGGGACCTGATGGAGCTCCAATACTTTCAAAGCATGGCCCGGTTTACTTTGGTCCCTTTCGCAAGGAAACTGAAGCTAATTAATTTCTAAGAGCATGCTCATTCCTCACAAAATCAACTCTGAAAAGTGCGTATCATCATAGACATCGGGCACCCGGCACATGTACACTTGTTTCGGCCGTTCGCCCAAGAAATGGAAAAAAGGGGCCACGCCTTACTATTCACCTACCGGCAAAAGGAATTTGAAGAAGAACTGCTGACGGCAGCGGGCTTCCGCAAACAGTCTTTCGGCCCTCACTACAATTCCAAACTCGGCAAAGTGTGGGGCTTGATCAAGTTCAACTGGCTTATGCTGCGCACAATTTTACGGTTCAAACCGGACCTGCTCCTAAGCCACGGCACCCTGTACGCCGCCCAGATGGGCTGGCTGACCGGCAAACCCTACTTGGCCCTGGAAGACTCCGGGAATATGGAACAGATATTGCTCTACCGGCCTTTCGCCAAGGCGATATTGACCCCCGAGGTCTTACCGCAAGAACTGGGGCCGAAGCAAATCAGGTACAAAGCGTACCATGAGCTCTTTTACTTACATCCAGATTATTTCACCCCGGATTTTGCTCAGCTAGCCCCCCTGGGGTTAGAAGAAGGCGAAAAGTTTGTCATCCTGCGCTTCGTCTCCTTCAATGCCACGCACGATGTCGGGCACAAAGGGTTTTCGGCGGAGCAAAAAGAGCAGATCATCGATTTCCTGAAAGATAAGTACCGCCTGTTCATCTCCTCAGAGGGAAGCTTGCCGCCGCATTTGCAAAAGTATCAGATTCAACTGCCGCCGCATTTGATCCACCACGCCCTTTACTACGCCGCCTTTGTCATCAGCGAGGGGGCAACGGTCGCTTCAGAGGCGGGCGTACTGGGCACCACCGCCTTTTACGTCAACAGCATCTCCATCTCTTACACCGAGGACCAAGAACGTTTTGGCTTGGTGTATAACTTCCGCGACGGCCGGGACGTGTTTGAGAAAATAAAATCCTTTGTGGCCGAAGAGAAAGACCAACAGGGGAATGAAGAGAAAAAAGCGCCGTTGCTCCAAGAAATGACCAACCCTACCCAGCTATTGCTCTGGACGGTCCTCAACTGGCCGGAAAGCATTTCAGCACTACAACGCCAAAAGGCCGCCCAGCAGGTGGTGGAGCAGCTCCCCCTGGACAAGCCATGGTCTTGAAAAAAACTTTGTGGCCCCGCATACTACAACTCCGCTGATATGAAAGAAAAAGATTACACGCTGGATACTTACGAAAAGTTGCTGATGGCCTTTGAGCGGAAAGGATATACCTTTCAGGCCTTCGAAGACTTTGTCAGTAAGGAACACAGCGGCAAGGCGGTCATTCTCCGCCACGATGTAGACCGCATTCCGATCAACGCCCTCAAAATGGCGCAGATTGAGCACAAGCTGGGCATCCGGGCTTCCTATTTTTTCCGGGTTGTCCCGCAGGTCTGGAATACAGCCATACTCGAAGGGGTGGTCCATTTAAACCACGAAGTCGCCTACCACTACGAAGACCTTACCCTCACCCGGGGGGACTACGAACAGGCGATCACCCACTTTGAAACCCAACTGGCCCGCTTTCGAGCGTATTATCCTTCCAAAACCATCTGTATGCATGGCAGCCCTATGGGCAGATGGGACAACCGGAAGCTATGGGAACGCTATGATTACCGGGACTACGGCATCGTGGCCGAACCCTATTTCGACCTCGATTATTCCAAAGTCTTTTACATCACGGATACGGGCCGGGCTTGGAACAACAGCAGTATCAGTGTGCGCGACAAGGTGGATTCCGGCTTTGACATCCCCGTCCGGAGCACCTTCCACCTAATGGAATTACTGGCCAAAGACCAGCTGCCGGATCACATCATGATCAATACCCACCCCCACCGGTGGTTTGACCCCGGCCTATTTTGGTACCGGGAGCTGCTCCTGCAGAACGTCAAGAACGTCGTCAAATCAGTACTCGTAAAAGCAACCCGCTAATGGAACGATACGCACTTTGGACCAACGATGTGGAAACCACCTCCATCTGGTTCAACACCCTACGCGATGAGACCGGGCTGAAGGTCTGGAAAGAAGGTATGCCGGCACTGCTGGACATCTACGAGCAATTCGGCATCAAGTCTACTTTTTTCTTCACGGGCTACATCGCTAAGTTGTACCCGGACATCGTCAAGATGGTGCAGGGCAGAGGGCACGAAATTGGCAGCCACAGTTTTTCGCACCGCAAAGAAGACGGCTTGGACGTGTTGCCGTATGCCAAGCAGCTGCAGCAGCTGCAGCAGTCCAAAGCAGTACTGGAGGATATCAGCGGGGAGAAAGTCATTTCGTTCCGCTCACCAGCATTGCGCCTGAGCAAAGACACGGCACGGGCGCTGATTGAGAGCGGCTACCGCATTGATAGCTCGGTGGCTTCCCAGCGGTTTGACCTGTTCCTGTCCTTCGGCGGGCGCAAGAAGCTGAATTGGCTGCGGGCCCCCCGATTGCCCTACCGAGTAGATGAGAACAACATCTTCCGCCGTGGAAACAGCCCGCTAGTAGAAGTCCCGCTGTCGGCTACGCTATTTCCTTACGTCAGCACGACTATGCGAATTTTCCCCACGATCACCGGGCTGCAGCGGCGCTTGTTGCACTCAGAATCGGGCTGGAACCAAAAACCCATTGTGTTTGACATCCACCCCAACGAGTTCATCGACGAGTCGTCTGAACAGCGCACCATCGAGCGGCGCAGCAAAAACTTGCTGGCCTACTACCTCAAGGACCTGCTGCGCGCCAAACTGAAAGCGAAAAATCTAGGCCCCAAAGCGGCTCCCCTCTACAAGCAGGAAATCGCCTACTACCAGCTGCGGGGTTACACTTTCGACACCTTGAAATCCTACTGCTTCAAAACGGGCCTCCTGCCCAGTTAACTATTTGGTTATGCGAATATTCATCATCACCATGGATGACCCGGTGAAAACCTACGGCTTCATCCGGCACATTATTGACCACAAGCAAGACCAGATTGTCGGCTTGGCGGTTGCGGAGGGCGACCGCTTGCGTATTGGCAAGAAACGGTCCAAAGCCGCCTACTTGTTATCGCTCTTATTGATCATGGGGCTCCGGCATTTTCTGGCCTACTCCGCCACTACCCTTTGGTTCCGGCTGAGGAAAAAAGCCAACAGCTGGGGGATGGCACCGGACCCCTCTATTGCGGCCTATGCCCACAAGCAAGGCATTCCTACCTGGCGCATCAAATCGCCCAACAGCAAAAGCTTTCAGAAGGCATTGAAGGGCCTTGAGGTAGATGTCATTATCAATCAAAGCCAGAGCATTATCAAGAAAGGCCTGCTCGGCATTCCCCGCATTGGGGTGGTCAACCGCCATAATGCGCTGTTGCCCAAAAACCGGGGCCGGCTGACGCCCTTCTGGGTGCTCTTCAAAGGAGAGCAAGTGAGCGGGGTGTCTATCCACTTCGTCACGGAAGGTATAGACGCCGGCGAGATCATCGTCCAAAAAACCATAGCAGTAGCGCCGCGGGAGACTTTCAACTCGCTAGTCCGCAAAAACTATGAGTTAGCCCCCAAAGCCATGGTAGAAGCACTGGACAAACTCGAACAGGGCAGCACCGATTTTCTGCCCAACCCCGACGAAGAAGCCACCTACAACACCGTCCCTACGCTCCGCCAAGCTTGGCAGTACCGTACGGGGCGATTGCTGGGCACAGCCCGCCGCGACAGCTGCGAACCGCAGGCTGCCCGGCAAAAAGCCTGACCCCTCTTCCTGTAATATTAAGATATAGTCTGACAACTTGAGACTTGTGGAAATCATGACGCCGCTATTTTTTTGGCTATCGAGTCAAAAAACGTAGGCATAGCCTAAGCTACGGCGAGGCTTTTTGGCGAAGAGAGGCGGAAAAAGAGCAAGTCAGGATTCACAAATCTTGGGTTGTCAGACTATAATTATCGCTGCTCCAACCAAGCAGCATTACTCGGCCAATAGAACTAATCAAACCAACACGATGAACATTTCAATCTTCGGCTTGGGCTACGTCGGATGCGTAAGCTTAGGCTGCCTCGCCAAGAACGGCCACACGGTAGTTGGGGTCGACAAAGTAGCCCACAAAGTGAAGCTGATCAACGAAGGGAAGCCCACTATCATCGAAAAGGGGGTAGATGAACTCATCCGTTGCCAGCACAAGGCCGGCCGGATATCGGCTACCAAGGATTACGAAGCCGCTGTGCTGAACACGGACCTATCCATCATCTGTGTCGGCACGCCTTCTACTTCCAACGGGCACCTCAACCTGGACTACATTTACAAAGTAGCCGCGGAAATAGGTGCGTCTATTCGCAAAAAGAACTCCTTTCACGTCATTGCGATCCGGAGCACGGTGCTGCCCGGCACCAACCGCAAAGTGGGTGCTATCCTGGAGGAAGCTTCCGGCACAAAACGCAACGAGCAGTTTGCGGTGGTTTCCAACCCGGAATTCTTGAGGGAAGGCAGTGCGCTGCACGACTACTACCATCCTGCAGTGACCGTCCTGGGCGGGGACCATCAGGGGGCATTGCGGGTGATGTCCAAGATTTACGCGGATGTGGAAGCGCCGATTGAGCAGGTAGACATCGAAGTGGCGGAGCTGATCAAATACGTCAATAATGCCTTCCACGCTTTGAAAATATCCTTTGCCAATGAAGTCGGCAATGTCTGCAAAAAGCTCGACATCGACTCGCATCAGGTCATGGACTTATTCTGCAAGGACACGCACCTGAATATCTCGCCCGCTTATTTGAAGCCCGGCTTTGCCTACGGCGGTTCCTGCCTGCCTAAAGACTTGAAAGCCCTCAAAACGATTGCCCATGACCACTACCTGAATGCCCCTATCCTCCATGCGATTGAGGAGTCCAATACCGTGCAGAAGCAGCTCGCCTACGAGATGGTGCTGGAGGCCGGCAGGCGAAATGTGGCCATTCTCGGCCTGAGCTTTAAAGCCGGCACAGACGATTTGAGGCACAGCCCGATCGTAGAGGTGACCGAACGCCTGCTGGGCAAAGGGTTTAGCATCCGCATCTATGACAAAAACGTTAATCTATCCAAAATCAGCGGTACGAACAAGGCTTATATCGATGCGCACATCCCGCATCTGTCGGACCTTATTTCCAATGATCTCGAAGAGGTGGTTGGGCCGTCTGATGTCATCGTGGTCAATCAGCGGAACAAGTCCTTCGAGCAAATACTGGCTAAGTACCCAGATAAAAAGGTAGTCGATTTAGTAAAAGTCGAGCTGGCCAGTGCTAATGGCAATTATCAGGGGATATGCTGGTAGCGCCGTTTAGCTCTTTTCAAAACACGGTTTACACGCCTTGATACCCCCACCGTGACTTATGTCAAATTTACTGCGAACAGCATTAGATATCCCCCCCATCTTAACAACAAACACTGACCCATTTTCTGAATTACAAACCAATGAATCATGGCTGTTGAACAAACACTATACACCCAGCTACCCCCCCAAGAACCACAAGAAACGGCACAGGACTTGGTGGTCAAAAGAGTGCCGGATATCGGCTTGCCAGACTCTTTTGTCCGCTTTTTCAAACAAATACCTACAACGAGAGCAGTTCCGCGCAGTGCTACTCTATTGTACCGGCCTGATGAGGTGGCCAAGCTCAGGGATGCCGCTTCTCCGGAGGAAGGTCTGCAATGCATTATCAACCTCAAAAGGATCAACGATATCCGGTACATCAACAAGTTTTTCGAAGCGGTCAACGCCAAACTGGCCATGGGCGGCTTAATCGTCGGGCGCGTTGAGACCAACGGGCAGCGGTACCACCGCATCATGGGTAAGTACCCGGCTGTAATTAGAAATATCGTTTACTTTTTCGACTTCTTGATCAAACGAGTATGGCCGAAGCTTCCACATCTGCGCAAGCTGTACTTCCACCTGTTCAAAGGCAGGGGGCGGGTCTTGTCTGAAACTGAGGCCTTAGGCCGCTTAGTTTCCTGCGGCTACAAGATCGTCGAAGCCGAATCGGTAGACGGCAAGCTGTATTTCTTGGCGGAGAAAATCGGGGAGCCGGATTTCAACCATCAGGTTACCTATGACCCGCTGATACGGCTCAACCGCACTGGCAAAAATGGCAAACCCATCCGGGTACTGAAGTTTCGTACCATGTACCCGTATTCCGAATACCTGCAGGAGTACATCTACGAGCAGCAGGGGCTTCAGGAGGGCGGTAAGTTCTCCAATGACCCGCGCATCAATTCCGTGGGGCGCTTCATGCGCAAGTATTTTCTCGACGAATGGCCCATGCTTATCAACTTGCTGCGAGGCGAACTGAAGCTCTTCGGCGTACGGCCGCTCAGCAAGCACTACCTGAGTATTTACCCGGCCGATTTCCGGGAGTACCGCAAGCGGTTTAAGCCCGGCCTCATCCCCCCCTACTATGTGGATATGCCGGGTACCGTCGAGGAGATCGTCGCATCCGAGAAACGGTACCTTGAGGCTTATGAGAAGTACCCCTTTTTGACAGACCTCCGCTACTTTGTGAAAGCACTGCGGAACATCATTGTCAAAAAAGCGAGAAGCTGCTAACCCCTCAGGGGCAATTCGTATTGAAAACCGTGAGGTGCTGCCCGGCAACCCCCCGATTATCAAAAGCGGTAACCTGTAACTCGTGAAACGGGCGGCTGCTCTCCAAATCGCAGAGCGGCAGCAACAGGGAGCCGGGGGCCGGTGCAGATGTAGCGGAGTACACCACTTCGTCGTTGAGATGGATCACTACACTGTCCAGATGAAAGGGCTGCAGAATGTTGATCTTGACGTCCACCTCAAGGTTTTCTCCCGTTATGGCGGGGATTTCCCCCGCCGGCGGGGGAGGATTGCGGAACAATATCTGGGGCGTGGCTTCCATGGGATGCATGATGTGTACGCTATCTGGCCCGTACAAGTTGTTATGCACCCAGGCATTGCCTCCTTGGTGCTCGACCGTAGCCGGGTCGGCTTGCAGGAAGCAATTGTTGTGAAATTCCGCCAACACCCTTGGCACGCCGCTTATCTTGGCGTCTAGCGCCAAAGCAATGGACGGGTCGTCGGCAGCCTCGTTGATAAAGGTATTGTGGTGTACTTTCATTTCACTGCCAGAGATCAGATGGCCGCGTGTATTCTTCACTTCCCGGAAGAAGTGCATATCGATGGCGTGCCCCCCGTTATAGTTCTCCCAGCTTACGGGGGCCGGCTTGCGGATGATCATGTTATACCGGGCTTCGTAGCCCGTGACAGGGTAGCCCGTACTGGCCATAGCCGTCCATACCCAATGTATGCGGTTAGCTTCGATCAGCACAGAAGAGGCGGAGTAGTCTAAAGTGATGACGGGATAAGCGTGGATGTCACGCAAGAAGTTGTGGTGGATGTGCAAGTTGGCACTGCCGCTATTGGCGCTTACCGCCGAGTGGTGGAAGTTGGAAATCTCGCAATTGTCGACTTCGATGTCTTCCCCCCAGCTGACCAGGCATCTATTCCAAGAAGCGGGCTGAATGTCATAGTCGATATCCGAAAAGTCAGCATCCGGCCCCCGGAACCGCAGGCCAGTGACCCGGCAACCCGGCCGCAGCCAGAACAGCCCTTCGCCCTCCGGCATGCTGTTGGCGTAAAGGAGCGGCCCTTCGCTGTCCGAGTTGCAATTGCCGCGGTCTCCGGCTAGGGTTACGCCTTCGGGTATCCTGATTTTGGAGTCGCCGGAAAGGTCAATTTCGGTACCGGGCCCGACGAGCACCACTTCGCCCGCTTGCGCTACGCTGAGGGCATCCAATAGTTCGCTGCGGTTGAGTACGAGGTAGTCGCCCTCGGTAACCGCTTGACTGTAACAGCCTCCTCCCCCAATGGCATCCCCGGTCGGGTTAGTGTGTGCACCGTACTTGAACTGTTCGTCTTGAATGATTGGAGGGTCGGTGAGAACATTCTTATTGCAAGCTGGCCATAACAGGCAAAGCATTAGGACCAACGTGGAGTACTTAAAAGCTATCTCATGCATCGTTACCAAGTTTAATTTAATGATTAGTGGACAATTAAAGTTTCTGTTCTTACTGGCAAAAACAAAATCGTTACCTTAAACAGGTCTCCGTCGCAACTCCAGCGAGTGGACGGTGTGCATATAAGAATAGCTTTCTTTATCTGAATCTGCTCCCGGCCTTCGTTACACCGGGATGTGGGTTTTGGGTTTTAAGAGATGAAAAACTGACATCTCCAAGCTATGTTAGTACAGGTATTTTAACAGCTGCTACTGGCCAATTGTTATGTGAAAATATGAATTTAATAGCTTTTGACAAAATTAGTCAAACTGCCTATTCGCGCCTGTAGCAGCTATCGGTTGATTGATTATTTTTGTATGGTATTATCCCATCAAAATGCTGGGCGGCTCGGTCCTGCTCCGAGGGCGGAAGGGCCAAAAGTACTCCATCCTTTCAGGCACCCCGGGCAATACCAAAAAACGGTAGCCTGCGGTACTACATTAGCATCTCCAAAACTACAAAAAGCGAAAAATTCAATTGATGAAAAACGACGTCCATGTCCTGTTGATTGGCGGGAAAGGGGGGAGTGTTGCAGAAGGCCTGCTTAAGTGCCTCCGCTTGGCAGAATATGCAACGATCAGCCTGCTTGCCTATTCAGATCAAGCGCCACACCTCTACCGCGTAGAACGGAAAATAATAGCCCAAAACACCCCAGACTCCGGCAAGTTGTACATTGATGAGCTCATTCATTGCTGTAGAGATCATCAGATCAATGCGGTACTACCCGGAGCAACCTGGGAAGCCAAAATAATCGCGGAATATGCGGCCTTGTTTTGGGAAGAAGGCATAGCCCCGTTGGTCAATAACATCGATACGATTAAAATTGGCGACAACAAATGGGAAACCTTCCAGTTTTTGAAATCAAGACAGCTCGGCGTCCCCCTCTCCTTTCTTGATAAAGAAAAAGCGCTACAAGAATTAGGGGATCAGTTCCCGTTGATAGTCAAGCCAGTCAGCGGCAGGGGCAGCAAAGATGTTTTTTTGGCAAACAACCGAAAAGAGCTGAATATTATCGTAGATTACTTTGAGGCAAAGGGGATGGCCTACCTTGTACAGGAACACATTTCTTCTGAGGAAAAGGAATATACGGTTGGGGTGCTCTCCGATAAAAAGGGAAAGGTCATTCAGTCCATAGTGATGCAACGCAAATTGTTCGGGGGGGCGACCGGTTACGCCAAGATTCTGGAGCATGGCTTTATTAATGAATTTTGTGAAAATGTAGCTCGTGCCGTACGGTCGACCGGCCCCATAAATGTTCAATTAAGGCTGAACGAAGACAACTTACCCCTCGTTCTTGAAATCAACCCAAGATTCAGCGGGTCAGCCCCTATGCGGGCCCTAGGGGGATTCAATGAGCCGGATATGATCATTCGGAACTTCCTGCTGGGTGAAGAACTATCACCGGTGCCATACCAAGCGGGGAATCAGTATTATAGAGTGTTTCAGGAAATCGAGATTGCAAAAGGGGCTCAAAAAGGGGCCATCAAAATGCTGGTGTAATGTCCGTGCTGGTTTTTTCAGATGTACATGGGGAGGTAAGCAATATCCTGCCTGTGATCCAATCAGGAAGGTTTGACAAAATCCTCTTTGCGGGGGATTTATTCGGGTATTTCCCCTGTAGCAAAGCGGTGATCGATTTGCTCCGCCGGCCTGATGTTGAGTACATTTTGGGCAATCATGACCTTTATTACCTACGCAGACTGAACCCAAATGCCTTTGCGGAAAAGTTTTCTGAGTATGGTGCCTTAATGCGCTCAGATGAGGACTATAAAAATCGCTATGGCGTCATAGAGGAGACTTTAGAGGCGCTCAGCGGATTGGACTTGTCTTTTCTTTTCAAAGCAGGCCTCAGAAAAAGACTGGTGGTAAACCAAAAGGAGGTTCTCATGTGCCACGGCAGCCCGTATAACCCCTTCAACGAATACCTTTACCCTGATTACGAACAATTTGACTGCATTTACGAAGACTTTGATTTTGACGTCTTGATCTGTGGGCATACGCATAAATCAAACATCGTCCAAAAAGGAGAGCGGTACATCATTAACCCCGGCTCCTGCACCTTGCCTAGAGGGGGATACAAGCCTTCTTATATTACCATTGAATTCAGCCCTTTGCAAATAGCCATTACGGAGCTAGAGCAAAAAATCCACTTCCAGGCCAACGGTTCTCGTTTGATCATGAAAAGCTAGCGGGGCTTTACCCTATACCTGTTTGGGTTGTTGTTGCCCCCGGTTGCCATTATCGCAAATCAGAGCATATTCAATAAGGTGTGCCGCACGCAGATACGCAGAGATTGACTATCAGCAAATTAGCCATAATAACGCTTCGTCAGACACGGCTTAATGAACAGTCTCGCAAATCATGCGGGTATACAGCGAGGAAGACCCAAAGCTCCATAAAGCCGTAAGCGTAGCAAACCTACGCTATATTGAAACTTGTGTAACTCGATTGTCCAATTCCCTCTATTTGTAAGGGGGGTCGTTCGTAATGATCGGCCCCCTTTTTTTACGAGGCGGCTTTCATTATGTTACACCGGCCATAAAATAAATGCTACTAGAAATAGTCTGTTGTTTCCAGCGAAAGAGAAAGCCGCTGCTTGGGAAGCTACCCGCTGGTCTTCTTCCGTGCGTCTACCGTCCTTCATGCTACCCGGGGACCGGCCCCAGATAACATCAACGACAACCCACCCAACCGCTACAGTTGGCTAGGGTTTCAGCACTAGCGAGGCCTATCACCCAATCCGCTTATACTTCAACCGGATGGAATTTCCAATCACTATTACATCTGAGAAGGCCATGAATAAGGCACCCCACATCGGGTTCAAGAAGCCCATGGCAGCAATGGGGATGGCAACGATATTGTAGGCGAAAGCCCAGAACAAGTTTTGCTTGATGGTCAGTACCGTATGCTCGCTGATACCGAAGGCGCGCTGTAGGTACTGCAGTTTGCCATTGAGCAACACGATTTGCGCCGACTGTATAGCCACCTGCGAAGCATTGCTCAGGGAAACCCCGATGGTAGCTTTCGCCAGCGCCGGCGCGTCGTTGATGCCGTCGCCCACCATAGCCGTGGGCGTAGTGTTGGAAAACTGCTCGATCAGTTCCAGCTTCTGCTCCGGCAGCTGCTCGCCGTAGTATTCGGGTATACCCAGCTTTTCGGCTACTTGATGGACCTTTTCGTTTTGGTCGCCACTCAGCAGCACGGGGGTGCGGCCTTGCTGCTTCAGATAGTCGATTGTGGCGGCTGCGTCCTCCTTGATATGGTCGGAAAGTTCGATAGTCGCCAGCAACTCGTCGTTTTCCAGCAGGTACAGCGCGCCGGATTGGCCCTGAGCCGGGTCGGGCAGCATGCGTTGGGAACCGAGCTTGAATTGATTGCCGATTTGGTCTTTGGCGTACAGCCCCCTACCCTTCTGCTCTTCGACATCCGCCAGCTCTACCGCCACGCCGTTCAGCCGCTGCTCCATTTCGCGCAGCAACGACTTGGCGATGGGGTGGGAAGATCGCTGCTCCATCTTGTAGATCAAAGCATTGGCCCGTTTCTCATCCGCATGGTGGTAAGTGATATTCTTGATGGTGAAGTCCCCGCTCGTCAGCGTGCCCGTTTTGTCGAAAACGACCTTTTTGATCCGGGAGAAAACCTCCAGCGTCTGTCCGCCTTTGACCAGTATCCCATTCTTGGCGAGCCGCCCCACGCCCACCATCACAGCGGTGGGGGTAGCCAAGCCCATAGCACAGGGACAGGAAATCACGAGCACGGCAATGGCATTCATCAGGGCCTGCTGAAAGGCCAAGCCAAAGCCAAAGTGCCCAATCAGTACGGTGAGCAAGGCGATGCCTAAAACGACCGGCACGAAGATCGCGCTGATCCTGTCGGCCAGGCGCTGAATGTCAGGCTTATCCTGCTGCGCGGTTTTCACCAATTCTATCATCTGGCTGAGCACCGTGTCGCGGCCCGCGGCGGTCACCTTCATGCGGATGTTGCCGCCCACAAGCACAGAAGCACCGATCACCGGGTCGCCCTCGCTTTTCTCCACGGGCATGCTTTCGCCAGTGAGCATGGATTCGTCTACTGCGGCCTCGCCTTCCGTGATGCGGCCATCGAGGGGGATTTTGTCGCCTTCGTTGACCTGCAGTACATCGCCGATCTTCACCTCGTCGCGCTTCAGGGTGACAATAGCGCCAGAAGGCATGACCCGATTAGCCGTTTCCACCTGCAGCTTGGTCAGCTCGCCGATCGCGGTGGTCGTCTGCTCTACGGCGCGCTTTTCCAGCCAGTTGCCGACCAGTACTAACGTGATGATAGTGGCGCTCGTTTCGTAGAAAATGTAGTTGGCTTCCCACAGCAACGTACCGACGAGGCTGTAACCGAAAGCCGCCGTACTGCCGATGAAGATCAGGACGTCCATGTTGGGCACACCGCCTTTGAGCGAACTAAGGGCGGAGCTGCCAAAGTAAGTAAACCCAATGAGGAAAGGCGGCAGACAGATGGCAAACTGTATCCAGTAGTTGTCCATCAGCGGCACATGCACGCCCGCCATCATCAACAGGTGATGCAGCAAGAGGGGCAGGGTGAAGATCGAACTGATCAGCAATTTGCGCTCCAATGTCCACCAGTCGCGCTTGCTCTCCTCGCTGTCTTCCACCACGCTGAACCCCAGCTTGTGGATGCCTTTTTTCACCTCCTCCTCGCTGATGTCCGATTCCCCTTGCTGGTAACGGACTTCTTTGGTCTGGAAATTCACATATACGTCTTCTAGGCCCTTGCGTTCCAAGAAACGGTTGAGGCTAGCCGCACAGTTGCTGCACGTCATACCATCAACTTTGAGCTCTTTTATTTGATCTGACATAAAGGTCTGTTCGAAATTTATAACAAAAAACCACAGCTTTTTGGGCTTACGCAGTGAACACCCTGCGTACTGGAATCCTTTTTAAGTCTAAGGAATCACTTCATCATTATTAACACGTTAAACCAAAACTAGATTAACTATGCGAATTCTGAGTCTCTTTTTTGTGCTCGCGATGCTATTCACCGCCTGTGGGGGCAGCACGTCCACGGAAGGTACGGACGATACCGCGGAAAGTCAAGATACCCCAGCGACTGAAGAAATGGAGGACGGGAAACTGACCCTCACCCCCATGCCCAAGTCTACGGCTTACCCCAATGCGGAGATCGAATCCGTCATGTACGAAGACGGGCAATTCAGCTTTGAGATCGGCGGCGACGAGTACGAGCTGGGCGTACAGACGCCGGACGCAGATGCTAAAATGTGCGCTAACTCCGCGAAGGGGCAGCACATCCACCTCATCATCAACGACAATCCTTACGCTGCAAAATACGAAGCTGAGTTTGAGTATGAACTCCCCGACGGCGAGCACTACATGCTGGCGTTCCTGTCCCGCTCCTACCACGAAAGCATCAAGACGGACAAAGCGTTCGAAGCCAATAAGATTTTTGTAGAGGACAACAACTTCAGCGCCGTAGAGGACATCACCGAACCGCTGCTCTTCTACAGCCGCCCCAAAGGCACCTACACCGGCAAAGCGGAAACCGACAAGGTCATGCTCGACTTCTACCTCGTCGGCGTACCCAACTTCGGCACCGACCACTTTGTGGAAGCCGACATCAACGGTCAGACCTTCACCATCGACCAATGGCAGCCGTACTACATCGAAGGCTTGCCTATGGGGGAAACCACCGTGAAACTGACTTTGGTGGATGCCGAGGGCAATGCCGTAGATACGCCATTGAACCCGGTTACGCGTAAGATCACGCTGCAGGCCGACCCGGCGGAAGAGGCGATGTAAAATTCCCCTAGATCATGGTGGTTTTCGAAACCACCATGATCTGTGGTTTCGGAAACCACCATGATCTAAAAGACGGAGGCTAGCAATACCGCTAGCCTCCGTCTTTTTTTTACCTGCCGGACAAACCAAGGGTGATCTCTACCCCTCTGGCCAGGAAACTGTCGCCCTGCCAGGGCATTTCGACCAAGCTATTCGTAGATTGGTATAAGGAAATCCAAAAGGAGCGTAAATATACCACCGCGTTAAGGGCTTTCGTTTATATTTGCGTACTAACACAAAACCATCCAAATGGGATTTCTGATTTTTCTGCTGGTCGGGTACTTACTGCTGAGTGTCAGCCTTTATTTTTTATTCCCCAAAGCAGGGGTAGACGGCTGGAAAGGGTTGGTACCCGGGCTTAATTTCGTGGAGTGGTGCAAGCTCATCGGGCGTAAAGGAGCCCATGCAGCCTGGCTGCTGTTCCCCATCGTCAATATTTTTATCTACGCGGGCATGGCCATTGACATGGTGCGCTCGCATGGCCACTACGGCTTTTGGGATAGCGTGCTAGCGGTTATCGGCGCGCCGTTCTACTTTTTCTACTTGGCGTTCAGGCCGGAGGAGGAGTACGAAGGGCCGACCTTGGTAAAAGAAAAAGAATACAAGGCATTGATCGAGGAAGCCAAAGCCAGCGGCCAGACCCGCAAGCTGAACAAACTGATACGAAACAACCCCTACCACAAATCCCAAGGGCGCGAGTGGGCAGAAGCCGTGATTTTCGCCGTCTTTGCCGCCGCGTTCATCCGTATGTTCCTCATCGAAGCTTATGTGATACCAACTTCTTCTATGGAAGGGTCATTGTTGGTGGGGGACTTCCTGTTCGTCAGCAAAGCCCACTACGGCATACGCACCCCGCAGACGATCGCCATGGTGCCCCTGCTGCACAACCGCCTGCCGATTTTCAATGCCGAATCCTACTTGGAAAACCCCAAGCTGCCTTACTACCGATTGCCAGCCCTAGAAAGCATAGACCGCAATGACCCTATCGTTTTCAATTACCCGGAAGGCGACAGCGTCTACATATTCCCCAACCGGACCTGGAGCATACACGACTACCGCCGGGGGGCTATACCGCCGCGGCAAGCCCAGCAAATCAAAACGGGCAATAAGGAGCTCGTAACCCGCCCCATGGACAAAAAGGACCACTACATCAAACGGGCCGTAGCCGTAGCGGGGGACAGCCTGTTCATCCGCAACCGGCAAGTGTACATCAACGGGCAGCCCGCTGAAAAACCCAAGCACTTGCAATTTATGTACCGGGTCACCTTCCCGAACCCTGGCGGCATCAACACCCGCAACTTCCCCGACTGGGGCATATCGCAGGAAGACTTGGTCGCCCAGCAGGGTAACAATGCCTATATTATGGTACTGTCGGACCAACAGCGGGAAAAGGTCAGGGGCCTGGATAATAATGTCATTATCGAACCGCTAGACAT
>JAAAOU010000049.1 GCA_009908745.1 Bacteroidota bacterium
GGCCGCAACCCAGCAACCTTGGCGGGTTCTTCTTTTGAGGAGGTGGCTGGTTTTTGTTGGTTGGCCGGTTTGCGGTTGGGCAGCCGCCCGCTGACCCAGTCGTTGAGGTACTGCCGGGTATCGTTGACCGCTTCCTGCGGGGTCATTTCGTTGAAATTCGGGTTGACGTTCCAAATCACCGTGCCGATCAGCACGAAGATCAGCAGCAATATCATCCCTATCGTGCCCACAAAGCTGATCAGCCACTCGCTGACGGCTTCCCCGAATGCCCCGCCCCAGGGAAATGCAGCGTCGCCCGCTACAAACTCCAGAAACACGCTGAAGATGACCATCAACAGCAGCCACAGCCGGAACTTCGGCCAGTATTGCCGGAAGGAATGCCGCTGTATCAGGCCGATGCCGCCTACGGCCAGTATGGCGATGAACACATAGGAAGGCAGGCCGAAGCCCCAGTAGAAGAACATATTGGAAATAATAGCCCCCAGCCGGCCCAGCCAATTGGCCATTTGCGTGTCGCTTTGCAGCAGCAATTGCCAGGAAAACTGTAGCACCTTGTCCTGATCGATCCGCCAGGTAAAGAGATAGGAAGAAAACGCAATGGCCAGGTAAATCGCCAGAAATAAGCAAAGGATACCTATCAATTTAGGCACCCGCTCGTCGTTGATACCTAGCCGCAAGCTCAGTTGCCCTTTTTTCTTCTTTTTGCGCTTCTTTGTAGCCATTTGGTCGGAATGTCTAGTCTTTTGCAATTGCTGTTCGGCAACAAAAATAGAGATTAATCGGCGCAATTATAACACATCCCGCCAAATGTTACCAGTATGGTGTAAACAAATAATTGTACAAGCACCGTGAACCTGCTAAAACCGGTGGCCGATGGACAAGAAAAGCAGGAACTCGCGTTGGAACCCGCTGGGGGTAGACAGGGGGTACATCAAGCTGAGCTTTACGGGGCCGACCATCGAATTGTACCCGCCGCTCACGCCTACGCCCGCCATAAATTCATCCAGTTGGGGCAGCAGGCCGGAGTAGGGGCCGGGCTGGGCGACCAAGGCGGCGTTGAAATTGAAGGCGTATAAGAGTTTGCTAGTGACGAAGTGCTGGTAGCCGATGCCGCTGCCCAGGGTGAATTGGGCCACGACTTGGTTGGGTTTCAAGCCGTAGAAGGGGATAGAACGGCGGGTCAGGCTCGTCGGGGCGCCAATCAGGAAGAAGTCGCCGAAGGTATTGCTGGGGTTGGTCACCAGGCCGGCAAAAGGCCGTAACGTCAGGGAAGCGCGCTCGCTCAAGGGGATGTAGCTCTGGCTGTGCAGGCCGATTTTCAGGTAGGCATTGAAGGCGATCAGCGAGTCGGCGTTTAGGCCCGTATCTGAGTTAAATCCCTCAAACCCGTAGCGGTGGTTGTTGATGCCTTTGGCCTCAAAGGTCAGCCGAGTGCCAGAGGTCGGAAAGATATTGCGGTTTAGGGTGTTGACTTCCAGAAAGGCATAGGCGTTGTGGTTCACATAATCGAGGTGCTCGAACACGGGCTGTGGGCTGATGGTAGAGCGGAAGTAGAGGTGTTCGCGTTGCAACCCCAGGCCAAGCGCTACATCCGTGCCGAGCCGCCGCTGCAGCCGCAGGTCGGTCAAGGCTTCAATAAGAGTAAACGCCTCGTTTTGCCGGCCGTCTTGAAACACCGGAATCTCGTCCCGGGTCAGGCTGAAATTGGCTATGCCCGCCCACCGTTGCTGCTGGTCGATGTACTTGAGGTAGTTCAAGTGCAAGCGGTACTGCTCGGCTATCGTGCTAGTGAGCATCAGCCGGGAGCCTGGCAGCAGCAAGTTGCGCGCACTGGCATTGAACAGAAAGCCGGCCCCTAGGTAATTGTCGTAGTTAATGGCGGTTTTAAGCAGGGTAGGGGCGCGTTCCAGGCAATCGATCACCAAGGTCAGCTGGTTGCCGTGTTCTTGAAAGTGGTAGTTGACTTTTTCGAAGTAGTTGGTGCCGACCAGCCGGTTGATGCCCTGCTGCATATCGTCTATACTGTAGGTCTCGCCGGCCTTCAGGTTGCACTTGCCGATGATTTCTTCGGCGGTAAACCGCTGGTTGCCGGTAATTTGTATGTGGTCGATGCAAAAGCTGTCTACGGGGGGCAAAGCGCGTGGTGCCGGCCCGGCCGGCGGCTTGGCAAGCGAGTCCGCCAGCTGTTGGAGCAGCGGCATCATCAGGCGGGCAGCCCGCTCTCCCCGGCTAATAATGGAATCTGCTTTGCTGAAATCCTGCGCCCCAAAATCGGCTAAGTTAGGCTCGATATAGTAGTCTACCATTGGCATTTGCTGCTCGGCATCCTGTACGCTCATCAGAAAATTGGACTGTAGCAGGATTTTGGAAAAATTCTTCAATTCCTCTTTGCTCGCTTTGATCCAGCCGGTGTAGACACCGATAACAATATCTGCGCCCCAGGCTTTCGCTTCCGGGGAAGTTGCGGATTAGCCCCCCGTCTACAAGCAGCATACTGTCGCGGTTGACCGGCGTAAAGACCGTGGGGATGGCCATGCTGGCACGCATCGCCTCTGATAGCCGCCCTTTGTCGATCACTACCGGTTTGCCTTTAGCAATATCGGCCGCGACACAGCGGAAAGGAATGGGGAATTGCCGGAAATCCCGGATAGAGTAGGCGGGCACCGTCAGCCGGGTCAGCAGGTTTTCTATCCGCTGCCCACGGATGAGGCCCTGCGGGGCTTCTACTTTGCCTTTGCGCAGCGGCAGCGATACCAGTTGGTTCTCGAAGAAGTCTTTCTCTTCAAAAATCACGTTGCGCAGCCCTACGCGGTCGCTCAGGACTTGGTCCCAATCTTGGTCCAATACCAGTTGCTCCAGCGAATCGGCACGGTAACCAATAGCGTAGAGCCCGCCCACGATGCTGCCCATGCTGGTGCCTGTGATGATATCAGGGGTGATGCCCACTTCTTCCAGCACTTTCAAAACGCCGATGTGGGCCATGCCCTTCGCCCCGCCGCCGCTGAGGACTAGGGCTACTTTGGGGCGTTGCGGAACGGGTGCTTGCTGGGCGTGGGCAAACGGTATGAACAACCCTAAGAGTAGAAAGAGGTGGGGTATGCGCCATGCTGTTTTCATGGTTTTGGGACGGCTTTGCTTTGTATCCCAAAACTAATCGTTTTTCGGTAGCTGCGCTAGAGGGGCGGCAGATGATATTGTTAAATTGCCCGGTTAATCTATATGCTGTTGCATACTCGTACCAGAAAGCCCAAAACACCAGCAACCCGCCCCATCTTTGTCTGGCTAGCGCCCATACTACCGGTGGGGCGGGACGGAGCCAACCCCCGCCCGGCCTGAAAAGCG
>JAAAOU010000509.1 GCA_009908745.1 Bacteroidota bacterium
AGGCGGGCAGGAAGGGGTACAGGCGGAAGAACTGGAGCAAATGGCGGCACTATTCCGGCAGCGGTTATTGGACATAGAAAAACAACTGCGGCAGATTAGCCTGCGCGAACGGCAGCTGCAGGAACAGTTGCTCCGCGTCTCGAAAGCCTTGTTGGAGTTGAATGTGAAAGCCGAGGCGCCGCCCACGGTCACGGTGAAGGTCAAGCTGCGTGCGGAAGCTGCCCTGCAAAGCCAGCTCGAACTGCAATACGTAGTGCCCGAAGCAGGCTGGGACCCATTCTACAACCTGCGCATCGAAGATACACAGCGTCCGCTCTCGCTGGCGTACAAGGCAAAGGTCTACCAAGATACGGAAGAAGACTGGGAAGCCGTACGCCTGACGCTGTCTACCGGCAATCCCTACACGAGCAACGTGAAGCCCGAGCTCAATACCTACTTCCTTACTTTTGACAATTACTACGCTAAGCGTCCACAGCCCGCTCCTTACTCCGCTCCTGGCCAAAGGGTGGTGACCGGCACGGTGGTGGATGAAAGCGGCGAGCCTTTGATCGGGGCTAATGTTTTGGTGAAGGGCACTAGCCAAGGGACCGTTACGGACCTAGATGGCAAGTTTTCCTTAGCGGTGCCGGCGGGCAGTGATGAATTGATTTTTTCCTACGTCGGTTATGCTAATAAAGAAGTGCAACAAGTGCCAGGACGCGGCGGCCGTATTGATGTACAGCTTCAGGCGTCCGGAATGCTCTTAGACGAGGTGACGGTAACGGGGAGCCGCCGGTCTAAAGCTAGGCAAGAGCGCAGCGTGCCAGCCCAGCCGCAGACGATACCGCTATCGGTAGACAAGCAATACACGAGCACGGCTTTTGAGATCGAAATTCCTTACACCATCCCGGCGGACAATCAGCCCTACGATGTGCACATGGTTAGCCACCAAGTACCGGCTGATTATCACTACGCCGTGGTTCCCAAATTGTCGGACCAAGCTTACCTGACGGCTGCCATTACCAATTGGTCGCAGTATAGCCTGCTGAGTGGCGACGCCAATTTGTTCTTCAAAGGCACTTACCAAGGCAAGACCTATCTGGACATGGAGGCCTTCGAAGATACTTTGTCGGTCTCCGTAGGGCGCGATGAGGATATCATTGTGAAACGGGAGCGGGTAAGGGACAAATCGAGCACCAGCTTCCTAGGCAGCAACAAAACTGTGGAACGGACTTGGAAAACAACCCTCCGCAATACCAACGATTATCCCGTAGACCTCATCGTGGAAGACCAATACCCTATCTCCAAAGAGGATGATATCAAAATCGTGCAACTAGAGCACGATGGCGGCAAGTTGGATGAAGCTACGGGCAAAGTCACCTGGTCCTTCACCCTGCCCGCCGGCCAGACAGCCGAACGGGTGCTGAAGTACGCGGTGCGGTATCCGAAGAAGCGGCGGTTGCTGGTGGATTAGTTGGGTATTTGATTGAGCAAGTCTATTAACTCTCGGTCACTGAGGCTTTCTTTGTCTGATTTGTCGTAGATAGAGAGCAGATATACGGTCAAGTCCGATAGGGCAACATAGGTGACTACTCTAGCTCCTCCAGACTTGCCTTTGCCCTTAGACTTTATTGCTAATCGGATTTTATAGCAGTTTTCGGTGATCATGGTTCCCATATCGGGCTGTTCTTTCAAAGCTGTGATTAGCCCTTTCAATTCGGATTTAAGAGAGGGATATTTTTTTGAGAGTTTTTTAGCCTGCTTCTCAAAAACGGAAATAGTTTTGACACTATAGCTCATCTAGAAAGATTTCTGCATCTTTGGCCTCTTTTTGTCCAGCTTTTACAAGCTTTATTTCCTCTATTGCAGCTTTGATGTCTTTGAGTAGTTCTGCTTTTTCTGCTGATAGTCGTTCAGTCTTAACATAAGAGAGCCCCTTAAGCACCTCTAGTAGGTGGGTCGCCTTGAGTTCATCCTCAATTTCTAATAATAGCTTCATATACCTTTCATTTTAGCAATAAATAAAAGAACCACAGCGCTTTCAATTAAGTTTAGCGCTAAGCAACTCGTCAACCTTTTGGTCATCCCACCCTTGCTCATCCCATGCCTGATTCGCAGATTGTATAGCTTTTTCAGCGAAGAATTTCGCCAAAGTATCTTTTAGCTCTAGCAGGTCTTCACCTGAGACTTGATAAGAGAACACCTTTAGTAATTCTAGCTGAACATTAGTCAGTGAAGGAGACGGCGTTTTCATAGTTAATTTATATTTCCTACTTCCAAAATACAAAGTTTGAAAGTGTAAAGTTCCTTATTTCCCCACCAAAAAAATCGCCGGCCGCTTATGCAAATCCGGTATCTGCTCCCTGCGCCACTTAGCGATCGGCAATGTCTTTACATACTCCGTGGGCAACGTCAAATCGGCAGCGATACAAAAAAGCATATCCGGCGAAAGCGTATTGATGGCCGCTTCGATCAAGCCGCGGTTGCGGTAGGGCGTCTCGATGAAAATCTGGGTCTGATGGTGCTTGAAGACCCGCTGCTCCAAAAACTTCAGCTCCTTTTGCAGCGCCGGCTTCTTGGGCGGCAGGTAGCCGTGGAAGCAAAAGTTTTGCCCGTTCAGGCCGGAAGCCATCAGCCCCAGCAAAATAGACGAAGGGCCCACGAGCGGCACCACCTCAATGCCCCGCAGATGGGCGGTCTGCACCACAACAGCACCGGGGTCCGCCACGCCGGGGCAGCCGGCCTCCGACAGTAAACCAATATCTTTGCCCTTGTCCGCATCGGCCAGAAACTGCTGCCGTTCCTCCGGTGGGGTGTGCTTGGTGATCTCGTAGAAGGTCAGCTCGCTAAAAGGCTTCACCGGTTCCGTAGCTTTAATGAAGCGGCGGGCGGTCTTAGCGCGTTCGGCAATGAAGATATCGAGGCGGTGCAGGATGTCGATGACGTGCTGGGGCAGGGTGTGTACCGCCCCCTCGCCAAGCGGGGCGGGAATGAGATAGAGTCTTCCTTTGTTCGGCATGGTAGCGCTAAAGTTTGTACTTTTAGGTTCTGTTTTTCAAATGTAGTGATAATGCCTCAACCGGAAAAATTCCGTAAATACCGCACCCTGGCTAGTTTTCAAGAGTATCTGCTCATCGATCAGGGCCAGCCGATTGTGGATGCGCTGTTCCGCGAAAGCGATCAGTACTGGCGTATGCAGACCATCATTGGTTTGGATAAGACGGTGACAGTGCATAGCCTCTGCCTCGAGCTCCCCATGCGGGCACTGTACGCAGGCTTAGAGGGCTTAGCAGAACCCCAAATTGCAATTGACCTATGAGTGACGCATCTTACACCATAAAGCTACCCCAATTCGAAGGCCCTTTCGACCTCCTCCTCTTTTTTATCGAGCGGGACGAGCTGGACATTAACGACATTCCGATTGCCAAAATTACGGACGATTTCTTGGCTTACATCCGCCAAATGGAGGAAATGAATATCGACCTGGCCAGCGAGTTCATCCTGGTGGCCGCTACGCTTTGCCGCATCAAAGCTAAAATGCTGATCCCCCGCAAGCCGCTGGACGAGGAAGGCAACGAGATTGATCCCCGGGAAGAGCTGGTACAGCGGCTTTTGGAGTACAAGCGCTACAAGAGTGTACTGGAGGACATGCGCCAAATGGAGGAAAAGCGGGCGAAGCAACGCTACCGGGGCAACGTCGCCAAAGAGCTGCAGCAAATCGCCAATAAAGCCTTGGTAGATGCCGAGCTGGAGTCAGTGACCCTGTTCAAGCTGCTGCGGGCATTCGAAAGGGTGGTGGAACGCTTTGAGTACGCCAACCCCAAGTCCGTGCACCAAGTCATACAATTCAACTACACCATAGAGGAGCAGCAAGAGCGCATACTATCGCAGGTGGGCGGGGGGCAACGCGCTACTTTCGAGGATGTCTTTGCCCACTGCCGCAACCGCATACACGCTATCGTTACCTTCTTGGGCCTGCTGGAGTTACTCAACTTGCAGCGCTTGCGCATCACCGCCGGCATGGGGTACAACAATTTTTGGGTGGAAGCGTACGCAGCAGCGCTTGGGGAAGAAGAATAGCGTTTTTGGCAGACCAATTCCATCCGCCTTGCGTTATAGTACAAAGATGTTTTCCCATGATGGTATCGACCTTACAACAAGAACGCGCAAGTGCGATAACGCATGGCTTGGGGCTCTTGATGGGGCTAATGGCTGTGCCGGCTTTGCTGATTTACAAATGGGGCGCAGTGGAGGCTCCGCTGTGGTGGGGGCTCACCGTTTTTGGTTTGTCCCTGCTGCTCGTTTACGCTACCTCTACGCTTTACCACAGTGCTACCAACCCGCGTATTAAGCATGGCTTGCGGGTGGCCGACCACATTAGCATATACTTCCTTATCGCCGGCACGCACACGCCTATACTGATGCACTACCTGCCGGGCAGTGTTTATCTGAAAATCATCTGGGGGCTAGTCGCTGCGGGCACCTTTTACAAGCTCTTCTTTTTTGACCGTTGGGAGTGGCTATCCGTGCTTTTTTACCTAGGTATGGGCTGGATGGGGGTGCTGACAGTCCCCTACATGATGGACGCCATGCCGGTTTCCACGCTCAATGGTATCATTCTCGGCGGGGCGTCTTACACGCTCGGTGTGCTCTTTTACGCTTGGCACCAATTGCCCTACCACCATGCTATATGGCACCTATTTGTCATCGGCGGCACAACGGCGCACTTTTGGGCAATATGGCAAATGGTCTAGTGCTTGGTCAAGCAAGTCAACTAATAATCTAAGATAACAGAACGCTCCACCAGCCCTTGCTCCCAGGGCCAACGCCCATCCTTTTCCGCCAAGGCTTGCAGAAAATCTGAATAATCGGCCCGGCTCTGGAAACGCTTACCCGAAATATGAATGGCTGTAGCACGCCCACTGCCGAGCAGCTGCTCCCGTTGGGCTTCCACACTAGCGGGCCAATCCGGCAATTTAAAGTTAGCCAGGTCCTCGGGAGTGCCGTAGATCGTCCAGTCCAGCCAAGGGCCAGGGCCGGTATAGTCGAAAATGCGGATTTGGTAGACGAGCGGATCGTTGGCTTGCGTGCTGATGGCGATCTGATCGTCTGTACGCTGGTAGGAGAAATCAGGGAAGTCGGCCGGCAGCGCAATGGGGAACCCGGTGGGCACAAAATCGTACGACCGGGCTAAGTAAGGCAAGCCCTCATAAAACGCTGGCTGTCCTACCTGTAGCCGGTATTGGCCGATGCCCGTAGCCGGTGCTTGCGGGTTGAAGCTGCCGCTCACCAAATCGGGCTGGTTGGAATAGTCTACCAAGGCCTGCGTGCTATCCGTCAGGCCGTAAAGGGAGTAGCGCCAATCCGCCGCATTGGGCAGTGCCACCTCTCCTAAGCCAGAAACCGCCGGCAGTTGGTCAAAGTTTGCCGTAAGGCTGCCGCCCCCCAAGCTTGGGAAAAAGAGCGCCCGCGGACCAAGTTCCCCGTTGGCACTCAACTCGAAGTAAGCCGCTTCGTCCGCCCGCCCGGGGATCGCAAAACCCAGTACATCAGCAGCCGGGTCAAGGACGATGTCGCCCTGGAAAATCGTCCGCCTCTCCTCGGGCCAGACCAGCCGCTCTAACGAGCTAACGTTGTCCACCGAGATTTCCCATTCTTCCACGGGAGGCAGCGCGAGCGTATCCCATTGAACCCCCTGAGGGGCGCCAATAACCGTGGTGAGCCGGTATACCGTTTCCTGTCTTGTATTGCCCCCGTCATCCACGGTTTCCATACCAACACTCAAGAAGCTCAGCTCGTAGGCTTCCCCGCATTCATCGGTTGCCAGTTCTACGGTGGATTGGGGCGTGGCTTCTTCTTCCATCAGTAATTGCCCCGCTTCATCATTGACAAATAGCCAGGCAATATCACCCATCTGAGCGGGGGCCTGCCAACGGACGCTGTAGGGCAGGCATGCGGTTTCTTCTTCGTCTTTGCAGCCATTCCAAAGTAGGCCAAAGCACAGGAGCAGGGAGAAAAAGAGGCGGTATTTCATGTCATTTCGGTTTATGGTATTCCTACTCACAAATAAGCAATTGAGCCGCTTTCCGGTTCGCGAGAGCAGGGGGTATGTTGCAAAATTAATCCGGACGTAGGGGGGAGGCCGGCCGGCAGGCATCATAAGCGTAGAAACCATAAACCAAAATACCATGCTAGTTACCCGGCTATTATTACTCTACGCTTTACTGAGCTATACCATTCTGGCACAAGCCCAGGCAACCCGCAAATTTGATTATTTCGACGCCGTCAGCGTATCCGGTGATGTCAATGTACGTTTGCTGAAAAGCGATAGCCCTTCGGCTGAAATCACCACCGAAGGTATGAACGAGGATGATGTTACGATTTTCATCAAAAACGAAACCCTGCGTATACAGCTGATCGAAGGCTGGTTTGACGATGAGGAAGCGGTAGACATCACCATCTACTACGAGCAGCTGCGTTACCTCAAGGCCACGGCGGGGGCACGGGTGGTGGCAGATGATGTGCTGCAAGGTGAGCAGTTCAAGCTACGGGCTGCCAGCGGCGCTTTGCTAAAAGCGGAGGTGGACGTCCAAAGCCTTGAAGTTTCCGTTTCGGAAGGTGCCGAACTTACCGTAAAAGGGCAGGCGGAAAAACAGGAAGCCAGCGTCTCTACCGGCGGCCAGTACCATGGCATAGGTCTCGACTGCCAAGAGACCGCAGTCAATGTACACACCGGGGGGGAAGCCTTCGTAGTCGCCACCGAACGCCTTAACGCGAATGCGCATACTGGCGGCAGCATACACTACAAGGGCAACCCGGCTTACAAGAGCACCCGCTCTTTGATTTCTGGCGGAATCCGGTCGATACGCACAGAGGAGCAGTAGGTCTAACGCTTGTCTATGGCGATCACCACGCCCACCGCACTGCCCCCGCTACCTGTGTCGGCTTCAAAGGCTACGTTTTGGCTATCCTTGAATTGGAGTTGCCGGACCCGCTGACTGCCAAGGGCTTCTTGCAGCTTGTCGGCATAGGTGGAGGCCCGGCTGCGGCTCAGCTTTTTATTTAGCGCATTAAAATCTAGCTCCTTTTTGCTGACTACAATAGCGATGTAGTCTTGGTTGCCGATATCGTCTGCCACCATAGAATAGTCCCTGGGGAAGAGGCGGGTGCCGGTGATGCCGCAGTAGGGCGAGTGCTTATCCGTGTAGGGGAAGAGTACGTAGCTGGAGCCGTCCGTTTCTTGCCCGAAGACATAAATGTAGCAATCAATAGAGTTGGCGATGAGCACTTTGAATTTGTCCCCCTTGCCAATAGGCTTAGCAGTCCGGAAGCTGAGATCATCTTGGCGTTGCAAGCCAATCGTTTGCTGCGCATCGACATCAAGCAAGCCAAACTCTACGGCAAGTTTGCTTTGGTCCTTGGCGGATGCAACGGGGTATACGCCGTAGGCCTCTTTGGTAAAGTGCTTAAAGTCTTTGTAGCGGACCCAAGCGATGCCATCGTCCCCCCATTCCGGGCCCCAGCTGTTCATGATCTGGAAAGCGCCGCCGTAGTACTCGTCGTTGTAGCCGATGACGCACATGGCATGGCCCCCGAAGCCCCGCATACCATAGTCTCTGCTGGAAGGGTTCCACAGTTTGCGCCCCATCATGCCCTGCATAAAGCTACCGCCGACCATCATGCCAACCACCACAGGATAACCCTGTGCGATATGCTGTTTGATGCCCAGCAAGTCTGGTTTGAGGTTGTTGGCCCCCAAGGTAAGCCGGTCGTAGCCCTGTATGCGGTAGCGCTGGCCCGCTTGCTTCTGCTGTTGGGAAGGACGTTGGTTGCAGCTGCTTTCGTTGTAGCGGAATTCGCGGAAAGGCAAACTGCCGTACTGCTGCATAGTCTGCATCGCATTGCGCATATACGCTCCCTGGCAACCCTGTAAGGCGATTTGATTGTAGAGGTAAGACGGGCTGAAAGCGACTTGGTCAGGAGACTGCCCCGTAGTTTGTGCCTCTAGGATACTACGGGCGGCATAGGCACTGGCCCAGCCCACACAGGAACCTTGCCTACCCTGATGCAGCCGCCGGGGAGCGTAGGAGGCCAACGATACGCGCTTGGGTAAGCCCGACTGCCCGCTCAGGCCCGTAGCCAAGGGCTCGAATACCTTGGCTTTGTCGTACTCTTCTGGGTCCAAAGTCGCGCCAATAGAAAAAGCAGTGGTGTTGTCATTCACCGGTGCCGGCCCGCTGCTTAGGAGTTCGCTGCCGCCAAAAAAGAAATACCAAGCTCCGCCGATGAGCAAAGCGGGGATCAGCAGCTTTGGCCGCTTGATCAAAAACATGATGATCAGGGGCAATAAACGGATAAGAAAGTTGCCACCGCGCTTCCCACCTCCGCCGCCACGGGACGGTTGCGGGTCATCTTTTTCCATTCGGATGGGCATAGTTGTGTTTTGTTTGTTTAGGCTGTAAAAATGCGTAATTCGGGCAGTAAAACAAAATTTGGTGGGCTGGGCGATTCTTTTCTGCTTGGTGTGCAACCTTTTGGCTGATATCTACGTAACAAAGCAGCAAGACCTCCAATTTCAATACAGCAGAGCAAGCAAACGGCAAACGTATAATTAAAATATTTTATGCTTTTTTTGGATATTCCAAGCCTGTAGCCTAGTTTTGCCCAACCAACATCAGAAATAGTCGATCCCCCCTCCCGCACGAATTAGATTTAACGGCTTCTACAACCATTGACTTAATTACCAACTTCATTAGTGGGTTGCGGTTTCGGCCGCTACATGCGTAAGCTCCTTAGCCTGGTACAGGCTATGGCTTTCGGGTGATCGTTTTGGGTCTGCAGCCAGTACAGGCCAGAACGATCGGGTGTTACGCGCTTGAAACCATATTGTGGAACTGTCTAATGAATTCGCTAATGCACACATGGAACACTATTAAAGCCGTAAGTACAAACAAACTTGACCAGGCCACGGCTGTCCTGGAAACCCTGCAAAACCCCGCTAATGCTTCCATCCTGGAATATATTCAGGAGCACCAAAAAGCAAGCTTGCTGGACTTGGCCCTTCACACCCAATGGAGTGCCGAACGGCTTGAACTGCAGTTGGAGCGGCTTTGCCGATGCCAGCTTTTAGTTAGAAAAGAAAGTATAGTGGAATGCCACTATGTGCTCAATGAGCCTAAAGTGCGCAAAGCAAAGCGGGCCGCCAAAACCTTGTCTGCGTTTTACCAGGTTTGACAAGCCCTGTTGGCGTTTAAGCGCGGGCAAAAAAGATTAGGGCTGGGGAAACTCCCCGGCCCTACTATTTATATGCTATCATAAAACAATCGCTGTTGAATAACGATAAGGCCTCATTGATCAAGTATTTAACGCGCCGCACACGCTGATGACCTGCCCGGACAGATAAGCCGACAAATCAGATCCCAAGAAAACGCAAACGTCCGCCACTTCTTCTGGCTTGCCCAGTCGTTTGAGCGGGATGTTCTGCAAATAGGCGGCTTTTGTTTTTTCATCCAGAGCGTCTGTCATATCTGTTTCGATAAAGCCTGGAGCGATGGCGTTGCAGCGGATATTCCGGGTGCCCATCTCCTTAGCAATTGATTTGGTGAAGCCCAGTATGCCCGCCTTGGAAGCGGCATAGTTGGCTTGCCCGGCGTTCCCTGTCATGCCTACGATAGAACTCAGGTTGATAATGGAGCCACCCCGGTTTTTCATCATCGGGCGGATAAGGTGCTTGGTCAGGTTGAAAACCGACTTCAAGTTGGTGTGTATGACGTCATCCCACTGCTCCTCGCTCATGCGCAGCATCAGGGTGTCTTTGGTGATACCAGCATTATTGACGAGAATGTCGACTTTGCCAAATTCCTCTAGTACGGCTTTAGCCAATGCTTCGGAAGATTGAAAGTCGGCAGCGTCTGATTGGTAGGCTTTGGCTTTCACGCCTAAGCTGCTTAGCTCTTCGGCAAGCGCTTCTGCGGGGCCTGCAGACGAGCGGTAGGTAAAGGCTACATCAGCGCCCTGCTCGGCAAACCGGCGTACGATAGCCGCCCCGATGCCGCGAGATCCGCCGGTCACGAGGGCTGCTTTTCCTTCTAGTAATTTCATGTTCGTTGGTTTTAGAAAGCGGCATACCGCTTCGTTCTCATTGGCGAAAATAGGGAAAAAGTGGGCTATTCACCCAATGCTGCTCTAGCTGCCCTCTGCCTTCAAGCACAAAGAAGATGAAAAGAAGCGTCCTAATATATGTATGATAATGTCAACCGCTACTCACTTTTCGCTGCCTGCCCCTCGCGCTTTTGCAAATAGCGAAAAGCGAGCGGCGAATAGCGCGCAGAAGAGTATTGCTACAGCTTCCCTTTCAAAAACTGCCCGGTATAAGAGTCTTCCACTTCCGCCAACTCCTCCGGCGTGCCTTGCCCTACCAAATGCCCTCCATCTTTGCCGCCACCTGGCCCCAGGTCGATGACCCAGTCCGCACTTTTGATTACCTCCATATTGTGCTCCACAATGAGTACGGTGTGGCCATTTTCCACCAGTGCGTTCATCGCGTCTAGCAGCTTGCGGATATCGTGGAAATGCAAGCCGGTGGTCGGCTCGTCGAAGATGAAAAGGATGTGCTCGTCTTTGCGTTCTTGGGTGAGGAAGGAGGCCAGCTTGACCCGTTGTGCCTCTCCACCGGAAAGGGTGCTGGAGGACTGCCCCAGGTGCACGTAACCCAAGCCCACATCGTACAACGGCTGCAATTTGCTGACGACGTCTTTTTGCCCCTCGAAGAACTCCAAGGCTTCTTCTACGGTCATATCAAGTATGTCGTAGATGTTCTTACCCCGATATTCTACATCTAGCACTTCCTGCTTGAAGCGCTTGCCGCCGCAGGCTTCGCATTCCAGGCGCACGTCGGCCAAAAACTGCATTTCTACTACCTGCTCGCCTTCGCCTTTGCAAGTATCGCAGCGCCCACCATCAACGTTGAAGGAAAAGTGCTTGGGCTTGAAGCCGCGAATTTTGGACAGCTGCTGATCCGCCATAAGCTTGCGGATGCCATCGTAGGCTTTGACATAAGTCACCGGGTTGGAGCGGGATGATTTGCCGATGGGCTTTTGGTTCACCATCTCGATCTGCGTGATGGTAGACAAACTACCGGACAGGCTGTCAAACGCGCCGGGCGACTGGGTGTAACTTTCACCTAACTCTTTCTTCAGCGCGGGGTACAGGATTTGCTTGACCAAAGTTGTCTTGCCGGAGCCGGAGACACCCGTGACCACGCTTAGCGTATTTAGGGGCAACTTGACATCAATATTCTTGAGGTTGTGCTGGCGGGCGCCTTTTACTTCCAGTAAATTCTTGGAGCTGCGGCGGAATTCCGGTACGGCAATCGCCATCTTGCCGCTCATGTATTTTGTAGTCAGGCTCTCCGTGGCTTCATCGTAAATATCTTGATAAGGACCGGCAAAGACGACTTCGCCCCCGTGTATGCCCGCCGCCGGGCCAATGTCAATGAGGTAATCGGCGTTCTCAATCACATCCTCTTCGTGCTCGACGACGATGACGGTATTGCCAAGATCCCGCAGTGATTTGAGCACACGCACCAGGCGGTTCGTATCCCGTGGGTGCAAGCCGACGCTCGGTTCATCGAGGATGTACATGGAGCTGGTCAGGTTGCTGCCCAGGGTGCGGGTCAGATTGATGCGCTGTGTCTCGCCGCCGCTCAGGGTGGAGGAAATCCGGCTTAAAGTGAGGTAGCTTAGCCCCACATCGCACATGAATTGCAGGCGGTTGGTGATTTCCAGCAGCAACCGCCGGGCTACTTTTTGGTCGTATTCGCTCAGCTCCAGCGTCTGGAAAAACTCCAGCAACTCATCCACCGGCAGTTCTACCAATTCGGTGATGTCGCTGCCGTCGATTTTGACGTAAGTCGCTTCCGGCCGCAGCCGCCCGCCCTCGCAGTCCGGGCACTTCGTCTTGCCCCGGTAGCGCGCCATCATCACGCGGTTCTGTATCTTGTACATCTTCTCTCCCAACTCCTCAAAGAAGTCGTCAATGCCCCAAAAGTATTGATTGCCCTTCCAAAGCAGCCGCTTCTGGGCTTTGGTCAGCTCCTGGTAGGGCGTATGCACGGGGAAGTCAAATTCGTGCGCCGTCTCCAGCAGACGGTCCAGCCAACGGCCGTACTTTTCTCCCCGCCAGCAGGCGATGGCTTTTTCGTAGACCGATTTGGTAGGGTCCGGGACCACTTTGTCTTCGTCAATGCCCATGACTTTGCTAAAGCCCTCGCAGGTCGGGCAGGCACCGTAGGGGTTGTTAAAGTTGAACAGCTGCGGTGAGGGCTCAATGAACGTCATGCCGTCGAGCTCGAAGCGGTTGTTGAAGTCCTTCTCTTCTTCACCCATGATTTCTACGGTGCATTCCCCCTCCGCTTCGTAAAAGGCGGTTTGTACCGAGTCGGCGATCCGTTTTTGATTTTCCTCGTCCTCTTTTTTCACCACAAAGCGGTCGATCAGCAGGCGGATGCCTTCTTCCTTGATCTCGCCCAGCTTTTGGCTCAGGTAAGGCGGGGCGGCCTCCATCACTTCTTCCACGTATTGCAAACCGCCGTCTACTTGCAGTCGGGTGTAGCCTTTTTGCAGCAGCAACTCCAGCTCCTGCTTGACGGGGCGGTCTTTGTACTTGTAGGGCAAGGGGATAAACAGCTGTACTTTGGTGCCTTCCTCAAAGCTGTGGATGTAATCGACTACATCGGACACTTCGTGTTTCTTCACCTCCTGGCCGGATACTGGGGAAATGGTATGACCAATACGCGCAAACAGTATCCGCAGGTAGTCGTAGATTTCCGTCAAGGTGCCCACAGTAGAGCGGGCATTGCTCGTGCTCACTTTCTGCTCGATAGCGATGGCCGGGCAGATGCCTTTGATATAATCCACCTCCGGCTTTTTCATCCGCATCAGAAACTGCCGGGCGTAGCTCGACAAGCTTTCCACGTAGCGGCGCTGCCCTTCGGCAAAGAGGGTGTCCATAGTGAGGGAAGACTTGCCGGAGCCGGAAACCCCTGTGACAACCACTAACTGGTTTTTCGGTATGGTCAGGCTGACGTCCTTCAGGTTGTTGCCTTTGGCCCCTTTGATGTAAATGTTGTCTCTCAACCCCTGTGCGCTAGGCTTTTCGAGTACGGCAGTATCTTTTGTCGGCATGGAAGCGGTGTGTACGTTTCTGTAAATACGCTGTAGAAACAAATAGAAGGGGCAAGGGTTTTGTCCGCTGCGGATATGGCACCATGACTTTAAGATTGCGGTCATAGAATTGTCTGAACCTTTTCGCGTGCTTGATAGTAAGGCGTGGGTGTTTCATTAGTACTTTTCGGAAGGGAAGGACCGAAAAAGGGGTTGTAGCATACGATGCCTAAAACCATTATCTTTGTACTGCATACAAAAACATACGATATGCGCTACCTTGACCCCAAAAATGACCTGACCTTTAAAAAGGTGTTCGGCGAGCACCCGCACCTGCTGCGGAGCTTTCTCAATGCGCTCCTGCCGCTGGCACGGGGGCAAGAGATCGTATCTTTAGAATACTTGCCGGCAGGCATGGTGCCTGAAATCCCCTTGATGAAACACACCATAGTTGATGTACGCTGCCGTGACAACCGCGGTCGGCAGTTTATTGTGGAAATGCAGATGCTGTGGACGGACAGCTTCAAGAGCCGGGTGCTATTTAACGCATCAAAAGCTTATGTCAAGCAGCTTGATCGGGCAAAAGAGTATAAAGGCTTAAAACCCGTATACGCGCTCAGCCTGGTTAATGAGAACTTTGAGCCGCACTTGCAGGAATACTATCACCATTATGCATTGTATCATAGCGAGCATCCTCAGAAAAAGATAGAGGGGATGGAACTAGTTTTTGTAGAGCTCCCCAAGTTCAAAGCCCAAAACCTCACGGAGAAAAAGCTGCAGGTGCTGTGGCTGCGCTACCTCACAGAGATCGAGGGGGAAATCGAGCAGCCGCCGGCGGACTTGCTGGAGGTGCCAGAGATCCGGGAAGCGCTGGAGCATATTCAAGTGTCTGCTTTTACAAAAGCGGAACTGGATACCTACGACAAATACTGGGATAGCATACGCAGCGAACGCACCTTGCTGGAAGAGGCAGAGCAGGCAGGGCTGGAAAAGGGTGTCGCAATATATCAAGACTGGCAGTCCGGCATGCCCAAAGCGGAGATCGCACTAAAACACGGCTTGTCCGTAGAGCAAGTGGAAAAGCTGCTGCGGCGGCTGGAAAAGTAGCGGGCCACTGCTTTACTGGCGGGCACCCTTTGTCTTGGCGCGCACCACCGCTACAAAATCCGTATCTTTACAGTACCCAAAAGAGCATTCATGCAGTACCTCGACCCAAAGAATGACCTGACCTTTAAGAAGGTGTTCGGCGAGCACCCGCACCTGCTGCGGAGCTTTCTCAATGCGCTCCTGCCGCTGGCACAGGGACAAGAGATCGTATCTTTAGAATACTTGCCGGCAGGCATGAGAAAAAAATAGCCGGAGCGGACCCCGGCTATCTGTTGTATTTTATGCTTAGTTAGCTCAACTACTGAAGCACCACTTCGCGCTCTTCCACCATCTTGCGGATGTTGATCAAGGCGTAGCGCATGCGGCCCAGCGCGGTATTGATGCTCACGCGGGTCAGCTTGGCAATTTCTTTAAAGCTCATGTCGGCATAGTGGCGCAGGATGACGACCTCACGCTGCTCGGGCGGCAGCTGGTCTACCAGTGTGCGCACCTTGTCGTGCGTCTGGCTGCGGATGATGTTCTGCTCGGCGTTCTTCTCCGGAGATTGCAGCACGTCGAAAATGTCGAAAGTTTCAGTAGGGGAGACTTTCGGGCGGCGCTTGCTGCGGCGGAAGTAGTCCACGCACATGTTATAGGAAATACGCATCGCCCACTGCAGGAATTTGCCTTCGTGGTTGTACTTCCCTTTGCGCAGGGTGTCGATGATTTTGATGAAAACTTCTTGGAAAATGTCTTCCGCCAAACTCTGATCCTTCACGAACAGGTAAATGGACGTGTAGATTTTCTGCTTGTGGCGGTTAAGCAGTTCTTCGAATGCGCGTTCGTCGCCTTCTAGATAGTTGGAAATCAACTGTTGGTCGTTCAGTGGTGTAACTTGCATAACTAAAAACAATTAGCGTTATGGGATGATTATGTCGCAATTTTTAGTGTAGAAGTTACAGGTCTATAGACAACAGTTTTGGTGAAAGAAAAGACGTGCTTTTGAATAAACACAATTCAAATATAAGGGCCTCTAGGGAAAGATGCCAGTATCAGGGGCTATTTTTTATGCTTTTTAACAGAAATTTAAATAAATGCACAAAATAAATCATAATAAAAAGAGGGTCAAGCCGCCTTTTTGTTAAGTATTTTTAATTGAAAAAAGGCTGGGTTCTAGTTTTTTGCAAAAAACAGGCATAAAGTTTTGAAGTGAAAAAATGTCGATATTTTGTGCTGTGCCGTCAAGGGGTAAGCCCGTATTTTGATAAGCCTGCAAGGTAAGAGCCCCATTTTTAGCACTGTTGCAAAAATAGTGGCTTTACCGGTTTTACAGGCCGATCAGCCCGCCTTGAGGTTGAAAAGTTAGCATGTTCTAAGGTTGTAAAGTTGGCATGTTCTAAGGTTGTAAAGTTGGCGGGTCGGTCAGCCACTTTCCCAGCCTTTTTCAACTGCCGAAGCCCAAATGGGCGAAGGAGGGCAACCTTTCAACTTTCTAACCTTCCCAACCTTTTAACCTTCCCAACCTTTTAACCTTCCCAACCTCCTTTCATCCGCTGAAGCTTCACGCAAGGCGGGCCAACTTTCCAACCCTCTAATTTTACATTTTGCAGCAGAGTTTACGATCTTTGCGCCTTTGCAAGCAAGGAGCTCGCGCGAGCGGCACTTAAACACAGGAAACCTCATGGCACAGCAAAACGATCTATTCAAAAAGATAATCGCCCACTGCAAGGAATATGGGTTCATCTACCAGTCAAGCGAAATCTACGATGGCCTGAGCGCGGCTTACGACTACGGCCCTTACGGCGTGGAGCTGAAGAACAACATCAAAGACTACTGGTGGAAGAGCATGGTGCAGATGCACGACGAAATTGTCGGTTTGGACGCCGCTATCTTCATGCACCCCAAAACCTGGAAAGCCTCCGGCCACGTGGATGCCTTCAATGACCCGCTGATCGACAACAAAGACAGTAAGCGCCGCTACCGGGCGGATGTGCTGATCGAGGACCACCTGGATAAGATTGAAGGTAAGATCGACAAGGAGATAAAGAAAGCCAAAAAGCGTTTTGGGGACGACTTCGACGAAGCTATGTACCGGGAAACCAACCCCCGGGTATCCCGCTACGTCGAAGAGCACAACACCATTGCTGCCCGCCTAGGGACGGCTATGTCTAATAACGACTTGGAGGGCCTGCGCAAGATGATAGAAGAGCTCGATATCACCGACCCGGATACCGGCTCCCGCAACTGGACGGACGTACGGCAATTCAACCTCATGTTCTCCACACAGCTGGGCAATATCGCCGGGGAGGAAGGCAAGCTTTATTTGCGGCCAGAAACGGCGCAGGGGATTTTCGTTAACTTCCTTAATGTACAGAAGACCACCCGTCAGAAGCTGCCGTTCGGTATCGCGCAGATCGGTAAGGCTTTCCGGAACGAGATCGTGGCGCGCCAGTTTATCTTCCGCATGCGCGAGTTCGAGCAGATGGAAATGCAGTACTTCATCAAGCCCGGCGAGCAGCTGAAGTGGTACGAGTACTGGAAAGAAGCCCGCATGAAGTGGCACTTGGCCCTAGGCACACCCAAAGAAAAGCTGCGTTTCCACGACCACGGCGAAAACCTAGCCCACTACGCGGACGCAGCGGCGGACATTCAGTTCGAATTCCCATTCGGCTTCAAAGAGCTGGAGGGTATCCACAGCCGGACCGATTTTGACTTGGGCGCGCATCAGGAGCTCTCCGGCAAAAAACTGCAATTCTTCGACCCGGAGACCAAGGAGAGCTACGTACCCTACGTGCTGGAAACTTCCATCGGCAGCGACCGTATGTTTTTGGCTATGATGACGCAGGCGTTGCAAGAAGAAACGGTGGTCGGTGCCAATGGCAAGGAAAGCACCCGCGAAATCTTGAAGCTGCACCCCGCCCTGTCCCCCCTCAAGTGCGCTATCCTGCCGCTGAAGCGCAACGACGAGCGCCTCGTCAATATGGCGAAAGATATTTTCAATCAATTGCGCCTCTCCTTCAATGTGCAGTACGACGACACCGGCAGCATCGGCAAACTCTATCGCCGTCAGGATGCCATCGGCACCCCGTTTTGCGTAACCGTCGACTTCGAGGCGCTAGATGACAACACCGTCACCATACGCGACCGCGACACCCTGGAACAAGAGCGGGTGCCTATTGACAAGCTGGAAGGTATCATCCGCGAGCGGGTGGATATGAAGCAGCTGTTGCTGTAAAAGCAAAAATATTCAAAAGGAAAGCCCCCTCGGCAGTAGTTTCGAGGGGGCTTTTTTGATCGATTTTTGGCAAGTGAAACGCTAAGACAGCGGCACCCTGGCAGTTATTGCATTACCGAATAATCAGCCGGCTATGGTAAAGCCTTCCATCCGCATACCCACTCAGCCAGTAGGGGCCGGTGGGCAACGAGCCAAAATTGACCCGCCTTGTGCCTTTCGGCAAATAGCGCTCCCAAACCGCCTGTCCCTGCGCATTTCGGAGCATCAACGTCATTGAAGTTGGCAATTCAACTTGCAGCGCACCGCTGCTCGGGTTTGGGTATGCCCTTAGCGGGCGGACAGCGAGTGCCTCGGTAGCAGAGGGGTTCTCATTAGCCAATTGGACGAGGTAAAGCGCGTCGAAGTCCGGGCTGCCGTACCCATTTTCCAGTTCAATATCCGGTGGGAACTCCAGCTCCCTGAATCTGCTGGCAGAGGGGGGCGTTCCCCGGAAGGTGAACAATCTGCGGATCGGCGAAGCCATCCTTCTGGGACGGGAAACGGTTGAACGCCGGGCCTGGCCGGGCACCAGCCAGAAGGCGTTTCTGTTGAGCGGGGAAATTATCGAAAAAAAGCGAAAACCCTCGGTTCCCATCGGGATCACCGGACAGGATGCCTTCGGAGCAACGCCGGTGTTTCAGGACCGGGGCAATATTCTCAGAGGCATCCTGAATATCGGCCGGGAAGATGTGGATGTAGAGGGGCTTGAACCTGCGAATCCCCGTATATCCATTCTCGGAGCCTCGTCTGATCATCTTCTTGTTGATATCAATTCCCTGGAAACCGAGCCCGGGCTGGGTGAAAGCGTGGAATTTATCCCCAACTATTCGGCCCTGCTGGCCTGCATGACCAGCGCCTATGTG
>JAAAOU010000526.1 GCA_009908745.1 Bacteroidota bacterium
TTCTCCGGCCCGGTCAGTGGAATACGGAAACGGTACCACACCCGGCCGTTGCTGGCCTCCAGCTCGTCGGTGACGAAAGGCGTCGCTTCGCGGTCGATGCGCCCCGGGTTGTCGGGGTCGTGCCGCAGCGGGATATGGTATTGGAAGTAGGCCTCGGACTCGTTCAGGCTGTTGTCGTTGTTCAGGTCCTCCGTGTCGGGGAAAGCGGTGCCGGTCTGCCGGAATTGCTGGTTGGCCTGATTATCTTGGGCGGACTGCGAGTTGCCGTCCGGGTTGTTGAATTGGGCGTAACGCTCGTATACCGTAGCGTTATCATCCCACAAGCCATCGTTATAGTACCGGAAGTTGTCATTAGCCGGGTCTTCGAGCAATCGCTCTTCGAAGTCCGCGTTCCCCACCGCAGACATAGCCGCTACATAGTCCGCAAATTGTTGTGCCTCCGCGGCATCGTTCAGGCCGTCCAAACCGACATCCTGCTGCTCGCGGGCTTCCTCCTCGATATCAAAGGCGCGGGTGATCTGCTGGGAGACCGGCACCCTTGACCAAGCGGTTTGGTTGGTACGACGCTCCGGGTTGGTCGGGCCGGGCAAGCCGTTCTCAAAGAACAAGCGGGAGTCGCGGAGGATATCCTCCGACACATTACCCAGGTTGATGTACAGATCGCCTTCTTTCATGTCCGCGTTCGGTGCTGCGCCCATGCCGGTGGGATCTAAGAAAGGGCTCAGCACCCAGAACTCCAAGAACTCAATATTGGCACTCTGGAAGTCGTTGGTGGTCATATCCCGTTGTATACCGCCCCAGCGGGTTTCCGGGTCGTTCAGCTGCACTTCTTCGCCACTGATTTGCACCCCCCTGGTAAAACCGGGGTACCCATTGGGCAGGTCGAAGTTATACGGGCCGCGTGCCTGAGGGTCAAACCGCAGGTCGAACGTCCGGATATTCGGCAGCTGGTTGGGCTGCACGTTGAGGTTGGGGAACACCTCCGTCTGCAGGACTTGGCTGGTGAAGATGTTATTGGCCGCGTCACCGTTACGGGCAATATTGTCAATACGGTACCAGTTGAGCTTGGCCCGGTTGGCCCCGTAGCGCAGGTCGTTGATGAGCTCGGATTCCGGGAAAAGCGGGTTGTTGTTGTTTTCGTCGTTTTGGGGTACACTGGCCAGCACCCATCGGTTTTCTTGGGCGCGGAGGTCAAAGCTGCTGCCGCTGCCCTCAAAGTCGTCGATGTAGACCACCCCCCCTTTGTCCTCGCGGTTTTGGTTGATGGCGCGGGCGTGCCCCGGTTGGATGAGGGCTGCCTCGGCAGCTACGGTGATGGATGAGGGCTCCTTGGTAGAAATGCCCGGCAAGGCGTCCACGGCGCGGGTCAGCCAAGGAGCTTCGCGGCTCAGGTTCATATCCAGGCCATACATGTTGTTGTTGATGGGGTCTTCCCCTACGTTCACTTTCTGGGTAAAAGGCCGTTCGAACAACTTGAGGAAAGTACCGCCGATATTGAAGTTCTCGTCAATCTCATAGTCTGCCCTAAGCCCCACCATGGTTTTGCTTTGAAAACCAAATAAAGTCTGATCCTCAAAGGAAACGTTGATGGGCACACCCGACTGCAGCAAGGCGTCATTCAGGATGCGGACTTTACCGATGTTGTAGTCGACCTCGTAGTCGATGCCTTCCGTTAGTTCCCGCCCGCCCGCATTGACGGTCACGGAACCGCGGGGGATATTGAATGCACCGAGGGAAATTTCCGAAGACACACTCGATTTATACTCCCCCCGGATAATAAACCGGTTCTGCTCGGCGGACTCCTGCGCTAGGAAGAGGGTGGTTTCGTAGAGCGAGTCGTAGACATACTTCTCCTGTAAATCCGGGTCATTGATCTGTTCCCGCAGGTCGGAACCAAAGGGTTCAAGTTGCGGGAACATGATACGCCCGTTGCCGGGGTTGATCGTCACGCCCGGCACAAAATCGAATATGCCATCCGGTTGGGGGTCACCTTGTGTGTTGAGGCTGTCGAGGTTGAAAATGCGCAGCAGCGGTATCCCAGCGATATTGGACTCGGGCAGGAAGCGCTTCTGTCCGGCACCGGGGTCATCGTAGAAAATATCGAGGCGGAAATCCCGCTGGTTCACTTGGAAGGCACCGATGGAATAGACGTTCTTCATCATCAGGTCCCAAGTGGGCACATCGGTACGCTGGGTGGAGCTTTTGAGCATTTTCACGAACAGCACCTTGGGCGTAAGGTCGCTGGTATCCGTGCCTACGGTACTGTTGTTGATCGACATGTCGCCCACGCGGAAGATGTTGCCGTTAAATTCGTATTCGAAAGCTACGGCCAGCACCTGATCGGGCCGTACGTTGACGTTTACCGATACGAAGCCCAATTCGGGGTGGAAGGTATATTCTGATTGTTTCAGTTTACGGGCGCTGACCTTCTCAAAGTCTTTGGTCTGTTGCAGGTCAAACTGTGTGGTCAGGGTGGATACCGCTTTGTCGATGTCGCGCACGTTAGCGCCCTCGCTGATCAGCCGGCTGTAGAGGTTGTTGGCGCGGTTGTCGGGCAGCAATTCGTTGGATATGGGGTCGCGGCGGTTCCAGGTGGGGCTGATGTCGACTTTTCCCGGGCTGACGAAGTTGCTGGTTTCCGCGAGGTCGGCCAGGGCCACGATTTCGCGCACGTCCTCTACGTCGTTATTGTCGTTGGTGATCCAGACTTCCAGTTTTTTGACTTTGAACAGGCTATTGACCTGCGGCAAGGTACGCAGGGAACGCTCGAAGTTCGCCCGGTTGAAGAAAGAAAGGAGGAAGTGGCGGTTCTCGTCGTATTCGTCGGCACGCACTTCAAAGGTCTGTACTTGGCTGCCGTTCTCCACCTGAATATTTTCGCGTTGCGACTGCTGCTGGGAAGCAATAGCGGTCAAGCGCAGATGGCCGAATTTCAACTCCGTTTTCAAGCCGAAGAGGCTCTGTGCGCCCTGAATCAAATTGCCGCGCAGCGGCAGGCTGACATTACCCGCCTCAATTTTCTGCATGATGGCGTCTTCTCCCCCCTCAAAGTTGTCCGAATTGTAATCGAGTTTGATCTGGTTGTCGAAGTTGAAGTTGGCGTCCGTATTGTAATTGGTGGTCAGGTTGAGTTTTTCACCGATTTGCCCCACGACGTTCATGTTGATGTTCATGTCGAAGTTGAAGTTGGTGAAATTCCGCTGCCGCTCGGGCAAGTCGGGGCGGTCCGTACGGTTAGAGTTGACGCCGAAGGTCAGGTCGATATTCCCCTGAGGGCGGATGTTCACCTCCGTGCCGCCGAATAGCCGCTCGATAAGGTTCTCCTTCACGTCAATCCGCTCAATAGGGTCAAGCGAGCTGCCGCCCTCCTCCGAGGTTGCGCCGGACAGTTGATTGAAGTAGGCCTGCTCGTCCTCCTTCTGGCGCCGATCGAGGTATTCGTCAAAAGAGAGGAAAGAGGAGGGGCGGAAGAGGTCATCCCCAATTTTTTCCTCGATAATGTACTGGCCGGTTTCGGGGTCGTAGCGGACCTCTTTCTCGACGATGCTCGGGTCTTCGAGGTCGAACGGGTTCTGCCCGGCATTGGGGTCCGTCACGAAGTCGCCGTAGCGCTCTTCGATATCGGGTATGGTGTCCGCCTCAAGCAGGGTGTACTCGGTGCTGTAGGGGTCTTCTAGCGTCGTCCGGCTACCAAGCGCGAACGTGGCTATTCCCAAGAAGAGGCCTAAGGGTAGTAGTAGTAATCTATTCATAGTTCACACATGGGATACTGTTCTGACTGTCTAACTGGCTTAGGCAGAGCAGGAATGGGCATTTTCTTCCTTATCTGCCGGCAAAAGCCAAGCGCAGCGCCAGTCTTCCACTGATCATTTTTGTAGGCTCGCCGTTGGCAAGCCCGTGAACAAAAGCCTGGGCGCGTTGCTGTACGCCCCTTCTAACGACCTTCGGTCTGCAAATTTGTGTTTCATCCAGATTTTAACACTGAAACTTCCCGGAGGCATCCTGTGCACGCCCTCTTTGCCAAACGGCGCCGCAAAGAAAAGCAAGATGGTAGGGAATAAAAAATTTCCCCGGCCATAGTACGCCTTCGCGGAGCTAATAATTGATTTAGGATAATTCCTTCAGCGCCAACTTGATGAGGGTTTCCACATTGACGCCAGAAGGCTGCGTTTTCAGGACTTTATTCAGCGCTTTTTGGGCTTGTATGCGGTTGAACTGTAGTGCAACTAATGCTGATAACGCCTCCTCGCGCATTGTATTGTCCATTTGAGGGGCCAATGCCGGAGCTTGGCCGCCTGCGTCTTTGAGCAGCTTGTCTTTCAGGTCCAGGATGATGCGCTTGGCCGTTTTGGGCCCCACGCCTTTGATGCGTTTGAGCGCGTTGACGTCCTCCCCGACCACGGCGGCCCGCATTTCATCCGGGGTCATGGCGGAGAGCATCAACTGCGCCGTATTGGGGCCGATACCGGAAACGGAAATCAGGTGTACGAACAAGCTGCGCTCGGCGGCTTCCGCAAAACCATAGAGCGTGTGGCTGTCTTCCTTGATGTGCAGGTGGGTAAGAACCTTGACGGCCTCCAGCTTCTCAACCTGCGCATAGGTGTGCAAGCTGATGTTGACGTGGTAACCGATGCCAGCCGCCTCCACCACGATGTAGGTAGGGCTCTTGTGGGTGATGTTCCCTTTAACGTAAGTGATCATAGTATTTTGCAGTAAATCGCCTGGAAAATAGGAGCACAAAAGTAGCAAAATTCAGGCACTCAGCGTGCTGAAGGTGTAGACAAGGGCAAATTGCAAGACCATGAGCCCGTCTACTAGGCCGGTAAAGAAATAATCATGCTCTGTCCGCTCAGCGTAGTAGACCAGCAATACGGCCACGAAAGCGGAGCTGACCAAAGCGACCAACTGCGGCAGCCGATAGACATCCAAGTAGTAATTCAGGCCGGCGAGCAAGCCCATTAGCAGCAGAGCCGCCGCTGCCCACCGCTGGCTTTGGCGGACACCCAAGGCGGCCGGGAGGGTCTTGACCTGATTGTAGGCATCAATCTCTAAGTCGCGTATGTCAAACGGGATAGTAATAGCAAATACAAATAGCATCCGTTCCAATAGCATAATGTAGAGCGGGATCGCGTAGGCCATCCCCAGCTCAATGGCCGGGAGGATGACGGTGATCCAACTCCAGGTGATGGCGATAAGGAAAATTTTGATGTAGTGCACATCGCGCAGGCGCCTGCCTTTCCACAACGGCATGACGTAACCCAGTGCCAAGAGGCAGGGGGCCACGGTGGCCAGCATGAGGCGAGAGGGCAGTTGGAAGTAGAACAACGCGGCACATAGCGCGGCGATCAAGGCATAAAAAACGATGTGCGACCGGAACTGCCCGATGACTTGGTAGCGGCCCGATTGGCGGAAGGGGGCGGAGCGTTTCAAACCGACGATGCGGTGGGCGGCGTAGAGAAAAAGGGTGGCAAACAGGATGAACCCCAGCAAAGGGGTCGGGTAAACGGCGCCCGCCAGCAGGTACTGCGTCTGCGCAGTCATAGCGACCGCTGCGAAGGCAATCCACAGGTTGCTGTACAGTAGCAGGTCGATAAAGGCGGTAAGCAGCGGGCGCAAGGCTTCAAATTAAAGTTGAAACCTAAAAGTACTTAAAATTGTGGCCTTTTTCAATGCGCAGCAGCACTTCGTAAATCAAGCGGATAACCGAATCAACGTCATCCTTGTGCGCCATTTCCACCGTGGTGTGCATGTAGCGCAGTGGTAGGGAGATCAATGCGGAAGGCACGCCGCCGTTGGAGTAAGCAAAAGCATCAGTATCCGTGCCGGTGCGGCGGGAAGAAGCTTCGCGTTGCAACTCGATCTCCATCTCGCCAGCCGTCTCGATGATCAAGTCTAGCAACTTGTTATGCACGGCGGGCGCGTAAGTGATGGAAGGCCCGTTGCCGCCTTTGACATCGCCCAGCTTCTTGGTGCTGACCAAGGGTGTGTGCGTGTCGTGCGTCACATCGGTGACGATGGCCACGTTGGGCTTAATCGTATGCGCCACCATCTCGGCGCCACGCAGCCCAACTTCTTCCTGCACGGAATTGACTACGTACAGGGTGAAAGGCAATGATTTGCCATTTTCCTTGAGCAGGCGTGCGACCTCGGCTATGCAAAAGCCCCCCATACGGTTATCCAGCGCCCGCCCTACGTAGTAGCGGTCGTTGAGTATCATCATCTCATCCTCGTAGGTAATTACGCAGCCGACGTGAATGCCCATTTCTAGGACCTCATCTTTGTCTTTGGCACCCACATCGATGAAGATATTATTCGTCTTTGGCGCCAATTTCGCATCCTCGCCGTGGCGGGTATGGATAGCGGGCCAGCCGAAAACGCCTTTCACGATGCCTTTTTTGGTATGGATATTCACGCGTTTGGAGGGCGCGATCATGTGGTCAGAGCCCCCGTTGCGCACTACGTTGATAAAGCCATCGTCAGAAATATAGTGGACGAACCAGGATATCTCATCCGCATGGCCCTCGATGACGACCCGGTAGTCCTGGCCGGGGTTGATCACACCGTAGGCGGTACCGTAATTATCGACTTCCCACTCATCGATGTAGGGCTTGAGGTAATCCAGCCAAAGCTTCTGGCCGGAGGACTCAAAACCCGTCGGGGAGGCGTTATTGAGGTATTGCTTTAGAAAAGCTTCAGACTTGGGTGTTATAACGGACATGCGTGTGTTTTGATGGTCTTCGCCCCGCCCGCTTGCGCTGCTCTCAGGAGGCACAGCAATGACAGGGGTACAAATGGACCCGCAAAGTTAAAAATTTAATCGTATTTACGAACTTTTCCAGCCTTATGCTGATGGCCAGTTTTGAGGGTTTTCCCGCCAAGACTGTAGGGTTTTCAGCTCGGCCTCGCTAATATACTGCTGGGCGACCGCTTCGTTGAGCAGGGCGGTGTAGGCACTGAGGGTATGCAGCTTGCAGTCTGCTTCTGCGAAGGCATGCACGGACTGGTTAAATTCATAAGTAAAAATAGCGAGTACGCCCACCACTTCGCAGCCAGCATCCCGGAGGGCTTGCACGGCTTGCAGGCTGCTGCCGCCGGTACTGATGAGGTCCTCGATGACGAGTACTTTGGTGCCCGTTTTCAAAGCGCCCTCTATCTTGTTTTGCCGGCCGTGGGCTTTGGCTTTGGAGCGGACATAGGCGAAGGGCAGCCCCAGCCGGTCTGCGAGTATGGCGCCGTGGGGAATACCTGCTGTGGCTACGCCGGCTATAGCGTCGAAGCGGGGGAAATCCGTAGCGGCTTTCGCCAAATGCTCAATAAGGAAGGCCCGGGTTTCGGGGTAAGAAAGCGCCACGCGGTTGTCGCAGTAGATGGGGGATTGAATGCCGCTGGCCCAGGTGAACGGCTTTTGCGGGCTCAGTTTTATTGCATTTATTTGCAGTAGCTGGCGGGCTACTTCGGCAGCGGTGCTCATCGTTCTATCAAATTTTCAGATTCAAGACGCAAATGTACGAAATCTACATCAACGGCCGCCCCCTTTGCTTTTCGGCCATCCCGGAAGGCGGTTTCCAACCCTCCAGCGACCCGGCCAACCTAACGACCATCTACACGGGCAGCCCCAAGAGCTTGCTGGGCTACATGGACATGCTGGAGAAAAACCCCGAGTTTAAAAGGGTGACGCTGTACACGCCCGATGTGGAGCAGCTGTTCTTGGATTTCAAAAGCCAATTTACCGTGCTAGAGGCGGCGGGCGGATTGGTTTTCAATACGGCTGGCCAGGCTTTGATGATCTACCGCCTGAATACCTGGGACTTGCCCAAAGGGAAAATCGACCCGGGCGAAACACCAGCCGAGGCGGCGGTGCGCGAAGTGCAGGAAGAGACCGGGCTGGGCGAGATTACGCTCGGCGATGCAATGCGGACTACCTACCACACCTACCGGCACGAAAAGAAGGGGCGCATCCTGAAGCCGACGTACTGGTTCAAGATGCATACGACGCAAACGGCGCTTACCCCGCAGACGGAAGAGCAGATCGAAAAAGCCGAATGGGTTGATATTGAGGGCTTTTTGAAATCGGGCAAACCGGTATACCCCAACATCGTTCTACTGCTGAACGACGCCTTAAAACCTGCCTGAGCGAACAACATGCCGCGGCCTTAACGTTTTTTTAACAGCGTATTTTGGCGTACCCTTTGAAACAAAAGGCAAGTTTTTGCGAATAAACCAATTGTAATTCGGCACGCCTGGTACTTCTGTGCCCTTGCGTATTGAAAAATTCGTTAAAGGGCGAAAAAGCAACAAGCCCCTAGGCGATTTGCCGTTATAACAACGGTCAGATTTCTTATATTTGCATCGTCCATTTCTGGAACAGCAGTCTAAAACTAATCATTATGCTTCTCAAAATCACGGCTTTTTTAGCCTTGGCGACCCTCGGCCTTGCTACGCAGGGAACCGCCCAAACGGCTAGCCTTGATGCAGACCCCATCGGCGACAACGCATCTTTGACAGCGGCTTCCTCGAGCCTGCTTCACATCGAAAATGAGGATTGGTCCCTCTATGCAGATGAAGAGAACCAACTCTACTACGTCGATTTCGCTACCCTTAGCGTCAACCTTAACGACATCATTGTGACCCGCCAAGACGGAGAGGTGGTCCTGCGCGACGACCTGTTCAATTTGCCCGTGGACACTATTTACGAAATTGACTTCAGCCAGTACGGCACGGGGCGCTACACCATCGAACTGCGCTCTTACACGGAGGTGATCAAACGGGAGGTGGTCATCGACTAGCGGCCCTACGCCCCTTTTCCTGCTCTATTTTTACGCCGTTCGTTTCGTGGCGTGGCTTGCCTGCATTCGTCAACGGCAAGGCCCTAATCTCTTGGCTTGCCAAAGCATGGGCAAGCCAAAAGTATCAGTCTGTGCTCCCTCCCTACGATTCGGGTGAGGTGGTAGATATGTAACCCTGTGAGCGAAAAGCAGTAGTATAACCCACTGCTTAAAAAATAGGCTGGCTAATCATCTCCCCATTTTCCTTTACCTTAGCGCAAAAACCAATCGATGGACAGCATTCTCTTCGAAAAGCAAGGGGCCGTAGGCAAGCTCACGCTCAACCGCCCCGGCAAATACAACAGCTTCAACCGCGAGATGGCGCTGGCCCTGCAAGACCAGCTTGACGCCTGTAGGGAAGATGAAAGCATCCGTGCTGTATATCTGACCGGGGCCGGGAAAGCCTTCAGCGCCGGGCAAGACCTGAGCGAGGTGGCCGCGGAAGATGGCCCGGAACTCACCACTATACTCACCGAGCATTACAACCCCATCGTTACCCGGCTGCGCAACATAGAGAAGCCTATTGTAGCAGCAGTGAATGGAGTAGCGGCAGGCGCGGGCGCGAATATTGCATTGGCCTGCGATATTGTCGTCGCTGCCGAATCCGCAGCTTTCATACAGGCGTTCAGCAAGATCGGCTTGATCCCAGACAGCGGCGGTACGTTCTTCCTGCCCCGCTTGATCGGCTACCAAAAAGCGGCTGCCATTATGATGCTAGGCGACAAAGTGCCGGCCGTAGAGGCAGAACGCCTTGGCATGATTTACCATTACTTTCCCGACGAAGAATTTGCGGAGGAGAGCTGGAAGATAGCCACTACCCTATCACAGATGCCCACACAGGGCCTGGGGCTTACCAAGCGGGCACTCAATTACTCGCTAGACAATGACTTAGAAAAGCAGTTGGCCATCGAGGATCAGCTACAGTCCAATGCGGGGCAGACAGAAGACTACGCAGAAGGTGTGCAGGCGTTTTTGGAAAAGCGCAAGCCCGTATTTAAGGGCCAATAAAGACTGCCACCCCCGCCCGTCAGAGTGTCAGCGGCAATTACCGGTTTCGGTTTGGGCGGAGGGCAGCAGCTCTAGAGTTTTTTGTTAATCCAAGCGGTACTGCAAGCCGACACCCGGGCCTACCGCGGTCGACGTAGTAAAGCGCAGTTTTGGCCCTTGAGAGTTATTGTTGAACGCGTTAATGAACCCGAGCACCTGTGGCCGACGGTTGAACAAAAGAGCGCCGGTACCGCCTAAAACCGCCATGATAATACTTCCTGTTAGGACATTACTAATGTACTTATCCGTATCTGTAACCTTGTAAGAAGCACTGAACTGGCCGGAACCTACCCGTCGCTCTTCCTCGGGCGAGGACAACATGAAGATACTGCCTACCGTAGTCCCTACTGCCACCAAGGTAATACCTAGTACCTGACGGCTCTGCATCTGCTCCCAACGCGGCTTGAGCTGCCGGTAAAGCGACTCGTCGTAGGTAGGCAGCTCCCGCATCAGTTGCCGCAGCCCCCGGTAGTTATTTTCGTAGTAAAAGTCCCCGTAGCGTATAAACTGGGCATTGGCAGGCAGCACCTGAACCTCGTACCGTTGTGCGGAAAGTATAAGCGGGATCAAAAAAGGAATTAAGAGTAATAGTCGTTTCATAGCTCCTATTTGTGGTGGATAAATAAAGCCGGATGTTGCCCTCAAGACAGCACCCGGCTCTGGAAGATCGGGGTCAATCAAGTTTTCATAGCTCATTGCAGGGAATAGAAAATGGGGTTTTGGTGTCGTGCGTTTCATTCGGTTCATTACAAAGAAGCGGATAAAAAGCAGCGCAGTCAATAGCGAAAAACCGCCTTAGGACAGTTTAACGCCGAGCGGCGCAGCTGTTAAGGCACCCTCACCGCTAACACACTGTATACCAACCCGGTACAAGAATTGTTAATATTTTAATATGGGAGACCTAAGAACTTTAACAGGGCTCAAATCGCTTTAGCCAGGTTCAACGCGCGGATAATGCGCAGGTAAGAACGCGCGAAAGCGGGCAAGCTGTCGTACACAAGCGAGCCGGTGGGGAAGCTCAGCTGCGGGTAATAAGCCTTGTTTCGGTCCACGATGCGGCTGATGGCCCGGCGGATAGCCCGCTTGTCAAACTGGCCGGTAGTGGGGTCATAATAATTAAAAGTGAAGCCGAGGCGGCGAAAGTACCCCCCTTCCACAATTTGGTAATAAAGGTGGAACAAGTCGCGGTCCGGCTTGGGCACGGCGTAGTTGAACAGGCAGAAACCGACAATATAGCCGGGTATAGCCAAGGCGATACTGTCGTAGCCATGCTCCAAATACCAATCCATGTGGTACAACTCCCCCTCGATGATAGCCGCCACCCGGTCGTGGTTCACCGTGTGGGTAATACCAAACGTACTCCGCCCGCGGTACATTTCCCGGTAGTAGTCCTCGGCGGGCCGTTTGGCCAGTGCCTTAAGCCCCCGGCAGAGCTGCTCGTTCCTAGCGGCGGTGCTTTTTCCGTCGTTTTCGTAGTAGCGGCGGTGCAGGCGTTCCAGGCTTTCCATCATGAAGCCTTCTGGCTTGATGAGGTAGTCGAGTTTGAAAATCAAATCGAGCAGCAGGTAGCCGTAACTGCTCGCGTACTGATGCGGGTCGAGCTTGCCGTGCTCGATTTCGTTTAGCACCCGTTCGATTTGCTCCTCGATATATTGGTACTTGGTCGCTTTTTCTTCCGGCGGTAATTCTTCGAGGTGGGTGGTTTCAATCGGGGTGAGATGCCGGAACTCTTCTACCAGCAGGTCATCCTGCTTGTCTGCTTTGATAGCCACCTCGCGCAGGGCGTAGTACAGTTTGTAAGGTGAGCCATCGAGGGTGTAAGTGTCAAAAACGATGTTGATGTTCCCTACCTCATCGAGGGCGAAGCGGCTGTATTTGAGGTCAAAGTTTTGCTCCAGCAAGCGCCTCAGCACGCCGACGTTGAAAGATTCCGCCTGTACTACTTTGGCCTCCACGCGCACTTTGTGGGGGGTGGCGGTGCCGGTGATTTTTTTCGACCCTTGGTAGAGTTCGAACGCTAAACCGCCTTTTGCTTCTTGGCAGCGCACGTTGTCCTCTTCTTCATCGCGCAGGTACTGAAAGAAGCGTTTGTAGCTTTCCAAGAAGCGCTCTTGCTCGAACAGCGCCTGTGCTTCGTCCCAAGCATCATAGCGGGACGGGGGCTTGTACGAATCGGTATACCGCCCAAAGCTGATCTTCGGCTGCTCCTTTTCTTCTTGCGTATTGCCAAACAGGCGGTCGAAAAAACCCATAGTGCAGGTATTGAGAAGCGAAAAATAAGGTATTTGCTAAAGAAGAAAAAACAACCGGAATGGAACGGCGGCATCTTTTTCTTCGCCCCCCCGGAGCATTAGCCTTGTTCCGTCGGGGGCTGCTGCGGCTCCGGCGCTTCCTCTGCTGATGCTGAAGGGGAAAAGCGCTCGTTGATGACATCCATCATTTGCTGCAGGAAAACAAGCCAAGCGGGACGCTCATCCGTTTCGTACTTGATGTTGTCCTTGTTGAATAAGATAGCGGCCAAACCGCCTGCACCTATCGGTATGAGGATGTTTTTCACCAAAAAGCCGCGGGCTTCGTACTCTGTTTTTTTGACGGAGTGACCAATCGCTTGGCGGGTGACCTGCATTTCGATTTCCAACTCCTTACGGCGCTGCCGCAGGGCGGATATGCTATGTATTTTTCGTGGTTTCATGGTCGATAATTTATCATTCCTCTTCGCTAAAAAAGACTTTAATGACCCTACTCAGCACGGGGTTGGTAACCAAGAAGCGGCGGAAAAGCGCCACGAATAGCGTCAGCGCCAAATAGCCCCCCGCCACGATCAGAAAAGCTTCCGCGTAAGAGCCCCGCAGTTCTGCCAGATAAAAGCCGGCAGCAACGGACAAAAAGCCGAGCATCATGAGAAACAGAAGGAAGAGGACAAGCATCGTGATGGCCGAGGAGATCGCTCTGGAAACGCGCTCGGCGATGTCGAGTTTGTAGTATTCCAAATGCTGTTTGAGGTAGACGCGGGCGTAGCCGTAAGCTTCGCCGGCAGACTCCAAGACAGAGTTGGTTTCTTTCATAGGTGTGGAGTTGGTCAATGTTCTGCTACGAGTATACAAAAAAAGGGCGTCAGGAATTGAATTCCCTAGCCCTTTCGTTGTTTTTCGAGCTGAAATTAGCTCTTGCCGTTGTTGCGGAGTGCTTTAGCTTGCTTCTGAATGTTCTTCAGTGCGTAGTCGACGCCGGCTTTGAAGTCTTTGCTGGCGTTCTCTGCGCCTTCTTCCGCAGACTGCCACTGATTGCGTACCGTTTCTGTAGCTTGGGAAATGTATCCGCGCCCTTGTTCTACGGTCTGATTCAGGTTTTCGGATAATTGCTGTGCTTGCGTGTTGAGGTTCTTGGAGAGTTGCGTAGCTTGCTTGTTGAGGTTGTTGGAGATTTGATCCGCTTGCTCTTTGGCTTTCTCGCTGTAGTCTACGGCTTTGTCGGCAACCTCAGTGCGAACTTCGCGGCCTTGGTCGCTATTGAGCCAGTATCCTAACACACCGCCTGCAATTAGTCCCAATCCTAGTGCTATCTTCTCGTTCGTTCGCTTTGACATAATTCTAATAAGATTTAAGGTTATATAATATTGTGAATGCTTGATCAGCTGATTGTCTATATAATAAACATGATTTGGGGGTGCAAGGTTCGTTTTCCGTACTTCAATTCCCCGAATCGCGCCAAACTGGGTTTAATATGCCCATTAATCGTTTTGAAAATTCACAATTCCGGGTATGGGTTTTGCAAGATGGGCCACAAGCATTATTTTGTGCTCCGTTTTAGGGTTACAAACATCATAAGCCGGCAGCCCCATGCATGTACAGAACTACCTTTCCAAGAATATCCGTTATTTACGCAAGTCCAAAAAATGGAGCCAAGAAGAGCTGGCCCTGAAGCTAGGTATCAAACGCAGCAACATCGCCGCTTATGAAAGCAAGAACGTGGAACCCCGCCTCGGCTTGATCCTACAGATGGCGAAACTCTTCAACGTCAACATGGCCGAGCTCATCCGTAAGAACATCGAAGAAGCGGGCGGCGTCAAGGAACCCTTCGAAGTCAAAGAAGCCGCCAAAGAGGAAATGCTCTTGAACCACGGCATTAACGAAAACGTAAGCCCAGAAGTTCTAGACGAATTCGTGGAGCGCTCTCTAAGCATCCGCAAAATGCTCGAAGGCTTCAAAATATTCTACCGCTTCAAGAAGGAGTCCGCCAGCGAAAGCGGTGACAAAGGCGCCTCTCCAGTGGATATTGACAATTTCATACACCTCATCGATCATATGCTAAGCCTCAATGAATCGCTCATTAACACCTTGGGGAAAAACCGTACCTCCGACGGGGAGGAAGAGGAGCAGTAAACTGATTCACAAAAAATGATTTTATTCAATCATTTTTGCTTTATTTCATCATTTTTCGCACTGCCCGTACGGAAAAAACCTCAATTTTAGGGCATTTAGGTTTTGGCACGGCGTTTGCACCTCTATTTGTGCATTATCTTAACATACATCCAAAACCGAAACGCTTATATGTCTACCGTAGAATTTAGTTCAGAATTTAACAGCCTCGAAAACATCCTATTTTCTTTCGCGATGAAGCTTACCAAGAATCGCGAGGATGCCAAAGACTTGATGCAAGAAACCGCCATGCGGGCGTACCGCCACCGTGACAAATTTACGATGGGTACGAATTTCAAAAGCTGGTGCTCTACCATTATGCGCAATACCTTTATCAACCAGTACCGTAAGAAAAAGCTGCGCCGCAATGTGAACGAGCCGATCGAGAGTTTCCTATTTGCCGTAGAAAACAAGAATGTCATTCCCAACCGTGGTGAAATGAATATTCGCATGAAAGAATACAAAAATATCTTCGGCGAAATTGGGGACATCTACAGCATCCCTTTCTTGATGTTTTACCGCGGCTATGAGTACAAAGAAATTGCGGAATACCTCGAAATTCCGATCGGTACGGTGAAAAGCCGCATTTTCTTGGCCCGCAAAAAGCTGAAAGGCATTATCAACGAGCGCTACGAATACCAGAGATAATAACTGAAAGCATTTTCCGCCCCTCCAAATGAAACAAAGCAGGGTGTGTACTAACCTACACACCCCTTTTTTTTAAGCAAAACATACCAACCCGATATGTACTATTTGAGAACCCTAATCTTCCTCTTGACAACCACTACGGCTTTGCTGACCGCTGCCTGCGGTGCCCCTAATGAAGAGGCTTCACAAGTAACTCAGGATATGGCCGAGCAAGGAGACACCGTTTCCCCTCCTGCTGACGAAACCAAAGGCATGGACAATACCATAGGTTACGGCACCGTACAGCACAGTACCGATTACGAGAAGATGGTACCGCTGCCGGCAGAAGCTATAGAGGCCAAGCGGCGCTATCCGGTATATCTTCCGGACCGCTCGGGCCTAGATTTGTCCCCGGAGCGCTACCACTACCGCTTTTTGGTGCCCGATACGGAAGAGGAAGTTGCCGGGCTTGACCAGCGCGAAGAGCAGCCCCCTCTTTTTGACGAAGCTTGCCAGCGCGCCTCCAGCCCGCTTAACTGCTCCAATGAGCGCCTGCGAAATTTCCTGCGGGAGCAAGCCGCTGCGGATGATCAAGGCGAGCTTGTATACGCTTATATCACTATAGACGAGCAGGGCCAGATGGAACGCGTCGACCAATTAGAAATGGGCACCGGCGAGGTTTGCGCGGATTGTACCAAAGCCGCTCGTGAAGTGCTGCACAAAATGCCCGGATGGGTACCCGCCCGGCTCGATGGAATCCCTGTCAAGTCGCAAGCTGTGCTGCCTATTTATGTAAAAGGATAATCCTGCTGTAGTATAATCACCCGTGATCCTCCGGCTGCGGAAGCCGGGGGATTTTTTTATTCCTTTTTACGCCGCCGGAAATAGCTAGAAAGGCGGTATTCCTCCTTATCATATATCGTCAAAAACTTTTCGCTGTCGGAATACAGATCGCTACTTAGCAACTCGCTTACCGGGCGCAGGGGAGTAATGTGCTCCATAACCACTTTGAGCACCGCCACAAACGGCAAAGCCAGGATCAAGCCGGAAACCCCCCAAATCATGCCGCCTACAAACAAGAATAAAATAGCGGCTAAGGGATTGATACTCACGCTACCGCCTACTACTTTGGGCGTGATGAAATTGCCCTCTATGGTCTGCACGCTAGAATAGAGCAGTACGACCGCTGCAGGCTGCCATAACGTACCCGTAGTCGCCAGCGCATAGATAAACGGCAGAATACCCCCTAAGGTAGTGCCGATGTAGGGAATGATGGCCAAACAAGCCGCCAAGAAGCCCCAAAAGGCGGCATACTTGATGCCGATGAAATACAGGCCGGTACTGTTCAGCACCCCCAATATGAGTATGACCAACAACAGGCCGTACAAATATTCTTGGAGCACCTTTTCCACCTCCTGAAACATACCCTCCGCTTCTTCCCGCTCGCTACGCCGAAACTGCATGAGCGCGAAGTTCTTGAAAGAAGTACGGTACAGCATGATGAAGAAAGTGAACAAGATCATGAGCAGTATACTCACCAGTATGGTAGAGCCAGAACTCAGGCTCTGCCCGATAAGCTGCACGGGCATCTCGAGCAGGGTGCTGAAGTTGGAGCGGATAGATTCCTCCAGGCTGTTGGTGTCTACATTGATGTATTGCTGCAGGAAGTCGATGACTTTGGTCAAGCCCCGCTTCAGTTTTTGGCTGATGGAAGGAATATCTTCGATGACCGTCGTGAACTGATAGGAAAACCCCGTGATAATCGCCACAGCGGGAAGCAAAGCCGTAATCATAGAGAGGATAATAGCTATAGGCCGGTAGGTGATCACGCGTTCTATACGGGTGCAGATGGGCAACAGCAGAAAAGAAAAGAGCACCGCGAACGCCAGTGGGGACAGTATGCTTTTGCCGACCATGACGATGTAGGTGCCTAGCGACAGGATGACCAGCAAGGAAGCGAGGCGGTGGAGGTTTAGCGACTTGTATTTCATGGTGTTGGTTCTTTGTGATTTTTCCTGTACTGATAATCAGATGTTTGACCTTTTTTCCCCAGCTAACGGGTACAATAGCGGCATGACTTGCGCATACAAACATTCCTACAGTGGTATAAAAATACAAAAACAGCCCTTACCTAAGCTAAGTTACTTAGATAAGGACTGTCAAAATTGTGTTTTCGCTTTTCAAGAGCGGCTGAGGTGATCTCTACGCCTGCCTAGGCGGTAGCACTTTCTTTAATTTTCACCTTGTCCATAAACTCTACCAATTTCATATTGGCATAAGCGCCGTAGGTAGAGATAATCGTTCCTTTTCTTCCGTCTTCAGCTTCTACCGCAAACACGATAGACATGTCACTCGGATTACTCATGCCCTCAAAACGGTGGTACTCGACAATCGTCATGTCACCGGGGCTGTACATGTCTCCTGTATTAAGGTTTTTCATTTGATGTGGCCCTTCGAGCTTGAATTCGTCTTTGAAGCCTCTTTGGCGCAATCCTTGGGTAGCGTGGGCGACGGAGGTATATCTGTTAAGTTTCATGGTTAATAGTTTCAATTCTTGTGCAGCTATTGCTTTATGCTTAGAGAACTAAAACGACGAGCTGCAGGATCGTCTACAGCTCGTACGCTTCTGTTCTATGTATTTTGATTTAGGCAGTTACCGACTCATGCTTTTTTGCCCTCCAGGCATCAAGCATCCAGCTTGCCTTCTCTAGTTCTGCCAGAAAACCACCGACCATATCGATCGTACCTTCGTCCTCTACGGCATCGGCTGCGCGGATGACCTTGCGCATGTTCTCAATAATGATTCTGTGGTTTTCGAGTACCGTGTTTACCATTTCCCGTTCATCTTCGAGTATCTCTGACTCTTCGACACTTGCCCGGTTCAAGTAGGCAGACATCGTGCTGACGGGGCGCAGGCGCAGGGTGAGAATGCGCTCGGCGATTTCATCGATCTTCTCGCGGGCATCATCGTATAGGTCTTCGAACTGCTCGTGCAGGTCAAAGAAGTTCTCACCATCTACGTTCCAATGGAAGTTGCGCAGGTTCTGGTAGTATACGTGATAGTTAGAAAGCAAGTTATTCAGTTGGTCTACTGTTTTCGACACTTCTTTGCGATCTAATCCTAAGTAATTCATATTCAGCTTGTTATTTTTAAATTCGTCTTTTGAACGGACCAGCGGGGGGAGATGTTCGGACGTTGGTGGAAGATTCTCCGCAATACCCCCAAAAACGTTCTGTAGCTCCTTTAAAAGACTAAACTGATGGCGTTGATAGTAGTCATGTAGCCGCTTATCCCGGCTTGGGCGGCGACAGTGCTTCAAAGCGCTACAGCTGCTATTGGGGGGCTGTTTTCCAATCGGCCACCCCTTTCTGCTCCGTAGAAAAGCTCACCCCCACCCCAATCTTCTCTTTAGGGGAATCT
>JAAAOU010000313.1 GCA_009908745.1 Bacteroidota bacterium
GCACATAGAGCACATAGGCGGGACGCATAATTCTATGTGTCCTATGTCCCTATGTGTTTCCCATACCCAAAGCCGCCACCCGCCCCCGCACCGTTTTAAACACATAGGTTCACATAGGCACATAGCGCACAGTGGCGTGAAAACTATATGTCCTATGTTCCTCATATGTTTCCATTCCCCCCGAAGCGCCCGCACTCTCTTGGTTTTTAAACACATAGGCACATAGAGCACATAGGCGGGACGCATAATTCTATGTGTCCTATGTCCCTATGTGTTTCCCATACCCAAAGCCGCCACCCGCCCCCGCACCGTCTCCAAATACTCCCCGATCTGCCCCCACTGCGTCCGCTCGTACAGCTTTTCCCAGACTTCTATGGCTTTATCGTAGAAGACTTTGGCTTTGGCTGTACTTTCCTGCGCCCGGTACAGCTCCGCTAATTTGTAGTAGGAAATAGCCAGCCCGTTTTCCAAATTTGCGTTGTGGGGGTTGGCGGCAAAAAGCTCCTCACCGAGTTTTGAACGTTTCAAGAACAAGTCGAGTGCTTTGTCGAATTGCCCTTTGGCTTGATAGATCTCGCCGAGCTTAGAATACGAGATGGCCAAGCCGTTTTTCAGCCCTTCGTTCTGCGGGTTGTCGGCATAAAGCTCCTCACCGAGTTTTGAACGTTTCAAGAAGAAGTCGAGCGCTTGGTCGAATTGCCCTTTGGCTTTATAGATCTTCCCCAATCGCTCTAAGCGAACAGCCAACTTACGTTTTCCATCGTATCCTTCAGCAATTAAAGCTTCCAAAAGATGTTGGCTTTCCCCGAAAGCTTCCAGTGCCTTTTCCAGTTGACCGATATCTTTGTAAACGTCCCCTAAGTCAAAAAGCAAATCGGCTTTAAAGGCCGTGCGTCCTCCCTCGGGCAACTGCCGCAGCGCTGATTGTAAACACTGCTCTGCTTTCACATACTTTCCGGCTTTGTAGGCTATTTCAGCCAATTGCTTTAGAAGTTTCGGATTGGTTGCATCGAAGGCCTCGTCATACGCTTCCAGCAGTTCTGCAGCTTGCTCGTGCAAATCCAGCTCACTGTATTTAGTCGCTAGCGGCAGGGCAATTTCCCTTGCAATTCGGTGAGCGGAGTACCCTTTTTGCCTCGCTTCCTTTAGCTGAGATTCCAGCAGGTTCACCTGTAGGCGTAGCCGTTTGTAATCCTCGCTGCTCCGATAGTCTTCGCGAAAGCGGCTTTGCAGAGGCGGTGTATTGGCTTCCAGTTCGGGCTGATAGGTGAAGAAAAAGACAGAGCGCCGGCGCTGCGCGAATAAGTCGGCGGCGCGGTTGCCGAGCAGCGTGAGGTTGCGGCGGCTGAGCCAGAAGACGATAGGGAGGCCGAGCTCGTTGAGAGCTTCGCGGGAGTAGTTGAGCATATCAATCACTCTCGCTCCTTCTGCAGTCAATGCTCCGGTGGTGACCTCTCGCGAGAGTAGATCGTCCAGGCCGTGAACCAACAGAGCATCCGGCTGTACTTCGGCTATGGCTGCCTCGATTTGGGCGCGGACGGAGCGGTCTGGGTCTTTTTGAAGGCGCAAAGCAAGGAGGTGTCTGCCTTTTGCAAGAAGCTGTCCTTCCAGTTTGGCGATGACTTCCTGCTCCAAAGGCTGGTAGTCGGCACAAGCAAAAACGTAACCGTGCTCATCTTCCCGGCTTAGAAAACGGGCCAGACCGTTGATCAGGCTATAGTAATCGGCTATATTTTGTTTGGTCAGCTCACTCATCTCGGATATGCCCTCTTTCTTTCAGAATATCCACTACCACGGGGTGGACATCCGTCCAGCCCTCACCGTTGTAGCCCAAGATGCACAGATTCTGCCGTAAATGCATGACTTCCTGCGTATTGTCTACCTTTTTGGAATTACTATGGTAGAGGTCGACTAGCGCCTTATAATACTGCTCCGCTGTGAATTTCTCTCCTTCTACTACATTATCCGCGATATTGTTATCGTATTCGCTTTTCAAGCGCTGCACAGCACGCGCGACGTCTTCCGCTTCAATTTGTTCCCGCTCCAAATCCAGGGCGTTTTCAGCGGCCTCCTGAATCATAATAAACAAATCCCGGATACAGCCTCCGCTCTTGGCGATGAGCTGTTTCAGCAAACCAGGCTCACTGAACAAACGCTCCGTAGCCATACGTGCCGCCACGATATCCTCCATAACCTCAATCCCTGCCGCGTTTTCCGAGCCATCGCGGTTTTTAATCTTGATCATGGGAAGTTCATAGGGCTCCGAAAAATACGGCTTGATGTCGTTAAAGCGTACATGATAGTATAACGGAATGGGAAAAGTGAAAATCACATTCGTTTGCAGTTGGGTCAGCTGATTGGCATAGTTGAAAAACAGATTTTTCGCCTGGTCTAACGGGACTTTATCCAGGTCTTCAATGATAATCACCAGGCCAGTCTTACCAATGGTATCTAACTGAAAGCCGACTTCCCGAATAAGGTTGTTGCAGTGGGCGATCAGCTCGGACAACTTGGGTTCGATATTGCGCTTTAGGGTTTCCTTGAGCTGCATGCTGCTCTTAGCCGTGGCCTTGAATTTGGCAAAAAAACTTTTCAAGTAAGGAATGCCTATATTCCCCTCAACACCTGCTTCCGCTTCTGCTGAAATATTGTACTTTTCTCTGATCTCCACAATTTCAGCTGTCCCCATCCAGGCCTGAATGCTTTCAAAGAATTCTTCTCGAACCCGCATCTGATGCTCTTCGGCCGCCGCAAAAAGCTTCTCCATGGTGACGATAAATAGCTCGATGTAGTTGAGGTGAACCGGGTCGAGCTCTTTCTGCACGGAAAAGGTGAGCACCAAAAACTGATCAGAGATGTCCATCTGTAAATGGTTAAGCTCGGTGCTTTTGCCACAACCTTTATAGCCAACAAACAGAAAATGCTCGTACGAATCCGGCAGCCTCCTTAGCAAACGCGCGATGCGCTGCCTGGGATCTCTAGCCCCACGTGCAGGTCTTGTGGGCTGATAAAAAACCGACATATCCGCCATGCTTAGCGGTTCTCCCCGAAAAGCCTGGTAAACATCATCTAGCGTAGTGGCCCTAGTCAGCGCTTTCATAATTCTGAATTTGTCCAAAATTAACAGAAATACCCAAAATACCCTACATTAACCCCAAAACACCACCATGCAAATCGCCATAGAAATCTCCATGTACCCCTTCCGCCCCGACTACGAGCAGCCCATCCTCGACTTCATCAGCCGGCTCAAAGGCCAAGAGGGCTTACGCGTCGAAGTCAACGATATGAGCACCCAAATCTTCGGCGAGTTTGATGCCGTCATGCCGAAAGTGCAG
>JAAAOU010000197.1 GCA_009908745.1 Bacteroidota bacterium
GCTGTCCCCGTCGTTTTGGTAATTCTTGGAAGCATTCACGCCGCCCTGCGCCGCTACGGAGTGGGCCCGCCGCGGACTGTCCTGAAAGCAGAACGACTTGACTTTGTAGCCCATTTCTGCAAAGGAGGCAGCTGCGGAACTGCCCGCCAAGCCGGTACCCACGACGATAATATCCAGTTTCTTTTTGTTGTTGGGGCTCACTAGGCGGCAGGTGGCTTTGTAACGGTTCCACTTTTCCTGCAGCGGCCCTTCTGGTATTTTGGCGTCTAATTTCATGGCAGCTCCGGGTTTTGCGTGAAGTACATGTAGATAGGAATGATGGCAAAGCCGATAGTGATCACCGCCGTGTACCCGCGCCCCGCCCATTTGAGCCAGCGGTTGTACTTGCTGTGGTAGGCCCCCAGGCTCTGAAATGCGCTGTGGAAGCCATGCAGCAAGTGGAAACCCAGCACAAACATGGAAAAGACGTACAGCGCTACGTACCACCACTCTTGGTAAGCGGCTGCGACTATAGCGTAGAGGTCTTTGCGCCCTGCTGCGTCGAGCGGCATCTCTGTAAACTTGTATTGGTACCAGAAATCTTTCATGTGGATGACAATGAAAACCAACAGCAACGCGCCCAGCACTCCCATATTTCGGGCATACCAAGGCGACACGCTGTCGCGCTTGTCATAAGCATAGCCCTGTGCGCCCTTTGCCCGGCGGGCTTGGAGCGTCAGTACCAATGCATACACCGCATGGGCAATAATACTGGCGTACAGTAAGTAGGCGATGACTTTTATGAGTATATTGTGGGACAACATCTCCGAGTAGAGGTTGTACTGTACACGCGCCTGTTCCGCGGGAAGGAGCAATTGCAGGTTGCCGGCAAGATGGATGACCAGAAAGACGCAAAGGAACAGCCCTGTCAGGGCCATTAGGTTTTTCCGGACAATACCGTTGCTTAAAAATGGGCGTGGACTCATTTTCTACTTTGGTGTTTTGCGAACTAGGTGATGGCTTTTGCCAACAGCGATAAAACTATAGGCCGTAGCGGTTGCGGAGGGTGATCTTTGTCACCCCCTTGGGGTGAGAGTTGTCAAAAGCGCGCGGGAAATGGATGGTAACGCACTTCTGCTGCCAAATAGCAAACATCCGGCAAGCTTAGAACGATCTAATAAAAAACCCACAGCATGTTTACCCTTTTATTTGTACTACTCGTAGGCATCGGCATTTTCCTGATTTACCAGCAACGGCAGACCGGCAATACCGCTTGGACCTTCGTCGGCCTAAGCGTTATCTTGCTGACGGTGCTGCTCTTCCGCTTTTTCGACTTCTGGGGCGAAAAGCTTTGGTTTGACGAGTTGGGCTACAACGACCGGTTCTGGACCCTGTTTTTGGCGCAGGCGGTCTTCGTGCTGGCCGGCGCGCTGATCGGGTTGGGCATGATGGGGTTGCTGCTGCGGGGCTTACCCAGGGCGAAGCTGGTACTTAAGCGTTTTGGCCTTGGGGTGGGCGTGGTACTCGGTGGCGGCTGGGGATACGCCAACTGGAGCGTTTTCCTGCAGTTTTGGCACAAAGCCAAGACGGGGCTGACCGATCCGATACTCAATAACGACGTCGGGTTTTACCTATTCTCGCTGCCGTTCTTGGATCAGGTTTACAGCGTGTTGCTCACTTTGAGTATTGTAGCCATTGGCATCGCCATCATCGCGCGGTTCAATATCGAGCAGGACGGCCGCAACTTGCGCTTAGAGCGCTCGGAGACTATTGACGAAAAGCTGAGCAACAAATTACTGTACACCAACTCCGCCGTACTGTTGCTGGTATTGGCGGGCGGCAAGTATTTGGAACGCTTTCATTTGCTGTACTCTGACCTGGGGGCTGTCTCTGGCCCCGGCTGGACGGATGTGCATATTGTACTGCCGGCGCTTTGGGTGACCATTGGTATTACAGCCTTAGCGGGGCTGCTGCTGTTTTTTCCCGGCGCACAGACTGCAGTCAAACGGACGCTGTATCGCTTTCAGGTACGCAACGCGGGCTCGCCGCTGTATGTGGTCGGCAGCGTAGCCGCATTGGTAGCTTTTACCTGGATCATGGCATTGAATATTGTGCCCGGCACTTTCCAAAGCTTCCGGGTGGAACCCAACGAGATTTCCTACGAAAAGCCCTACATCAGCCATAATATCGAGTTTACCCAGCACGGCTTCAACCTGCACACCGTTGAAAGCCGGGAATTCCCCGTTACGGATACTTTTAGCCGGGAGATGGTGCAAGACAACCAGACTATCTTCAACAATATACGCCTCTGGGACTGGCGGGCGCTCGATGCGGTGCTTAAGCAGTTCCAAGAAATCCGCCTCTACTACGAATTTGAGGATGTGGATATCGACCGCTACGAGTACGACGGCAAGTACCGGCAGGTCATGATCTCCGCCCGGGAAATGCGGGCCGACAACCTGCCGGAAGAGAGCCAGACTTTCGTCAACAAAGTCTTCAAATACACGCACGGCTACGGCATCACGCAAGCCACCGTATCCGATTTCACTCCCGAAGGGCTGCCCAACCTGCTCGTAAAAAACATCCCGCCGGAGAGCAAATACGCCGCTTTGGAGGTAGACGAGCCCCGGATTTACTACGGCGAACTGACGGACGACTACGTTATTGCCAATAGCTCGGAGCCGGAATTCGACTATCCACGGGGCGACCAAAACGAATATGTCAGTTATCCCGGCGACGGAGGCGTGCAGCTAAGCAGCTTCTGGCGTCGCCTGATTTACGCCTACAAGATGGGGGACTTCAAGCTGCTGCTGAGTTCTTACCCTACCGATGAAAGCCGGATCTTATTCCGCCGGCGCATCAAGGAGCGGGTCCGCAAATTAGCACCCTTTTTGCGGCTGGACCGCGACCCCTATATCGTCAATGCCGATGGACAACTGTATTGGATGATCGATGCTTACACTGCCTCCAGCTATTACCCCTACGCGGAACCTTTTGACAACATAGAGGAGATTCAGTACAAGCAGGGGCAGGAACAAACCACGCTGCGGGTGCGGCACCGCTCGGACTTTGGAGGCAAGAACTACCTGCGCAACTCCGTGAAAGTCGTCGTCAACGCCTACGATGGCAAGGTGGATTTATACACCTTCGACGAAGAAGACCCGATTATCAAAGTGTGGAGCCGTATCTTCCCCGATATGATGAAGCCCCGCAGCGCCATGCCCGAAGCCCTGCACGAGCACATCCGCTACCCGGTCGACTACCTGCTGACCCAAGGTATCGTATACGCCAAATACCACATGGAAGACCCCGAAGTCTTCTACAATCAGGAAGACCTCTGGATACGCGCCACCGA
>JAAAOU010000026.1 GCA_009908745.1 Bacteroidota bacterium
GGGGTAATCGGCGCCAAGCTATTTGCCGTGATCGAGGATATCCCCGCCCTGTTGGAAGACCCGGTCGGCACCCTGCTTTCCGGAGGCGGCCTGGCGATATACGGTGGTTTGATCTTTGGCTTTCTCTTCGTGGGCCTCTACCTGCGGCGCAAAAACATACCGGTTGTCCACGTATTGGACGCGGTAGCGCCGGCGCTCATCATTGCCTACGGCGTGGGCCGGCTGGGCTGCCACTTCTCCGGCGACGGTGACTGGGGCATTGTGAATACCGCCGCGCAGCCCGGATGGTGGTTCCTACCCGATTGGCTGTGGGCTTACGACTACCCGCACAACGTCCTGAACCGCGGCGTACCCATCGAAGGCTGTACCATGGATTACTGCCGCCGCCTGGCGGAGCCGGTTTTTCCCACCCCCGTTTATGAGACATTTATGGCGTTTGTGATCGGCGGCATCCTCTGGTCGCTGCGGCGCAAGCTCAGCCCGGCCTACCCGGGCATGCTGTTCTTCCTCTATCTGGTATTCAATGGCGTGGAGCGATTCTTCATCGAGAAAATCCGGGTGAACCCGGTTTACCACAACTTTGGGCTGGAATACACGCAGGCGGAGCTTATCGCGGTCATTTTATTCTTGATCGGCCTGGCGGGCATGTACGTCATTTGGCGGCGGAACAAGTAGCCTTTTCCATTTTTGGCACGGTTGTTGGAACGTATGTAGTGAGCAGCGAAAAAGCTGTATTCAGAACTACATCAATCAAACTACACCGACGATAACCGACGGTAGCCAGCGGGCAAATAGCGCCTGCCTGGCCGGGTCGGCTGTTGCCAAAAACGAATGCGTTATGTATACGTTGATCCATTTCCGCCAACGCCCCCCACTGCTAATACCATTTATAAGCTTGCTGCTTTTGCTGTTCACTACGCAGCACGGTCTGCTGGCCCAGACAGATTGCCCGACGCCGGTGCTGAACCCCGTAGCTTACGAATGCGACGGTGCCGTGCAACTCAGCTGGCCCGCCGTGCCGGGCGCTTTGCAGTACACGGTAGAAGTGGAAAACAGCGCTGGTATGGACGTGGTAGATTTCATCAACATGCCCGACACCAGCTTTACCATTTCCGCCGGGACGCTGGAAGCCGGCCAAGATTACACCTACTCCCTGACGGCCGACTGCGGAAACAGTACGGTATCAGCGGTGCAAGGCAGCATTGACGGCAGCGCCATTCAGCAGCTTTTGCCGGAGATCGTAATCGTAGACAGCGAGGGCACCTCCTGCCCGGATGCAGCAGATGGCAGCCTGTCGGCCACCGTGGAGGCTCATGGCTGTAATTCCGTGTTTGGCTTAGTGCTGGCGGGAGACACGACCGCCATCTCGGAGGGCGACACCTTGGTGTATAACAATTTGGACACGGGCAGCTACAGCTTGCAGCTCGTACTAGACCAAGCTGTAGACTGCAATTATACCAGTGCCTGCCTGGATAGCGTTTTTACGGAAGTGCAACTCCAGTCGACAGATAGCGACCCGCCCAGCCTGGCCGCCCTCAATGCCGTTGGAACCACTCCGGACTCATTGACCACCTTCACGCTGCCCGAAGGCAATTGCGGCATTCAGCGGACGTGGGTGATTCATACTTTCGACAACTGCGGCGTACCCGATGTAGAAGTGGACGTTGCGACGACCAGCAATAACCTGACGGTATTCCCGGGGGGCAATGCCGTAGTAAGCTACAATGGCACTTCCTTTATCCTGGAGCTTTTTGCCGCTACAGGCACCAATACCGTTACCATTACCAGTACAGATGCGGATGGCAATACAGCCTCCCAAACCTTCGTGGTGGAAGTAAGAGACGTAAGGGCTCCCGTCATTCAGGGCCCCGGCGACATAATGGTTGAAACGCCCTCCTGCGACTCCGACACGCCGGTAAACTGGACGGTAAGCACGCAGGACGACTGCGACCTGGAGCCCGATTTGCAACAAATCGCCGGGCCACCTTCCGGCAGCAACCTTTCCGTCGGGCAGTATACCGTTACCTACGAAGCAACGGATGACTATGGCAATAGCTCCACCTATTCCTTTGACATTACGATCCAGCAAGGTGATAGCCCCGCTCCAATCGTAGACTTAAGCGGCAACACCCAATTTAACCTATCGCCCTGCGAGGCAGAAGCCTTTGTCCTCCTTTCCGGCAACATCATGGACTGTACCATTACGCCAGGAAGCAATGTGGCAGGCGATATCAGCGTGAGCGGCGCGCCCCTTTCGCTGGGTGCCATCAGTGTGCAGGCTGGCTATGCTTACTTCGAGTTGACTGGCAGCCTGCCGCCCGGCTTCTACAGTGTGGAGCTCGCCTACCAGGGGCTAGTGTTTCAGACCACAGCCGTCATCGTGGAGCAGGAGCCGGACCAGCCCGCCGATCTCAACCTGCCGGGCAACTTGACGTTCACCATCCCGGAATGTACAGACAGTTTGAATACCTACATCGGCATTGGTTTTCAGGACGACTGCGATCAGGCACCAAACATGGATAATCTGTCGGTCAATCTGGACGGCCAGCCGTTGCCCCTCATCGAGGAGCAGTCTGGCCCCAATGCGTTGACTTACGAACTCTTGCTTACTGCCGACTTGGACAGCGCTGAATTGGAAGTCTTGTACATCGATGCCGCCGGCAACATCTCTGAAGCCGCTAACACCTTGTCTGTTGTCAGCCAAGCGGATGAAGAAGCCCCTGTACTGGTTTATCCGGCACAGCATATCTACAAGCAGCTAGATGCCTGCGCACAGCCCCTGCAGGAAGTCTGCTTCGAGGCCCAAGCCACTGACAACTGCGATGCAGCGGTGGATGTCAACCTGTTTGTCAGCAACGAGTCGGGCGATCTGTTCCCGCTCAACAACCCCTCGGGCAACACCTACTGCACCATTTTGCCACCCGGCAACTACACCGTCAGCCTGCAAGCCGAAGACGAGGCGGGCAACAGCAGTACCGGCAGTTTCAACATACACCTTACCCAAGAGAGCAGCAGCGAAGTCAACCTGAGCTGCAACGACCAGATCAATATCAGCCTGGATGAGAACTGCAGCCGCCGCATCACGCCAGACATGCTGCTGGAAGGGACCTTTGGCTGCCTGGACGACAGCGACTTCCTGATCGGCATCGACGACCTCAAACCACAAAACGACAGCATCCTGGACGGCCACGGCTTGTTTGAATATGAAATAGACCTCCGCCCAGGCGTCGATGCTGGGCCGGGCTTTGAGCCTTGCTGGGGGCACATCCGCAGCATGGACAACCGCGACCCGGAGCTTATCGTGCCGGCAGATACGGAAGTGGGGCAAGTAC
>JAAAOU010000048.1 GCA_009908745.1 Bacteroidota bacterium
CACCGGGTCCATGCCCAAGGTGGTGACTACGGGCAGGAATATGGGCGTAAAAATCAAGACGGCTGGTGTCATATCCATGAAAATACCGACGAACAAAAGCACGAGGTTGATCACTAACAGAATGGCAAACTTGCTTTCGGTGTAAGCCAGCAAGCCATTCGCAATACGTTCGGGCAAATGCTCGAAAGCCATCACCCACGACATGGACATGGAAGTGCCAATCAGCAGCATCACGATGGCAGTCGTGCCGACGGCTCTCAGGAACAGAGGCTTTAAATCTTTGACGCGCACCTCCCGGTAATAGAAAGCCAGCACCAAACAGTAAAGCACCGCCACAGCTGAGGCTTCTGTAGCGGTAAAAATACCGGCTACGATCCCCCCGATAACGATGACCAATAGCATCAGGCTAGGCAAAGCCTGCAAAAAGGCCCGCAACATTTCCGACAGCGGACTGCGGCGCTCTTTGCCGTACCCGCGGCGCTTTGCCCAGACACCGGCAGCAAGCATGAGCGACAAACCGATAAGCAAACCCGGTATATACCCAGCCAGAAACAGCGCGGCAATAGATACGCCCCCACTGGCCAGCGAATAGACGATCAGGATGTTGCTGGGCGGGATGATCAGGCCCGTGGTGGCAGAAGTGACATTCACCGCCGCTGCAAAAGGCTTGCTGTAGCCTTCCTCCTCCATCTCTTTACCCATAAAACCGCCGATAGCCGAGGCCGCTGCTACCGCTGACCCGGCAATGGCGCCGAACAGCATGGCGGCTATGATGTTGACATGCGCCAAGCCGCCGGGCAGCCCCCCGACGATCGTCTTCGCAAAACGGATCAACCGCTTGGCAATACCGCCTTGGTTCATGATTTGCCCGGCCAGGATGAAAAATGGTATCGCGAGCAGAGAAAAACTGTCCAATGCCGTTGCCATACGTTGCGCCACAGTAGTAAAGGCGGGCATGGCCGGAATGGAAACCAGCATGGTGAATGTACTGCTCAGCCCAATACTCCACGCGATGGGCACACCAATGGACAGCAAAATCAAGAAACTGAATACGAGTATGGCGATTTCCAAAGCTATTGGTTTTTAAAAGCCGACAGTTTGTAATAGATGATGATCAAGCCGCTCAGCGGCAGTACGAGGTACACCGCTTCCATAGGAATGCCCATAGCCGGCGAAGACTGCCCCAAGATATTGGTGAGATAGACCAGACGGCCTCCCCCCACAAGCAGTACGGCTGCTGCAAACAATAGCACCAACAGATCGATGAACCGGAGCAGATAGGCCTGCTGTTGCCCTTGCAAATACTCAGGCAGCAGGGTAATCGCCAAGTGCATCCGCTGGCCCGCAGCCCAAGCGGTACCCAACAGGCCAATCCAAATCAAGAGAAACCGGGCCAACTCTTCCGACCAACTAGCCTGACTGCCCAGGGCATAGCGGGTGAATACGCCCCAGAGTACCGATACACAAATCAGTACCATCAGCAGGAAAAGAGTAGATTCTAATATACGGTCTAGCAGCGTTTTCATTCCACAGCTTTTATCCTTTGAATAAGTTCGTAGATAGCGGGCTCGTCTTGGTACTGTTCCAGCAAATGCTGGGTCTGTTCAAAAAACGGCGCTTTGTCCGGCCGGATGATTTCTACACCTGCTTCCTGTACCGCTTCCAGCGCTTTTGCCTCGGCGGCTTGCCAGAGTTGGCGCTGGTAATCGGTGGCGGCAGCGGCAGCTTCCTGAAGCCACTCTTGCTCTTGGAGGCTCAAGCGGCTCCAGAGCGGCATGCCGATCAGCAGTATGTCGGGTACAGCAGTATGCTCGTTGAGGATGTAATACTTGCAGACCTCGTAATGGTGCGACAGGTAAAAACTCGGCGGGTTGTTTTCGGCACCGTCTACCACCCCCTGCTGCAGTGCCGTATACAGCTCGCCCCATGAGATAGGGGTCGGAGAAGCCCCTAGGGCGCTGACCAGCTGCATGGCGGTAGCGCTTTCCTGTACCCGTATTTTCAAGCCTTCCAGGTCCTCAGGCTGCCTTACCGGCTTTTCCTTGGTGTAGAAGGAGCGTTGCCCGGCATCAAAATAGGCCAAGCCGCGCAGCCGTGCGGGCACGCTAGCCAGCAGCAGCTCTTCGCCGAGCGGGCTGTCTTGCACACGGTATGCATGGCCCCGGTCCCGGAAAATGTAGGGCAAACTCAGTACTTTCATCTCGGGAGTAAACCCCTCTAGTACCGCCGAAGAGACTTTGGTCATCCCCAGACTGCCAATCTGCAGCAGCTCCAGGCATTGCCGTTCCGTACCCAGTTGCTGATTGGGGAATATCTCTATTTGCAATTGCCCTTCGGACACAGAATCTACATACTCCGCCATGTACTCCATCCCCTTGTGCACGGAGTGCTCCACATCCAGGCCGTGCCCGAGCTGGATAACGCGCCCGCTTTCCGCTTTGCCGCAGCCAGCTATGGCCAAGAGCGCCCAACAACCAAGTATGTATACCATCCATCGTTTCATAACCAAGTTTTACGGTTGCAAAAGGGCTAAAGTCGCCCGGACGCGTTCTTCCAATTCATCAAATTGCTGCTCCGCCACCAGCGCTTTGCTGATAAGCTTGGAGCCCATGCCTACACAGGCCGCGCCTGCCTCCATCCAAGCGTTCAGGCTTTCTGCCGAGGGCGCTACCCCGCCGGTAGGCATGATGCGCGTCCAAGGCTGCGGGCCCAGCACGGCCTTCACAAAACCCGGGCCGTACACGCCGCCGGGGAACAGCTTTACGATTTCGCAGCCCAGTTCCTCCGCCCGGCCGATTTCCGTAAGGGAACCGCAACCCGGAAAGTAAGGCACTTTTCGGCGGTTGCATACCTTGGCAATATCTTCCCGCAAACTGGCGGATACCACAAAAGCCGCTCCCAGATTCATGTACAGCGAGGCGGTAGCCGCATCGGTCACCGAACCTACCCCCAGCATCATACCGGGGAGCTCTTGGCGGGCATACCGGCTCAACTGGGCAAACACCTCGTGCGCAAAAGCCCCCCGGTTGACAAACTCCAGCAGCCGGCCCCCGCCCCGGTAGCAGGCTTTAAGTACGTCTTTTCCCACCTCAGGGTCCGGATGGTAGAATAGAGGGAGCAGCTTCTGCTCTGCAATCGTGTTTAGTACCGCCATGCGGCTGTAATCTTGCTCCATAGTATTGTTTTTGGTCCTTTTTTTAACGGGCCACCCGGCCGGAGGCGTCGCCAGCCATCAGCTTTTCTACTTCTGCCACCGTTACCTGATTGGCATCGCCGTATATCGTATGCTTCAGGCAGGAAGCTGCCACCGCAAAATCGAGGGCTTTC
>JAAAOU010000264.1 GCA_009908745.1 Bacteroidota bacterium
TTCGATAGACGGGCCTTGGTGATGGTGGTTCCCAATATGGGGCTTTGGGCAATGGCCCAACCTCCCATTCGGCTGCGACTCCAGGAATACGCATCTCGCGGGGGAACACCTAAGCGGATCAGGTTTTTCCGTTTCCGTTCAAGCTTTTTCCAGTGATGCCAGATGCAATACCTCAGTCGGTTGCGCAACCAACCGTCCAGTTCCGCCAATTTCTCTTTGATGTTGGCATATTTGACGGCATTTAGCCATCCCCGCTGAACTTCGTTCAGCCGTTTTATGCGTTCATCGAAGCTCATTGGCGTGGTTTTACGGGTAATTTCCTTCAACTTGGCTTTTAAGGTTTTCCATTTTTTACGGGTAACGATCAATTGGTATTTGCCTTTGACCCCTTTTTGAAAAACAGGGGTAAAACCATAGCCCAAAATCTGAAAATGGACGGGTCGCCGTATGCCACTCTTCTCCTTGTTAATGGGGAGTTTCAGCTTGTCCCGAAGATAGATGTAAATCTGGTTGCCTGCTTGTTTTGCTTCCGATTTCGTTTTGCAATAGATGCTGAAGTCATCGGCATAGCGAACAAACCGAAGTCCCAAACGCTCCAACTCTGTGTCCAGTTCATGTAACATGATATTGGACAGCAGTGGACTTATAGGGCTTCCTTGTGGCACGCCTCTCCGACGTTTGATGAGTTTCCCGTCTTTTTCAAGAGGGGCCCTCAGCCATCGCCGGATAAGGCGCATTGTGGATTTACATTTCACCTTTCGGTAAAGCAGTTGGAGCAGTAGCACATGATCGACCATGTCGAAGAACTGTTTGAGATCAATTTCGACGATATGTTGATAGCCGGAATTGATGTAGTGTAGCGATTTACTTACGGCCTGCTGTGTATTCCGCCGGGGGCGAAATCCATAGCTATAGGTCGAAAACGCTTGTTCGTAACGGGCCGTAATCACACGCAGCACCGCCTGTTGCAGCATCCGGTCTACGGCCGTAGGAATCCCCAATAGGCGCATTTTTCCGCCTCCTTTGGATATTTCCTTGCCTCTGATCGGTTGTGCATGGTAGTTACCTGTGCGAATCTGCTCGGCAAGGGTCGTACGATGCTCGTGAAGATAGGCTTCCAATTCGCTTACCTTCATGCCATCTACACCCCCTGCTCCTTTGTTACGTACTACTTCCCTGCAGGCCATCGATAGATTGGCCGGTTGCAGAATTTTCTCAATCAGTGCTTCTTCCATTCTCTTTGCTATTTCCTGTTACGCTTTCATCGGGCTGGTAAGCTTTTAACTTAGACCTCCCGGGCAAATTTGTAACGATTTAAAGTTCCGTCCTTCGGTGTTCACTTCTTGTGTCGGGAAACCCGGCTAATACGGTTCACTTGTACGCCGCAATATTCCTTCCGGTTAATACCGTGAAACGGTAGCATCCTCACCTACTATGACTTCTGCTGACTGCTCCACTTCTCCAGCCCGTGGACGTGGAGCGATCCCCTGGTAAGAGCTTTATCCTTCAGTCTATTCCTGTCGCATCTACATAACTGCTCTTTGGGTATTCTTTGGGCTTTACAATGATGTGCTTGCTTACCCGAACAATCATGCCTCATATGCGCCTTACAGGACATGCTAATCCCGTAATTCCTGTCCGTCAGTACAGACTTTTGCCGGTTGGCTTCCTTCACTGCCTGCCTCACGGCTGGCCAGCTTGCCACTTGCTAATGCTTCGAGGCGTCACCCTCGCGCATAAGGGACTCACACCCTCTGGATAAAATTACCCCACACTCTATGGCTCCTTGAAAAAGATTTGTATTTTTAAACTTTTTCTGGAACTTCGAGGTGGGTGCACTGCTGCTCATGCAGGGCACACACAAAGCTATATACGCCAGCCGTGGCATCCACAGCATATTGAGGGTTTTGTTTTACCCTCTCCCATGCGTTCAAACTGATAAATCCACAGCTGGTCTGAAAGCCACGCCCAGGCGCATATAGCCGGGACGTTATTGCGACACGATGTCGCTCTATATAATTGTTTTACAGGGCAATGGCCCTGATAAAACCTATTGTTCTTCCAATAGTATCCTACCGGGACAACTGGCGTGTGGTGCAGCCACTGCGGGTTGAAGCTCCCGGGTAAAGTGTACCAATCGCCGGGATTTCGTATCCCACGGCGTGGCAGGAAACCGTGAGGCAGACTGTCATCGGGGTCTTAGACCGATTAAGGGCATGGATGCGTGAGCAGGGTCAAAGTACATAAACATTCCGCAACTGTCGTAAAGGCGTAAGAGCGAAAACTAAGACTGATACGCTCCCTACCAAAATGGTAAGCTGACAGGTTATGAGCGTTTAACGCAGCTCATACGAAGACGTTGTTCAGCCGGCAGACAGGATGGGCCTAACCTCACATTATTGTTATTAGAGCGGAACACGGAAGCCCGGCGCTCTCTCCCAACTGTTTCGAGCAAACAAACGGGATAAAACCATAACCGTAAGGCATTGGGAAACGTCGGACAGAGAGGTTGAACGAAGCGAAGGCCGGTTTGTAATGAGTCGGATAGTGGTTGAAACATCACCACGGGGCGAAAGCTCGCTGACCTTCAACTGGTGCTTTATGGCAAGAAGCTTTACAGAACCTGCAAATGAAAGAAAGCAAATGAACGAGGATGCAAATTCATCGTGTGCACTTCCACACCACACGGACAACTGGGCGACCATTCAATGGCGCAAAGTGATCCAGTCGGTGAGCAGGCTGCAAAGACGCATTGCCAAGGCTGTTAAAGAGAAACGTTGGGGCAAAGCAAAGGCCCTGATGCATCTCCTCTCGAAATCATTCTTTGCTAAACTACTGGCCGTACTCAGGGTAACCACCAACAAAGGCGGTAAAACCCCGGGCGTAGACAATAAGTTATGGATTAGTCCTGACGAAAAGCTACAAGCGGCCAGATCTCTTACTATTAGAGGGTATCGTCCCAAGCCATTGCGCAGAATTTACATTCCTAAAAAGAACGGGAAGAAACGACCACTCAGCATTCCCACCATGCACGACAGAGCGATGCAAACACTTTACAAAATCGCTCTTGACCCGCTGGCCGAAACCACGGCCGACCGTAACTCCTACGGGTTCAGAAACAGGCGTTCGTGCAACGATGCGATTGCCCAATGCTTCCTGGCTCTTTGCAGGAAAAACTCTGCACAATGGATATTCGAGGCAGACATTAAAGCGTGTTTCGATAACATCCGGCACGATTGGATTTTAGAAAACATTCCAATCAACAAGACCATTCTTCGTAAATGGCTTAAAGCCGGATACATCGAGAAAAA
>JAAAOU010000444.1 GCA_009908745.1 Bacteroidota bacterium
CAGCTTGATGAAGAGAATATACTAGTTCCTCATGATACGCTTGGTGAGGAAAACCTCTATACCCGCTGCGATTACCGGGCGTACTACCGTCAACTACAAAAATAAACCACCATGCCACGCAAAATCTTCCTCTCCTTCCTAGGCACCAACAACTACGAGCCTGTCAGCTACTGGATAGAACGCAGTGCAGAAAACGCCCCTTTGGAAAAATACGTACAGAAGACGATTCTGAACCACCTCGCCCCTGATTTTACGGCGGAGGACCACGCCTACATTTTCCTGACCGACGAAGCCCGGGCAGCCAACTGGGAAAACGATGGGCACTACGACTTCAAGACCAAACAGGTGATCCCCAATACCGGCCTGGCCCAGCAGGTCGAAGCCGAGGCTTATGCATTTGGCGTGAGCCCAATACCTGTCGATGGCGAGTCTGAGCCGGAAGCCATCTGGGCCACCTTCGAGCGCGTGTACGAATGCATACAGCCCGGCGACGAAGTCTATTTGGACATCACCCATTCTTGGCGGTACCTGCCCATGCTGGGCATGACGCTGCTTAATTATGCCAAAGTGCTGAAGCAAATTACGGTAAAAGCCATTTACTACGGCGCTTTTGAGCAGCTGGGCATGGCTTACGAAGTGCGGCAAATGCCTATGGAGGAACGCCCGGTGCCGGTGCTAGACCTCGTCAGCTTTTCCGATTTGCAAGACTGGACGGTAGCCGCCGACGACTTTGTGGAGGATGGCAACCCGGCCCGGCTGGCGGAGCTTACCCGAAAGAATATAACGCCCATACTTTCACAGAGTAAAGGGCAGGATGCCATTGCCCGCAACCTCCGGGATATTACTCATGGCCTGGACGGGCTCGTAAAGCGAATTTCGACCAACCGGGGGCGGCAAATATGGGAGTACAACTTTGACGCTCTACACGATTCCCTGAATGCTTTTTCCAAAGAGCAAAGCTACATCAAGCCGCTTAATGGCGTCATTGAACACATTAAGTCTAAGGTCCTCCGCTTTCGGCACGCGCAGTGGCTGGAAGCGGTACATTGGTGTATTCAGCATCAGCTTGTACCGCAGGGCATTACCCAATTGCAGGAAGGCGTGATTACCTGGCTTTGCAATCATTACGCCGAGAAAGGGTGGGGGGAGCCCGATTACTTCAACCCCTATCACAATGGCAAAGGGCGAGACCTGATTTCCCGTGCCCTACAATTCATTGACTACACGCCGCCAGAGGAAGAGTGGAGAGGGCAAATCGGCCGGTATAAAGCACTGGGGTATAGGGTGATGGAAGATGATCTGGCGCAGGCTATTGCTTCGCCATTCAGCAAACTGGCTAAAGCGAGAAACGACATCAACCACGGCGGCTATACCAAGACCAGCCGGGCAGAAGGTTTCTACCGCATCTTGCAAGAGGCTTACGAAGCCATCCGTAAGGAGCTAATGCCCTATTTGGAGCAGGAGGTAGAAGGCGGGCTTATCAACTTGTCCAACCACCCCTCTGATAAATGGCCTGCTGAGCAGCTGCAGGCAGCACGGGAGCAGTACGGCTACGTCCGTGATATCCCCTTTCCCGCTATCAACCCTAACATGGAGGCTATACAAATGCAAGCCCTGGTCCAAGAATACTTCGAAACCATCCAATCCCTAACCCCCACCGCCGTCCACCTAATGGGCGAGATGACCTTCACCTTCGCCCTGGTGCAAAAGCTCAAGGCCGCGGGCATCCCCTGCGTCGCCTCCACCTCCCACCGCAAAGTCGAAGAGCGCGACGGCAAGAAAATCGTGCAATTTGAATTCGTTCAGTTTAGACCCTATTGATTATGGCATTGACCTTGACCCCACATCAGCAAGCCGCCCTCCAAAAGCTTCAGTCCTTCACCCAAGATGAAGGTGCCCGCGCCTTCGTCCTACGCGGCTACGCCGGTACCGGCAAGACCACCCTGCTGGGGCAGTATGCCGACTGGCTGGAAGCGCAGGGCATGAAGCCGGTGCTGTTGGCCACCACCGGCCGGGCCGCCAAGGTGCTGGCGGGCAAGACCGGGCGCGAGGCAAGCACCATCCACTCCTGCGTCTATCAGTTCGACGAGCTGGGGGAGGGCGGGGAGAAGGGCGCGCAGCTGGCCTTGCAGTTTGACATCCGCCCGCAGCCTGTATTCAATGAGCCGCCGGTGTACATCGTGGACGAAGCCTCTATGATCCCCAATACGGCTACTACGGGCGGGCAGGTGGCCAGCTTTGGCTCCGGGCATTTGCTGGTGGATTTTCTGGAATTTACCGAGGGGCGGCGCGTCGTCTTCGTGGGCGACCCCTGTCAGTTGCCGCCGGTGAGCGAGGAGACCTTTTCGCCGGCGCTGAGCCCGCGCTATTTGCGCGATAACTACAAGGTGGCCGTGCAGTACGCGGAGTTGAGCGAGATCATCCGGCAGGGGACAGACTCTGAGATTTTGCGCCTGGCCGGGCGCTTCCGGGCGGATATTATCGCCAATCGCTACGTCAAGTGGCCTAAGGTGATGGTGCCTACAGGCGCGCAAGCACATTTGTACCCCAATGAGCATGAGCTGGTGCAGGCTTACCTCAAGCATCTGCGCAAAAAGGACTACAGCCGGGCGCTGATGATCACGAACGCGAATGGCCACTGCCGCCGCCTCAATCATAAGTTACGCATGACGCTCATGGGCAATAAAAACCTCGCGGAAGGGGAGCTGCTTATGGTGGTGCAAAACAGCTATTACGTGCCGCTGACCAATGGCGATCAGGTCATCGTGCGCAAAGTGCGCCCGGCGGGCCGGCAGGCGGGCTTTGGCTTCTTGGAGGTGGAATTGGAGGATATAGGGGGCAATAACCGTTATAAGACGTTGATGATCCGGGAGCTGCTGTACAACAATTATGCGGGCCTACAGCCGGAGGAGAGTCGTAGCTTGTTGATTGATTTCGACAAAAGGATGCGGAAAAAGGGCGTCAAGCGCAAAACGGAAGCGTACCAGAAGGCTATGCGCAACGATCCCTACTTGAATGCGCTGCGGGCAAAGTTCGGGTATGTGATTACTTGCCATAAGGCGCAGGGCGGGGAGTGGCCGGAGGTGTACTTGAATGTGCAGAAATCGGTTTTTGTGCAGCAGCGGAATGCGTTGTACCGGTGGTTTTATACGGCGCTTACGCGGGCTAGCGATCATCTTTACCTTAATGATGATTTTTGGATTGAGGGGTTTAATAAGCGGCAGCCTGGGGTGGTGGCTCGGAGGTTTAGGGGGATGGGAAGTAAGAAATAGGAAATAGGAAGTATGAAGTAAGAAATGGGAAA
>JAAAOU010000369.1 GCA_009908745.1 Bacteroidota bacterium
GGCCTGCGAGCTAATGGACAAAATCATACTGGACCTGACTAAGAAAAATATCGAGCAAAAGAAAAACCGCTTTTTCGTAGAAGGCGACCCGCAGGGGATTTTGATGGTGGAATTCCGGGGGGACACCTTCGAGGAAGCGCGGGCTAAAGCCAAAGCCTTGGCGGAAGAGCTGCAACGCAAAGGCATGGGCTACGCCTACCCTATTGTAGAAGCCCCCAAGAGCAAGCAAGTGTGGACCCTCCGCAAGGCCGGGCTGGGGCTTCTAGCCAATATCCCTGGCGACGCCAAGCCGGTAGCTTGTATAGAAGACACCGCTGTAGCTATTGAAGACCTGCCGGCTTATATCAATGAATTTGATGCGCTGATGGAGCGCTTCGGCCAGCAGTCGGTCTACTACGCGCACGCCGGGGCCGGGGAATTGCACTTGCGCCCCATACTCGACTTGAAGCAGGCGAAGGGGCAGCAACTCTTCCACGACATCACCGAGGAGGTCGCCAAACTGGTAAAAAAATACCGAGGCTCTCTCAGCGGCGAGCACGGCGACGGCCGGGTAAGAGCGGAATTTATCCCCCTGATGATAGGCGAGGACAACTACCAGCTGCTGCGCGAGCTCAAACAGCAGTGGGACCCCAAGGGTATCTTCAACCCCAGGAAAATCGTGGATGCGCCGCCTATGCAAAGCAGCTTCCGCTACGAGGCGGGGCAGGAAACCCCGCAATTCGAAACGGTCTACGACTTCTCGGATGCCGGCGGCATACTGCGAGCCGCCGAGCGCTGCAACGGATCGGGTGACTGCCGCAAACTCAACTTCTCGGGCGGTACGATGTGCCCCAGCTACCGCGCCACCCGCGATGAGAAGGACACCACCCGCGGCCGGGCCAACGTGCTGCGGGAATTCCTGACGATGAATGTCAAAGAAAACCCATTCGACCACCCGGAGATTGCCGAAGCCATGGACCTCTGCCTAGCGTGCAAGGGATGCACGGCCGAGTGCCCCTCCAATGTGGATATGACCACGCTCAAGTCCGAGTTTTTGCACCAGTATTACAAAACCAATGGCATCCCACTGCGCGCCCGGGCATTCGCCAATATCGGCACGGTCAATAGCTTGGCCATACAGTTACCCGCACTGAGCAACTTTGCGCTCACAAACCCTTTCCTGAGCGGCATCGCCAAACGGGTGCTCGGCGTGGCGCAGGAGCGCAGCCTGCCTACCGTCCACCGTATCTCCTTGCAGCGCTGGATGAAGCGCCACCTGAAGCGCCTCTCCCCCAATGGGCAACGCAAGGGCAGCCTCTGGTTCTTTTGCGATGAATTCACCAATTACAATGATGCAGCCATAGGCATAAAAGCGGTAGAATTGCTGAGCCGGCTAGGGTACGAGGTCAAGTACGCCCCCCACGCCGAAAGCGGGCGCGCCCACATGTCTAAAGGCCTATTGCCGGCCGCCCAGCGCATGGCCCGGAAAAACATCCGTACTTTCAAAGACAAAGTGACCGCGGAGACGCCACTGGTAGGTGTAGAGCCCTCCGCTATCCTCGGCTTCCGGGATGAATACCCCAAACTGGCGGGCGCGGAGCTGAAAGAAGCAGCCACCGCCATAGGCGAAAACGCGCTCATGGTGGAAGAATTCCTGATGCGGGAAGTGGAAGCTGGGCGTATTCAGTCAGAACAGTTTACGCAAGAAAGCCGGCAGGTGCTGCTGCACGGCCACTGCCACCAAAAAGCACTCGCTGGCATTGACGCTTCGGCTTTCGTGCTCAACCTGCCGGCCCATTACACGGTGGAAGTCATCCCCTCCGGCTGCTGCGGCATGGCGGGCTCCTTTGGCTACGAAAAAGAGCACTACGAACTAAGCATGACCGTAGGCGAGCAAGTGTTATTCCCCGCCGTGCGGGAGGCTGCTGCCGAGCAGATCATCGCCGCGCCGGGCACGAGCTGCCGCCATCAGATTAAGGATGGGACGCAGCGGGAGGCTTTGCATCCGGTGGAGGTGTTGTGGGAGGCATTGTGTTAAAAAAAGCAAACTGGACTTTTTTTTAACATTATTAAGTTATATTGCAATGTTGTTATCCCCTATTCTTCGGGTGCTTGGAGTTCCCGGCAAGGAGCTAGTACGATAAGAGCAATGCGCCCTTTGCTGTATTTTCTCACTTAATCAACATATACAATGAAAAACACGATCCAAAGCTTGATGGTTATGCTTGCGCTTGCAGCGGTAGCAACCACCATTCAGGCACAGACCACATCATTCGGCTTGCGAGCGGGCCTGAATTCAGCTACCATTAATTTTGAAGACGAAACCGGATTGGGAATCGAGCCGGATAGCCGCATAGGCCTTGACCTCGCCCTTATGGCGAGCCTGGGCATTACAGAAGAATTCAGTATACAGCCCGAATTGCACTTTATACAAAAGGGGTTCCGGCTCGATCTCGATTTTGGGGTAGGAGACGTTGTAGAATCGCAAGTCCTTGTAAATTATCTGGAAATCCCCGTACTAGCGAAATACGCATTTGGGGGTGAAACCTTGCAGGGCTTTGTCAATGGCGGCCCATCCATAGGCTACGGGCTTAGCGGAAAGAGCAAAGCAAAGAGCAATGGGGTAGAAGAGGAAGAAGACCTTGACTTTAAAGAAGACGGGGTCAAACGGACAGATTTCAGCTTTGTGTTCGGCGGTGGGCTGAGCATTAAGGCGGGCCCTGCTACCGTTTTCTTGGATATTCGCTATCTTTTGGGGTTGACCAACATAGACGATTCCGGCGATGATGATAGCCCCAAACAGCGCAACCGTGGGCTTGGGTTTGGCCTCGGTGTGCTTTTCCCGATTGGCGAGTAAGCGGTTCACATCAGATATTGGTGATTTGTAAAATCACCAATATCTATAAATTGTTCCTCCCATCCTAAAAGTTTATTTTCGGCCGTCAGTTAATTGTCGAAAAAACCAAATACCAACATGACGGACCAAGCCTTAATCGAATGCGTACCCAATTTCAGTGAGGGGCGCGACCCTGCCATTCTCCAACAGATCACCGACGAGATCGAAAAAGTCGAAGGCGTCAAGCTGCTCGACGTGGACCCTGGCAAAGCCACCAACCGCACCGTTGTCACCTTTGTAGGCGCGCCGGCACCGGTGGTAGAAGCCGCCTTCCAAGCCATCAAAAAAGCCAGCGAACTCATCGACATGAGCAAGCACGAAGGCGAGCACCCGCGTATGGGCGCTACGGACGTTTGCCCGCTGGTCCCCATTTCCAATATCAGTATGGAAGAGGTTGCCGAGTGGGCGCACAAACTCGGGCAGCGC
>JAAAOU010000047.1 GCA_009908745.1 Bacteroidota bacterium
ACTTTGAACTCGGCGCGCCACTAACTTATGATGACTACATGCTGATCGACTATTTCAACGCCGACACCAGCGTAGTGGAGGGCCGGTTTCAACTGCGATTCCCGAAAAGAAATGTAAATAGTTTTGTGACGCACGCACCGGATTCCATGCATATCCAATGTGGCCGATTCCGAGTTGAATAATTCTAAATACTAGGGTAAATAGCTTAGGAGAGTTGGAAGGTTGAATGGTTGAAAAGTTGGAAGGTTGTCTGCCTTCGCTCCTCTGATAATCGCCGGTGATGGCTACGGCGGGGCGAGGAAGAATTTACCCTAAAGGCGTACAACCAAAGAGAGGGAGTCTTTCCCGGTTGGCCAGCTAAGTTTGGAACTTTAGAACATTACAACTTTTCAACGCCCTAACTTTTCAACATTAAACCTTACATTTAGCCTCACAACCACTACTGCTATGCGAGTCTACCTATCCATTTGTCTACTTTGCTTCGTTACCGCCGGGCTGCTGGCCCAAGTACCTGCCCCTGCCCCCGCACAGGCATCCCCACTGTACATCACCGGCGCCACCGCCCACTTGGGCAACGGCGAAGTCGTGGAAGATGCCGTCCTGGCATTCGTCAACGGCATCATCACCTTTGTGGGGACAGCGGAGGAAGCCGCCGAGCGCAGCTGGAACGGCTACGAGCCAATCGACGCGGCAGGCAAGCACCTCTACCCCGGCTTTATCGCCACCGCCTCTACCCTAGGCTTGGTAGACATTAGCGCGGTGCGGGCTACCCGCGACTACAACGAGACCGGCAGTATGAACCCCAGCCTGCGCAGCTTGATCGCCTACAATACCGACTCTCCGGTCATTCCCACGGTCCGCTCCGAAGGCGTGCTGATGGCGCAGATCGCCCCTACCGGCGGGCGTGTTTCCGGGCTTTCGAGCATTGTTTTGTTGGATGCCTGGAACTGGGAAGATGCCGCTTTAGCCGCTGATGAAGGCTTGTTCGTCAACTGGCCCAGCCTGTTCAGCTACAGCTGGCGGGAACGCCGCTACAGCCCCAATAAAAAATACGAGGAGCAGGTGCAGGAGCTGGAAGACTTCATGCGTGAAGCCCAGGCTTACAACCACCTAGAATCGCCTGATCCGGTCAACCTCAAGTTGGAGGCTATGGCCCGGGTATTGGCCGGTGAACGCCAAGTGTACGTACGGGCACAGGAAGCCAAGGAAATCCTGCACGCGTTGAAGTGGGCGAAGGAATTTGGTCTTAACTTAGTAATAGTGGATGGCAGGGACGCCTGGATGGTGGCCGAAAAATTAAAGGCAGCCGAAGTACCCGTTATCCTGCGCTCCACCCAGAGCCTGCCGAGCCGGGTGGATGGGGATATCGACCAGCCGTTCAAAACCCCTGCTCAGTTGCAGGAGGCAGGGGTGCTGTTTGGCTTCGGGCACGAAGGTTTTTGGCAGCAGCGCAACTTGGCCTTCCAGGCTGGGCAAGCCGTGGGCTACGGGCTGGAGTACGAGGAGGCTGTCGCGGGCCTGACGGGCAACTTAGCCAAGATTCTTGAAATTGACGAGCAGGTGGGTACCCTGGAAGTGGGTAAGGAAGCTACCCTGTTTATCAGCCAAGGAGACGCGCTGGAAGTGCGCAACGGCAATGTGGAGCAAGCCTTTGTGCAGGGCCGCGCCATTGACTTGGATAATGTGCAGAAGGCGCTGTACCGTAAGTTTAAGCAGAAGTACGAGCAGGAGAAGTAAGGCCTCTGCCGCATGCAACTTTAACCGCCTTTTTTTGTACAAAAGGAGTAGAAATCGTCCGTTTACAAAATCATAGCCGCATGCCATTTCAACTCCAATCCCCGTTTACCCCCACCGGCGATCAGCCGCAAGCCATCAAGCAGTTGGTACAGGGGGTAGAAGGGGGCGACAAAGCACAGGTGCTACTTGGCGTCACCGGCTCGGGCAAGACTTTCACCATGGCCAATGCCATCGCCGAGCTGAACCGCCCGACCCTCATTCTCACCCACAACAAAACACTGACCGCCCAGTTGTACGGCGAGTTCAAGGAGTTCTTCCCGGATAATGCCGTGGAGTACTTCGTGTCCTACTACGACTACTACCAGCCGGAAGCCTATATTTCTACCACCGACACCTTCATCGAAAAAGACTTGGCGATCAACGAGGAGGTGGACAAGCTGCGCCTGCGGGCCACTTCCTCCCTGCTCTCTGGCCGGCGGGACATCATCATCGTGGCTTCCGTCTCCTGCATCTACGGTATGGGCAACCCGGAGGACTACAAAAGCGGTATTATCCGCATCAAGGTCGGACAGTCGATCTCCCGCAACAGCCTGCTGTACAATTTGGTCGACAGCCTCTACTCCCGCACCGAGACTGATTTCCGGCGGGCGACCTTCCGCGTGCGGGGCGACACCGTGGATATCAACCTGCCCTACGTGGACTACGGCTACCGGGTGACCTTTTTTGGGGACGAGATAGAGACCATCGACCGCATCGAGGTAGAGTCGGGCAAGCGTATCGAGGGTATGGAAACCGCAGCCATCTTCCCCGCCAATCTCTACATTGCCCCGAAGGATCGCATGAATGAAATCATCCGGCAGATTGAAGACGAACTCTTCGAGCAAGAAAAGTACTTCGAGCGCGAAAGCAAATTCCTGGAAGCCAAGCGCGTACGGGAGCGTACCACCTTCGACTTGGAGATGATCCGCGAGCTGGGCTACTGCAACGGGGTGGAAAACTACTCCCGCTTCTTCGACGGCCGCAAACCCGGCACCCGGCCCTTCTGCCTGCTCGATTACTTCCCGGACGATTACCTGATGATGGTGGACGAGAGTCACGTGACCATACCACAGGTGCGCGGCATGTACGGCGGCGACCGGGCCCGCAAGATGAGCCTGGTCAACTTCGGTTTCCGCCTGCCCTCCGCTATGGATAACCGCCCGCTGAATTTTTCGGAATTCGAAACCCTGATTAACCAAGTGGTTTTCGTGAGCGCTACGCCGGGGGACTACGAGCTGGAACAAACCGGGGGCGATCTGGTCGAGCAGCTGATCCGCCCAACTGGCTTACTCGACCCGCCCATCGAAGTGCGGCCGAGCCAGGATCAGATCGACGATTTAATGGAGGAGATTCGCCAACGGACGGACCGGCAGGAACGCGTGCTCGTCACCACCCTGACCAAGCGTATGGCCGAGGAACTGACCAAGTACCTGCAGCGCATGAATATCAAGGTGCGCTACATCCACAGCGAGGTGGATACCATGGAGCGGGTAGAAATCCTGCGCGACCTGCGCCTGGGC
>JAAAOU010000349.1 GCA_009908745.1 Bacteroidota bacterium
GGCGGCGGCAGCACGCGCAAGATATCCCCCTTCGTCAGTTGCCGGGCAGCGTATTCCACGAAGTAGCTTTTGCCGCTCAGCGTGTCCCCGGTAATCATAATCCCGCCCCGGATACCTTCTTCTTGGTAAGCCACTGCTTTTTTGACTTCGGCTACTTCCGCCTGCCGGCTCAGGGTCTTCCGGCCTAGATTCAGGTGCTTGCCCGAAAACAGTTGCCGGTAGTAGAACGGCAAACGCTTCAGTGCTTCGGGCTGCCCGTCAATGCCTTCCACAAAAGCCCGCAGCCGGTCGCGGTCGCTGCGCAACTGCTGCTGCTTGCGCTCGAAGGCGATCGCTGCGGCGTCTTCCTTGCGCCTCGCGACAAAAGCCGACCACTCTTGCTGCAGGCTCGCCACAAAACGCTCCGCGCGCTCCCGCCAGGCCGCTAAGCCACGGCGGCGGCTGATCTTGCGGACATACTGCGAGAGTTCGTCCGCATGGGCAACAATACTCCGGATACGCAGCGCCGCTTCGGTGGCTTCGTACTTTTCTTTGACCTCCGCGGCGAAGGTGCTGTAGATGTTGCCTACCGCTTCCGACATCAGTTGCAGTTCTTCTTCGGCACTTTGCAGGATTTGAATCAGTTCCTTATCCGACTTTTGCTCCGTAGAAGTGTCCAGGCCGTAACTCAGCAAACTAGCCCGGTTGTACACGCTGCCGCTGACGCGGTTGAGCTGCTGCCGGAGGGTCGTCAACTGTTGCTGAAACGGGCTGACAAACTGTAGGTCGACTAGATAGTTGGCGATTTCTTCCAATGCTAGATTGATGGTCGTGACACCGCTACCCTGCTCTTGCCGGAAATGGTCCCGCGACGCTTGGTCGATAAGCGTAAGTTCGGCGGGCAGCGGGCTGCTGATCTGTTTCATCGATTCCATAAACCGCCAAAGTACGGCTTCGGTATTGTCATAGTCGGCCTCTTCCCGGTACAGCTGCAGGGCATTCCAGGCCTCCTCGTCTTGGGCTTGCAGACTGGCTTTCGCCCGTTTGACCAGTGCTTGCAGGCTTTGAATCTCTTGAAGGATGCGGTCCGCATAGCCCTCGCGCAGCTCCTGCATCGATTGCCGCTTCCGCTCTTTCAGCCGCAGGACGACTTGAGTGAGCTGCAGGCTCGCATCGTAGTTGCGGTGCAGCAGTTCTTGGTTCCGGCTCCAGTTGCTGCTGTAGTCCTGAATGTAGGCTTCCCGGGCCCGGCGCGTTTTGCGCTTTAGCTGCCGGTTTTCCCGACGAAGCCTTTTGCGGAAGGCAGGCTGCCGACCTTCCTTTGCCAAGCGGTTGCAGATACGGCGGTCGGCATTGCGCAATTCTACCAGCGGGGCTTCCAATGTAGCATAGGCTTGTTCCCGCAGGCGTTGGAAAGCGGCCCTAGTCTCCCCCCGCAATTGTTCTACGCTGCCCTGCTCCGTTTGCGTGATCAAATGGTTGCTCAGCGCTTCGTACTGCTCGCGGACCATCTTGGCTATCCGCAGTACCAAGTTGGCGTGTGCCAGCCCCATCACATTGAGGGCTTCTTTAAGTTGAGGACGGGATTCCAGGGCTTCCATCTTGGCCAGGCTACGACGCAGGCGCAGCTTGATCTTCTTGCCTGCTTTTTCAGCGTGTTCCACCCGGATCGTAGCGGGCAAGCTATTCAGCACATCCTCCCGCCGTTTGCAGAAGCGGCTTACCCCCTCTTCCAGTACGCTTTGCAACACGCCCAACTCCTCTTCGGTAAAAGTTTCAGAAAGGCGGGTGAGGCCCGAAAGGGAAGCATACAATTCGGAAAACGGCAAACCGTCTTGACTTTCCGCTTGCGCCAATAAGGCCATCGTATGCTTTTCGCTGTCCGACAGCCACTGCAAGTAGTGCTGCTGCAGTACGGAAAGGGTGGTTTTCCCAAATTCGTCAATGGCCGCCCCCATCTGCTCGTCCAGCTCCTGCACCACTTTGGCCAGCGTTGCATCTTGCGGCACCTCCAGCGGCATAACGGCCTCTGCCTGATCGGGCTCATACTCTTGCTTTTGCTCAATGTTTTTCAAGCCCAACTGCGTGGTCTCGAAGGTAGAAGAAGCCTTGACCAAAAGCGTCGTCCCAATAATACCCACCAACTCATTGGTACGGCTGACGAAGGACGCTTCTTCCCCGGGTTTGATATTCGGTATGCCGATGAACACCAAGTCCGCTTCCGCCGAAATCGTCTTCATCAACTCGTAAAAAGGCTTGCGGTCTACGGTATTGTTGATGACCTTGATCTCGGCTTGGACGCGAAATTCATCCAGCAGCAGTTGAATCCGGTTTTCGATGATCCGCCGGTCGACATTAAAATCGTTGACCAGCAGTACGCGTATACGGGCGTTGCGCCAGCCGGGAGCCGCTGTGATAAACCGCGCCAGATGCAGCATGAGCTCGGCGTTGTTGCTGATGCCCCGCCACCACATGTCGACCTGTTCGCGTTTGCGGAAGCCCCACCGCTTGTCGTAGTCCAAGTACAGTACGTTATAGTCCAGCGCGATGAGTTTTTCGGTCATTTCGGCAAACCAGATCGGGTCGGAGGTATTCTTCGCCCAGCCCATAAGCACGGTATTGGGGTCTAGGCCGGAAAAACCGAAAGTGGTGGCAATGGTCTCTATGCCTTTGTAGAGGTTATTGACCTCGATGCGGCGGCCAAAGACCCCGTATTTTTGCAGCAGCTCATCACTGACGTTTTGCTTGTGCTTGGGGAAAAGCACTTCCGCTTGCTGGTTTTCGACCAAGTCAAAATTGGTCACCATGCCGACCTGCCCCGCCATGGACTTTCCAAATTCGATCAAGTGCGGCCGGGCCTCGGAGTTGCCGCTAAACAGCATGATATTCGGCTTCCAATTGCGTTTGTGGTCCTCGGCGACCTCCATGCGTTTTAGGCCCGATTTGACCACCGTAGACCACACGCTTTGCCACACGTCGCCAGTCCCCAAGCTAATCTGTTTGCGCTGCAGCCACAAAAACACGCCGCCAATGATGACTAAGGCAGCAACCATGGCCAGCATATCCAATTTGAACATAACGGCGAAGGTGGCAATAAAGCCCACGAGGCCAACCCAACGGCTCACTTTGAAGGACGGTTTGAAATCAGAGCTCGCCCAGCTTTCCAAAAAGAAGGAGATGTTGATAAAGCCGTACGCGGCCAAGTAGAACATAGAAACGATGCGGGCGATGAGGTCCAGCTCGCCAATCAATATTCCTGCTTCGGCAATCAAAACCGTTAGGATCAGCGCATTGCGGGGCTCGTTGCTCGCTCCGAAGCCTTTGCCAAACACCTTGGGCGTAATCCGGTCGACAGACATGGCTTGCAATATCCGGGGTGCCCCGAGTATACCGCCGATAGCAGAGGAAAGCGTAGCCCCCCAAATACCAGCGATTACCGCCGGGCCGAAGTAGGCGATTTTAGAAAGAATATTATAGTCACTGCGCAGCAACTCCTGATCGACATTAGCCGAAAGGAAGAACGATAGGGCGATGTATACGACAAACCCTACCGTTATCGAAGCGATTGTGCCTACCGGGATGTCTTTCTTGGGGTTACCAAGGTCGCCTGACATGGCGATACCTGCCGTAAAACCGGTCACTGCTGGAAAGTAGATGGCGAATACCGACTCCATAGGGGCGGTGGAAGCCCCGCCGAAGGAAGGCACTGCATCGTTCACCTCCGCCGAGCCGCCGCCGATGAAGATGGAGACCAGCGACAATACGATAGCCGTCAAGATAAAAAACTGCGTCTTGATCGCCACCGAGGTGCTGATGAAAGCCAAGATGGTGAGCAGCAGCAAAAACAAGCTGCCGGTACTGCGCAAGCCGTTGATATCGGTGCTTAGCCCAAGGTAAGCGTTGAAGCTTTCGCCAAAACCAACTAGGTACAATGCAATACTCAGGGCTGTGCCTACGAATAAAGTCAGCCCGATCGCCCCGCCTATCGGCAAGCCCAAACTGCGGGAAAGCACATAGTAGACCCCGCCTGCCCCCACTTTTTTGTCTGTAGCTATTGAAGAAATGCTGAGACCGGTACTGTAGGAAATGATATGCGCAATAACCACGATAATAATCGCCCCCCACAAGCCGGCGTTGCCCACGACCCAGCCCATACGCAGGTACATGATCACCCCCAGTATGGTCAATATGGAAGGCGTAAATACCCCGTCGAAGGCTCCAAATTTCCGTTGTCCGCTCATGTATCGCTTATTGACTGGCGAAAGGTAAACAAAAATAAGCCTACGGTAAAATTGCCATAGCGAGCAAGCCAAATGGCCGCTCAAGCGTTACTATTGAAGTAACTACATCACATCAACCCAATCGCATGCGACTTTTTGCCCTGATCCTTGTACTCTTATCGCCGCAATGGGCCTTGGCCCAACAAGCCGAACTCAGCCAGAAGCTACAGCAGTACCAGCAAGCCCTGCACGATACCTCAACGGACAGCGAGGAGACAACTACGGCGGCTTTCAGCTTGGCTGAGCTGTACGCCAACACCGACTTTGAACGGTATAATCCAGATACGGCTTACAGCTATTTGCGCGACGGCCAGCGGCAGTTCCGGCAGCTGAATAAACGCGAGCAAAAACGGGTGAGGCGAGCTGGCTTTGACCGGCAACAAGTCAGAGCACTGAAATCAGACATACGAGAGAAGGGCCTGGCTTTCAAAATGAAGGCGGGCAGCAGCCAAGCGATGCTCGACTACATGAAGCACTACCGCCGGCTGCCGCACGACTTGGAATCAACGGCTATGGCAGCATATCTAGAGCTCCGTTTGCAAGAGCTTAGACAGCTTAACGATTATGGCAGCTTAAAAGCGTTTGCCCAGCGCTACGACCGCCAACTGGAAGAGTACCTGCCGGAATTGCTGCCCGAATTGCACGATGCGGCTTTCCAGGCGTATTTTCAGACCCGGGACAGCACCGATTTTCAAGCGTTGGCCGGTTTGCTGATGGATTTTCCGGATACCGCACCGCAACTCGATGGCTGGTTCAGCCAATTGCTGCAGGAGGAGCCCTATATCACCAAGGCGGAAAACGAACTGCGGGGGCTTGATTTCCGTTTTCTGCCCCGTACCGCGCGGGTTATTTATTTCTACCATTACTACACTGGCGAATGGAGTGACCTGCTGGGGTTCCAAAACCGCTACCCGACATACACGGACAGCTTCAGCCTCCAGCGGGCCATGACCGTAGCGCAATCCGCCCCCGACTTGGACCTGGGCTTCACCGAAGACCGCCGGCCGCTGTACGCGCGCTATATTGAGCTGGCGGCCCCTACGCACAAAGCATACCTCGCCCTGCAGCAGCTTATCGCCAACAAGCTGGAAGCGCAACAGTGGGCTGCCGCCAAGCAGGAGGTTGACCGCTTCGCGCCCTTTTTCCGGGAGGACCACCGCATTATTGAACTGCAACGGCTACTGGAAGAACCCCAAGAAGGCTTGCAGCCCGTCAGCTTAGGCGATACGGTAAACTCGGTGTACGGGGAATACGCCCCGGTGATCAGCGCCGATGGCCAACGGGTCTATTTCTGCCGCAATATCGACGGCAACGAAGACATCTACAGGGCAGAGCGCAATGCCGACGGCTATTGGCAGCGCCCCGTAGCCTTGGAAGCCCTCAACACCAAGCACAATCACGAAGCCCCGCTTGCTATCTCCGCCGACGGCTCTACGCTGCTGATGTACAACGGCGGGGATGTCAATTACACCGAGCGGGCCAAAGACGGCTGGTCCCCCCCGCGGCCGTTCTTCGAGGAGGCTCAGCGGCCCGACTGGCAGGGTATGACCTGCCTGAGCAGCGACCAGCAAGTCGCTATCTTTGCCGCCCGGTCCGCCAACTGCATCGGCGCACGCAATGAAGACAATATTGACCTCTACCTAGCCTACCGACAGCCCGATGGCAATTGGGGGCCGCCGGTCAACCTGGGTACACAGCTCAACACCCCGTTCGAAGACCGCAGCCCTTTCTTACACCCCGACCAGCGTACGCTGTACTTCAGTTCTGGCGGCCGAGGCGGATTCGGGGCGCTTGATGTCTTTGTCACCAAGCGTATCGGCGAGGGCTGGACCGAGTGGACAGAGCCCGTCAACTTGGGCAGAGAGCTCAATGGCCCCGGCTACGATTGGGGGTACCGCATTAGTACAGACGGCACTATGGCGTATTTTTCTGCCTACGAGCCCGGCTGGAAAGAAGAACTCTACCGCATTGGCGTACCCAAAGCGTACCGCCCCACGCCTGTTACCACCATTACCGGCCGGCTGCAGTCCATCGAGCAGCTACCAGAAGGAGTCACCATCGTGATCGAAGACCTCGACAGCGGCGAGCAAGTAGGCATCGCCACGCCCGACCCCAGCACTGGCGCATTTTTCGTCACCCTGCCCGCCGGCAAACGGTACAGTTATACGGTGCAAGGCCAAGGGCTTTACCCTGTCAGCGACAACTTGGACCTCAGGGACGGGAAAGAGCGTAAATCACTGCGCACCGAAATCAAGGTGCCCTCTATTGCTGAAGCCCGCGCGCAGGGCATGGCACTGCCTTTGAAAAACCTGTTCTTCGAAACCGATAGCTACATTATCGACCCGGCTTCCCATGTGGAGCTCGACCGCCTCGCTGCGCTGGTGCAAACGCATGATCTCAGCGTAGAAATCGCGGGCCATACGGATAATCAAGGGGGAGCTACCTACAATCAGGAGCTTTCGCAAAACCGCGCTAATGCCGTGCGGCAATATTTGATCCAACAGGGCTGTTCGCCAGCGCAAGTCCGTGCCAAAGGCTATGGCCTTACTCAGCCTACAGCGGACAATGATACGGCTGCCGGGCGGGCGGAAAACCGGCGGGTGGAGATACGGTTTGGAAGTGGGAAGTGGTGAGTGGGAAATTGGAATTCGGAAATGGGAAATGGGAAATGGGAAATCGGAAAGGGGAAATCGGAAATGGGAAGTGGGAAATCGACCTCCTTCGCCCTTGGGGGCTTCGGCGGTCAGTGGAAGCTTGCCCTGAAGGCGGAACGACCGCAGGGAGTGGAGTCCTTCAGGGTGGGAAATCGGAAATTGGAAGTGGGAAGTGGGCCAATATGGCCAGCCTTCTACAAATATATCCTGCTGATAGGCGGGCGAATTTTTGAGGCTAGCATATTTCCCTTATTTTTGCCGGAAACTCGCCCTGAGCAAGTTTTGTTCTAAAACCAAAGAAAAAGCATGAATAACAAGATTCAGTTACGATTCGGTATTCTCACACTCATGATACTGGCGGCAGCCCTCAGCCGGTTGCTCCCTCACCCTCATAACTTTACGCCTATTGGCGCGATAGGCCTGTTTGGCGCAGCGCATTTTTCCCGCAAGTATTTGGCGGTTATAGTGCCGTTCTTAGCCCTGTGGGTAAGCGACCTCCTGCTCAACAACCTCGTATACGCCCGGATGTACCCGGATTTCTACGGCGATGCTTTCGTCTGGTTCGGCACATTTACGCCCTATGTTTACGGGGCGTTTGCCTTGATTATCGGCCTGGGCTTTGTGTTGTTGCGGAAAGTTAAAGTGACCAACCTGCTTGCTGCCAGCCTGGGGGCATCTGTGCTCTTCTTCCTAGTGACCAATGCCGGCTCTTGGTGGGCCAGCCCGCAGTATACGAAAGATTTCACAGGGCTAATCGCCGCTTACACGGCCGGCATCCCGTTTTTCTGGAATACCCTGCTCGGTGATCTATTCTACGTCGGCGTGCTATTTGGTGGATACGCTTGGATCAAGCAGCAAGTCCCTGCATTGCAGACGGCGTCGTAACGGCTTGAAGCGCGAGCAAGGCTTCTGCTAATGGTATAGGCAGAAGCCTTGCTACATTTTCGGGCCGCTACTCTTCCTTTGTTTTCTCTTCTTCCGGATATTCGATGCGTACATGATGAACAGACTTCATCAACTGCTTGAATACCCGTTTGCAAACTTCCAATTCTTCGAATGTCAGCGTCGAATGCTCCAACTGGCCCGCGCTGACTTTGCCGTTGACAATTTTGTCGATCAGTTCATTAAGGCTTTTCTCAGTAGGCTCTTTCAAGCTTTTGCAAGCGGCCTCGATACTGTCGGCGATCATCAAAATGGTTTCTTCCTTGGTTGTCGGCTTGGGGCCGGGGTAGCGGAATGCCGACTCGTCCACTTCGGTTTCCGGGTGCTCTTTTATGAAATTGCGGTAGAAATATTCCACCCGGGTGGTGCCATGGTGGGTTTTGATGAAGTCGATCAACAAATTAGGCAGCCGGGCTTTTTTGGCCATTTTGACGCCTTCGGTGACGTGCTTGATGATGATTTCGGCGCTTTCTTTGTCAGAGATATTCTGGTGCGGGCTCTTTTTTAGGTTGCCTTGGTTCTCGACAAAGAACTGCGGCTGCAGGGTTTTGCCAATATCGTGGTACAAAGCCGCTACTTTCACCAGCAGATGGTTGGCACCGATTGCCCGTGCCGCCTCTTCTGCCAAATTAGCGACTTGCAATGAATGCTGCAAGGTGCCGGGTGCTTTGTTGGACAGCTCCCGTAGCATGGGGCGGTTCATGTCTGACAACTCCACCAGCGTGATGGAGGAAGTGAAACCAAAAAAACGCTCCAACAACGGGATGAGCGGATAAGCCAGCAAAGTCATAAAAGCACTGATGGCTAACCACGATAGTAAGTTCAGGTCGATATCCTGGTAGCTGCCCTGCTGTATGAGCGACAGCCCCACGTACCCCAGCGCGTACACCACGAAGATGAAAAAGATGGAGTAGAAAAAACGCGACCAGTCCCTCGTATCCACATCGCTTAGCAAAACTACGATGCCGGCCAGAATTTGCAAAAAGGCAAACTCGTACCCTAAAGATGACAAAAAGCTCGCCAACAGCACCACCACCAAGTGGGTGAACAAGGCCAATTGCGCATCGTAAAAGTTGCGTATCACAATGGGCACGATGCAAAACGGGATCATGTAGGTGCTCAGCAAGCTCACCTGCTCCACAGCGTACACCAGGTAGCTGAATGCGATCAGCCAAAGTAAGATGAAGACCAGTTTGTTGAAGCGCGAAAACACAGGCGCGGCGTAGGCTTTGACGTACAGCAGGAAGATGCCTATGATCAGGGTAGAAAGCAGCGCGTAGCCAGTCAGAACGCCGCTGTAGGACTGTTGTGCGGTGACTTCTTCGCGGTATTTTTCTTTGAAAGACCGGAGCTTCAGGTAGATGTCTTCGGTGATATACCCGCCTTCGGTGACGATGAGGTCCCCTTTTGACACCCGGCCCCGGTAGAGGGCAATCTGCGAGAGGTCCTCTTTCAGCAAACGCTCACTCAGCGTATCGTTGTACAGTATATTAGGCACGATGGAAGCCTCCAGCATGGGGTACAAAAACTCTGGCTCAGCCAAGCGGCTGTAGGGCAAAGAATCGCTGAGCAAAGCCTGCGCCGCTGCCGGGTCTAGCATATTGCCAATCGTACGGGGTTGGGTGGTATTGCCCCGGACCACATTAATGACAAAATCCTCCCCTTCCCCTTGATGCGGCGGGGCCCGCTTAAGGATCCCCCGCTGAAAAAGGTTGCCTAAAAGGTTCCGGCCAAACTGCAGGTAGCGTTCCGGCCGCTGAAGTACATCGTCGAACTGCCCTTCTTCTTTGACGTCCTCCAGCTGTGCTTCGAAACGGTCTTTAAAAAGCGCAAGTTGTTCCTCGCCTACCTCCGCTTTCCACTCGTAATAGGGGCTAAAATTTTGCCGGACCCGCTGCCGCTCCTTTTCGATCTCCTCTTCCGGTTTGAGAATGGCAAAATCGAAAGGGGCACGCAGGTCATCGTAGCGCCAGCGCTGCCCCTTGTCAAATTCGTATTTGAATTTCACGTCGTTGGGAAACAGGAAGCTGATGATAGCGACCACGCCGGCCACCATCAGGTATTTCACTAGCGTCGGCAAGCCCTCGATTGTAGTTTTCCATGCACTCATAGGTACAAATATACGCCTATTTCGTCAGAAGCAGGCAGCGATCCTTGCCTCTTGGCGGTAAACATCATTTGCGCTCTTACGTTTGATAGGGGTAACAAGCAAACCGGAAAGCATGGAACAAATCAATGCCTCGCTCGGCAGGATATGGGAGACCTTAGGAGGGTGGGTAGACGGCTTTATGAGCAATCTGCCCAATCTAGTGCTAGCTGTAATCGTTCTAGCACTGTCCATTTTTCTATCGCGTTATGTGAAGAAATACTTTTCCAAAGCCGTTTACCGGATATCCTCCAACCACACGGTCAACAGCCTGCTAGTGAATATTGCTACAGCCGCTTTCTTGATCGTCATGCTATTCGTCGTGTTGGGCATTTTAGGTTTGGACACCGCGCTGACGTCCCTGCTTGCGGGTGCAGGCGTGGTGGGTTTGGCGATTGGCTTGGCCGTGCAGGAACCGCTTATGAATGTTTTCTCCGGTATTCTCATGTCCACAAAAAGGCTTTACAACGTCGGTGACTTGATCGAATCCAATGGCTACTACGGTATTATTCAGCAGGTTAACCTCCGTTCTACTATCCTCAAGCAGATGAGCGGCGAAGAGGTCTTGCTGCCCAACAAGATGATCATTCAAAACCCGCTTACCAACTACACCGTGTCGAAGGAGCGCCGCTTAGATTTTTCCTGCGGCATTTCCTACGGGGACGACTTGGAAAAGGTGAAACGCATCACTACCGAAGCCATCGAACGGGAAGTGGATTACGACAAAAACCGCCCGGTGGAATTCTTTTACAATGAATTTGGCAACAGCTCCATCAATTTCGTAGTGCGGGTTTGGCTGCGGCAGACCACACAGAAAAACCTGCTTGCTACACAGAGCCAAGTTGTGATGGCTATGAAAAAGGCATTCGACAAAAACGATATTACCATCCCATTCCCTATACGGACACTGGATTTTGGGATCAAAGGTGGAGAAAAGCTGAACGAAGTAATGCCACGGGCCCTTGCTAACGGGGAGCGGGAAGCCTAGTGCACCGTGCAGTGATCAATATTTTTAGACATCAAAAGCGGCAGCCCTTTCCTTTATGCTGCTGGAGAGCAAAAACAATAAAACGACTAATGGATAACAATCCTAACGAACCTTGGAACATGAAGCGCTATGAGTCTACGAACCGCGAATCGGCCATAGCCTTTGTCAATAATCTCATGCTGCGCTGCGAGGACGCCGCACAAAAATACCGGGAAGCAGCCGCTATGGCTTCCGATGACAGTATTGTAGAGTACCTAGAGAGCTTGGCGAAATACCGGCAGAGTCTGTACGAAGCTTTGTATGGCTGGATGGATGCCCTGCCACCTACGCCTATGCCAGTGAGCAAACGCGTACGGTCTTACCTGACCGAACACTGGGAAGAGCTACGGGAAGCACTCATTCAGAGCCGGGAATCGCAGGTTGCCGATATTACCGATGCCGCCGAACGTTCGCTTGACAAATACTACCGCGAAGCTGTGGCGCAAAAGGGCATCCCTAAAGATATACACGAGTTTCTCAATGAGCAGCACCAGCACGTCATGGAAGTCTTGCGCAAGGTAGAGCGCATGGAAACCGTGCCTATGCTCAAGAATAATGGCTTTAACACTCCTTAAACTTGATGAATTCTTCTTATCTTTGATTTTAGTAATTCTTGCGAATTATAATCCTAAAAACGAAAAAGATGAGAAGAATTCTCTACCTCTTACTGCTGTTCAGCAGCATTCCTACCCTATTTGTATCCGCCCAAATTGTTTACGATCAATGCGACAATGCGCTTGCACTTGACCTGAGTGCGCCTCCGGCCTGCCCTCAGGCGCAGCGTGTCACAGACCGGTTTGAGCTCAGCCTTACGGAGGCCAGCGCGACCGTCCCCTTTCCAGCCCTTAGCGGCTGCGAGGCGCAAAACGACCTGCCAGATATTTGGGTTACCTTTACCCCCACAAGCAATGAGATTATCTTGCAACTCGACAGCCTGGAAAACGGCCAGTTCGTGCTCTTTACCGGGGTGGATTGCAATACCATGTACCCGGTTGCCTGCGGTGGCGGAGCTTCTAGCTTGTCTGCCCAAGTGGACGTAGAACCCAACCTGACCTATTTTCTACTTATCGGCGGGGAATTGATTGGCGACTCCAGTTTTGAGCTGTCCATCGAAAGCCGTAATGACTGCTCCAGCTGCCAAGTGGACAAACAAGGCTTTTTCACTGCTTCCCCCGCCCCGGTCGACGGTGCATACCGTGGCGGTGAGGAAGTACAACTGTGTTTTACCGTAGCCCGCTGGGGCACGAATTCTTCCGACGAGTTGTTGCACGGCATAGAAGTCGAGTTTGGCGAAGGGTGGATTACCGACAACCTCACCCCCACCGCTCCCAACTCCTGCTCCATAGACGGCCAATGGCAGTGGTACGACAATTGGACAAGCGACGCTACCGGAGAGACCTTTGGGCCTGGCTTTGCTTTTGACACCTACACGCTTGGCAGCTTAGATGGCAACCCCGGCAACAACCATGGCCTCAACGGGGACATCTGCAGCAATATCGGCTACGCTTCACCGCCTATCCAGTTTTGCTGGACGCTGAGCGTACCCGAGTGCCAAGACGGCGTTTCGGAGGTCAATGCTGGTTTGGATGCGCAGGTACGGATGTTGGGCGACGGCCTGTCTGGCAACAATCCTAACGGCACTTGCTTTGAGCCGCCTTATTACCATTTTTTGGCAACCCAAGACTGCTTCGACCCCTTAGCGCCGATCATAGAAGCACAAAATGCCAGCTGTGTCGAGACTTGCGACGGCCAAATCGATATTCAAGGCGGTGGCGACGGCCCTTGGGATTATATTGTGACCAACAGCAGCGGTGTGTTGGTCTACATCAGCACGGGGGTCAGCAGCCCTGCTTTGGTCACGGGCCTTTGCCCGGATGAGTACACCGTGACAGTGGTCGATGACGCCTCCGGGACTACCACCAATACCACGGTAACCATAGCAGCCAGCAGCCCGCTTGAAGCCAGCGCCGATTACAATCCCCCCTGTTTTGAGGGAGAACCGATCCAGCTATTCGGCTATGCCTCCCCAGACCACCCTGATGCCGAATATAGCTGGACAGGGCCTGACGGCTTTACCGCCGATGAGCAAGACCCGCTGACGTTGACGCCCGGCACTTACACTTTGGTGGTGAGCGCCAACGGTTGTAGCTCTCAGCCATTCGAACTGGAAGTGCTGCCTATCGACCTGCCATTCGTAGAAATCGCCGAAGATACCATCGTAGCATGCCCCGGTGACTCCCTGGCGATCACCGCGACGGGCAGCGCAACTACCTTCGGCTGGCTAGAGTTGAACTCGGGTGCCACTTATGGAGACACTTCAAGCATAACGGTGCTGCCGCAAGACGGTGCTATTTACTATGTCAATGGTACTACTGAAAACGGCTGCACCGGTGTTGACCAAGTCGCCGTGAGCTTGACGTTCACGCCAGAGCTGCAAAGTGATGTCAGCGGTGTGATTTGCGGGGGCGAAGCGGTCAGCATGCAAGCTAGCGGGGGCAGCAGCTACCTGTGGTCTACTGGCGACACGACCGCCAGCCTGGTCGTTTACCCTGCCGTCAGTACGAGCTATGAGGTCACCATCACAGATGAAGACAGTTGTTCGGCGGTGCTGAGCCAAGACGTTTTTGTAGCGACCGGCAGCAATTTGTTTGTCAGCCCCGATACCGAAATATGCGCGGGCGAAAGCGTCACCTTGGCGGCGAACGGCGCTGTAAGCCAAGCGTGGAATACCGGTTCCTTTAGCAACACCATTACCGTTTCTCCAGATAGCACTACGGTCTATACGGTCATCCAAACCGATCAGCACGGCTGTACCTACGAGAGCAATGTGACGGTTACCGTAAGTCCCGACCCGCAGCTCGTCCTTTCCCCGGCGGATACGAGCATCTGCCCCGGCGAAAGCGTCAACTTGGTCGCTATGGCAGCGGATTCCATTATTTTCGATACCGTAGTGACGCCACAGCAGAGCCAGTCTTACGAACTCCCCTTTGAATTTGGCTGCCAGAACCTGCCCGTTTTTGAGGTGACCATCCTGCCCGCTGCTTCCGTGGAGATCCGCCCCCCAGCCACACTTTGCGGGGCAGACAGCCTGCTGCTTACCGCTGATGGGGCTCTTGGCACCTACCTTTGGAACACCGGCGAAACGGGAGATAGCATCTATGTTTCTCCCGCTGACAGTACGACCTACAGCGTGACGGTAACGAATCTGCAAGGATGTACCGCTAGCGACAGCATCACCTTCAGCCCGCTTGCTGCGCCGGATGCCCCCATCATCAACTGTGCCTCTACCTTCGAGGAAATTGTCTTTTCCTGGCCCGTGGACACTAGCCTGACCTACAGTTTGGTGCCGCTTGCCGGCCCGCTTGGAGAGCCCGTGGGCAACAACGAGTACGTCGTCAACGGATTGATGCCGGGCGATAGCGTCACCGTACTCTTAGAAGTAGAAGATGAGCAGGGCTGCACCAATAGCAGCACCGCTACCTGCTATACCAAAAGCTGCGACAATCTAGATGTATTTTTGGCTGTGCCCGAGGAGGTCTGCGAAAACTATGGCTTGCTCGCCCTGCTAGCGGATGTGGCTGGCGGCACTAGCCAAGGCGAAGGGCAGTGGAGCGGCCCGGGCGTAAATGCCCAAGCTGCGGCCTTTGACCCCGCGGCTGCCGGTCCTGGCGCCTTTGAGTTGGTCTACACATACCGTGATGGGCCTTGTATGCTCACCGATACCGCTGTTATTACTGTAGCACCGGCCTTTAGTGCTGAGCAAGTGAGCTGTGAAGCAACAGCAGAAAGCGTCACTTTCAGCTGGAGCCCAAACCCACAGGATACGGCTTATACGGTAGAAGTCCTCAGCGGGCAAACTGGAATGTGGGTGGATGACTACGCTTATCAAGTCGACAGCCTGGCCGAGGGCGACAGTGTGACGGTAGCGATCACAGCCTACAGCGAAAACAGCTGCGGGATGACCACGGTAGAAAGCAGCTGCGTGGCGGCTACCTACGAATGCCCAGACCTTCTTGTCTCGCAGGACACCTTCATTTGCGAAAGCGAAACCGCGCTGCTGTCGGCGGATGCGGAAGGTTGGGATACCTTCTCTTGGTCGCCGGCCGTGGAGCTGAGCTGCCTAGATTGCCCGGAGACGGAGGCAAGCCCGGTTTCTACCACCACCTACACCGTAGTCGCCTCGAATGCGGAGGGTTGTGCCGATACAGCTCAGGTCACCGTTTATGTAGAAGATTTCCCGAGCAGCTACATCCCGGACACCCCCCTCGTATTTTGCCCGGGCGAGCCTTTCGAGCTCTGTATGCCAGAGGGGGATATCCACTACTGGTTCGGGCCAAACGGCTTTATCAGCACCGAGCAGTGCCTCCGCTTTGATGCGCCGGGCCCCGATCAAGCCGGACGCTACTACGCTTTCATGCGTAAAGGCGGATGCCGTTTTATCAAACTCCTCGAGCTGCAGGCTGCACCGCCGATCGAAGTAACCGCCATTACCGATTTTCAGGCGGTCTGCCCGCAGGATAGCTTCAACATAGCGGTAGAGGCAGAGAACGCTATTAGCTACAGCTGGAATCTACCGGAATACCTAGATTGCCCGACCTGTCCAGAAACGGCTGGGCAAGTACCCCAAACGGCTACCTTCACGGTGACCATGACCGATACCTACGGCTGTTCGGCTACTGCAAACGCTACGGTTTTCGTCGAAAGCTGTACCGTTCCCGGGGACCAAGGCGATGGGTCGTCCAACACCTCCGCACTGCTCTTGTTCCCGAACCCGGCCAATGCGCAAGCGCAGCTAAGTACCCGCATAGAAGGCTTGAAGGAAGTGCAAATTTGGAGCATGACCGGCCGCTTAATTTTACGCCAACGGTTTGAAGGGTACCAATTTGCGGTCCCCACCCGTGACCTGCCCAGCGGGCAATACGTGGTCCGGCTGATTGGCCAAGAGGAGGCGGCATCCGAGTTGCTGCAGATTCAGCGCTGACCTTTTGGCGTAAGCCCTATTTGAAACCTTAACCATCCCGAATTTTGGCTTGAGCTGAGATTCGGGATGTTTGATTAGTGGCTGACGTAAGATTCATTAAGTTGTTTGCGAATGCTTAAAGCGAGATTAACGGCCAGACGTAAGGGGGCTGACTTGGTGAAGCTTGATGGCAAGGCCGACCTCACCCCATCCTTCCCACCACTTTGGCCGCCCGCATCAAAGCCACCATAGACAGCGCATCCGTAATTTCCCCGCAGTGCACCATTTCCACAGCTTCCGACAAGGGGAGTTTTCTCACGCGCAGCTCTTCCGTCTCTTCGGGTGCGGCGTCCCCGTAGGACAATTGCCGGGCCAGATACACCACCCCAGCTTCGTCGGTCACCGAATTGGAGGTGTGCAAGCGGGCAATTTCTTCCCAAGACTGAGCCGATATACCGGTTTCTTCTTGCAGTTCCCGTTTGGCGCTTTCCAAAGGCGATTCCGCACCGATCGGGCTGCCGCCCTCTGGGATTTCCCAACTGTATTGGCCTAGTGCGTAGCGGTACTGCCCCACCAGCCAAGTATGGCCGGCTTCGTCGATCGGCACTATACCCACCGCTATGTTTTTGAAGTGCACCAAGCCGTAGATGCCATCCGTGCCCGTAGGCGTAATGACATCGCGGTGGGAGACCCTTATCCAGGGGTTGTCGTATACGGTCTTTTCGGTGAGCGTTGTCCAAGGATTGTCCATGCGTGCAAGCTTTGCCGCAAAGGAACACAGAATTCCCTATCTTGCCTAAAAAACAGTATGAGCAAAACCGCTACGCTGCAAGAACTCGACCGTATTGACCAAGTTTTGCAGGCCCACCTGAACCGCTGGGGGGAATATACCGATGAGCAGCTCAACGAACGCCCCCCGGATGGCGGCTGGTCGCCGCTGCAAGTCATGCACCACCTGATTTTGGCGGAAGGCGGCTCTTTGGGATACGTCAAGAAAAAGCTGAGTTTCCAGCCACGGCTGAGCAAGCTGGGGTTTGGCGACCGCTTCCGGGCCTTTATGCTGAATTTTTACTTAGTCTTGCCATTCAAGTTTAAAGCGCCGAAAGGGGTCGGCGATGAGGCGCTGCCCGAGCGTTCGACATTTGAGGAGACCCAAGGGGAATGGCTGCAAGTCCGTGCCGAACTGCGGGCTTATCTGGAGGGTTTGCCTGAAGGCCATTTTTCCAAAAGCTTGTATAAACACCCTTTTGCCGGGCGGATGAGCCTGAAAGGCATGCTGCAATTTTTCGGCAGCCATGTGGAACGGCACGCCGCGCAGATCGACCGCTCACTCAAACCCGCAAACCGTGCCAGCGCTTAGAGCGCATGTACCACAGCACGATGCTCATCATAACGATCCAGTAGAGGATTTCCGAGGCCCACGCCCAAGGCAGGCCCAGGCTGGTGAAGTTGACCACGATGTAGATGTAGGCCAGATAAACGACGGCGCAAACGATCTGTATGACCAGGCCAAAAAAGGTAGCCCCTGTGCCCGCCAGCCCGTTGAAAAACACACTGCCGATGGAAAAGCAGGTCAGAATACCAACCAGCACATAAAAGACGGGCTGTGCGTCAGTAATCAAGCTCATATCCGCCCCGCCCAAGAGCGGGTAGAGCAATTCGTGGGGGAAGAGCACCACGGGCAAAGTCAGCACCATAGTCACCAGCCAACAGATTTTGGCGGTTTTCCAAATAATGGGGATGACCGCTTGCCGCTTTTGCTGCCCGATGAAGTTGCTGACCAGCGTGTTCACGCCACTCGCAAAGCCCCAAGTCGGTATAGAAAGGATGAGGTACACCATGCGGACGAGGTTGGTAATGGCCAGCTCCCGCTCCCCCAGGTTCTCCACGATGCCAAAGAACACGAACCAACTGCCCAAACCTACAAAGGACTGCGCCACGATGGGCAAAGCCAGGCGGTACTGCTGCTTGATAAGCGCCCAATCCACGTTCGGCAAATGGAACAGCCGGTATTCCCGAGCGTGCCGGTCGAAGAGGATGTAGACTAGAAAAACGACAAACGCGACGATCTCCGCAATAGTACTCGCCAGCCCCGCACCGGCTATGCCCATAGCCGGTAAGCCCCATTTGCCGAAAATCAA
>JAAAOU010000376.1 GCA_009908745.1 Bacteroidota bacterium
TACGCGGTGGATGGAGCGTGTAGTACCGCAGCCTTAGCCGCCCGGGGATAGTAACACTGATGGAACTGATTGGGCTGATTTTACTGATCTGTGCAGACGCTTCGGTCTACACGGCAAGCACGTCAGCAAAGCGCGGTCGCCAATCTGTTAAAGTGGTAGCGAGCGCCCATCCCATCGTCTGGCTGTAGTGAAGGAGCAAAGCAAGCGTAGTGCCGAAGCTGCATATTAATGAAGTTGAGAGCTATCCGTTTTACAACAAGCGCTAGACATTCTGATGGGGCCATCCTTAAAAAAAGAAAAGGCGCGAGGAAAATCCCCCGCGCCCATCCAATATTCTGTAAGGCACTTTCCAGCGCCGACTATTTTAATTCAGCAGTTCATAAATACCAGCAATACCCTGGCCACCGCCCACACAAGCCGTCACCATGCCGTACTTATTGCCGCGTCGGCGCATCTCGTTAAACAGCTGCGTAGACAGCTTGGCGCCAGTGCAGCCCAGCGGGTGGCCCAAGGCAATTGCCCCACCGTTCACGTTCACGATATCCGGATTGAGGTCCGCCTCCTTGATGACGGCTAGCGCTTGGGCGGCAAAAGCCTCGTTCAGCTCGATCAACTCGATGTCGTTGAGCTTCAAGCCCGCGTTATCCAGGGCTTTGGGCATAGCGGCACAGGGGCCGATGCCCATATAGAGCGGGTCTACGCCGGCTACGGAGCAGGAAGCCAGCCGCGCGATGGGCTGCAGGTTTAGTTGCTTGACCATCTCCTCGCTGACGACCAGCGTAAAGGCCGCCCCATCGGAAGTCTGGGAAGCATTGCCCGCAGTGACTACACCGCCCTGTGCGAATACCGGGCGCAACTTGCCCAGCACCTCAACGGATGTCTCCCGGCGTACGCCTTCGTCGGTATCCACAGTGTGTTCGGACTTCACGCGCTTGTTGTCCTTCACAAAGACATCCTCCACGGTAACCGGTACGATTTCGTCTTTGAATTTGCCACCGTCAATAGCCGCTGCGGCTTTTTGGTGGGAGTTATAGGCGAACTCGTCTGATTGATCGCGGTTGATCTCGTATTTTTTGGCGACGGCCTCTGCCGTGAGGCCCATGCTTGCTAAGTAGTTGGGCGTGGAAGAGGCCACTTTGTAGCTCGGTGCCAGCTTGTAGCCCGTCATGGGGATGGAGCTCATGTTCTCCGCGCCACCCGCGACGTAAATGTGGCCCATGCCCGCGCGTATCTTCGCCACGGCAATGGAAATGGTCTCCAAACCCGAAGCACAGTAGCGGTTGACGGTCATGCCAGGGACTTCCTTGCCCAAAGCGCGCATGGAAATTTGGCGGCCGATCTGCAGGCCTTGCTCGCCTTCCGGATTGGCACAACCCACGATGACGTCGTCTACCAGCTTGGGGTCTACCTCCGGCGTCTGCGCCATAAGGTGCTTGATAATGTCTACCGCCAAGTCGTCGGAGCGGTAGTTGCGAAAACCGCCTTTCTTGGCTTTGCCTACGGCGGATCGGTAGGCTTTTACGATATATGCGTCCATGATTTTATCCATTTAGGTGCCCAGCTTATTGAAGAAGCTAGGGCTAGTTTGTTTATTGATGAAAAGCAAAGCCCTTCTGGAAAACGATCAATTCGCTTCATTCAGCCACTCCTCCAAAGTCTCATCAGAAATCCCTTTTTCCTTGGCGACTTCATCCAGTCGAGACTGAAATCGGTCCATAAAATAGGTGGCAAGCATGTGCCTGACTTCTTCTAGTTCTTTTTCAGAAGGCTCAAAGGAATACAGCTTGAGTAATTCCAATTGAAGCGAAGTAAATTTTTGACTGCTTTCCATATTGTATTGTTGACATGTTTTAGCTACAACAGCGTTTAACAATCGCGCGTTCCGCAGCGGTACGCACCTTTAATTCCGAAGTGGCTTATTCGTCTGCAACATGTGCTGCACCCGCTCCAGGGTTTTCTGCTCGCCGCACAGGCTCAGGAAAGCTTCCCGCTCTACATCCAGCAAGTACTGTTCAGACACCTGCTGCTCGCCGGTCAGGTCGCCACCGCAGAGTACCCAAGCAATTTTGTGGGCAATCTTGATGTCGTGCTCAGAAGCATAGTTGCCCAAGCGCAGCTCATTAGCCGCCGCGTAGAGGGCAGCCAGGCCTCCACGGCCGAGTACGGTAATGTCTTCGCGTTGCAGCGGTTGGGTGTAGCCCTCCGCCAGCTCCAGCACCTTGGCTTTGGCCTCGGCGATATTGCGCTGGGTATTGATCACCACCTCGTCTTTCTTTGGCAGCAGGTAGCCGTAGTCATAAGCCTGAGGGGCAGAGGTCGCCACATTGGCCAGAGCGATATTGCGGAACTTGTCGATCAGCGTCGGGATTTGCACGTCCCCCTCGAAAAAGGCATCGGAAGCGCGCAGGGCAAACTCCTTGGTGCCCCCACCGCCCGGGATCAAACCTACGCCCACCTCTACCAGGCCGATGTAGGACTCGGCAGCGCACATCGCCGCATCGCAGTGCATAATGGTCTCGCAGCCGCCTCCGAATACATAACCTTGGGTAGCCGCTACTACTGGGATGGAGGAGTACCGACAGCGCATGGTGGTCTGCTGAAAGAGGTTGACCGCCATATTCAGCTCATCAAACTCCTGCTGGTAAGCGAGCATGGCGATCATCATCAGGTTGGCACCGACGGAGAAGTGCTGGGCGTTGTTGCCAATGACCAAGCCCGTCCAGTCGCCTTCCTCGGCAATCTGAATAGCCTCGTTCATGCCGCGCAGTACGCCTTCGCCTATGGAGTTGTGCGGGCTGGTGAATTCTAGGCACAGTACCCCGTCGCCGATGTCGTGCAGCGTGACTTCGTTGTTCTCCATGACCGGCTTGCGGTCGCGGTAGTTGTCAAGTATGATAAATTCGTCGGAGCCGGGTACTACCTTGTAGTCCTTGCTCTCTATGTCGTAGTATTTCTTCAGGCCGCCTTCGCGCTTGTAGAAGGTCTCGTGGCCGGCAGCGTGCATGTCTTTCACCCATTGCGCTACGGTCTCGCCTTGGGCCTCCGCCATTTGAATACCTTTTTCTATACCGATCATATCCCAGTATTCAAACGGGCCGATGTCCCAAGCATAGCCGGCCTTCATGGCATCGTCAATGCTGTAGAGGTTGTCGGAGGTTTCCGGGATGCGGTTGGAGACATAGGCAAACAGGCCGAGCAGCGAACGGCGGACCAATTCCCCGCCTTTGTCCTCCGCATCGAACATCGCTTGCACCCGCTTGTCG
>JAAAOU010000242.1 GCA_009908745.1 Bacteroidota bacterium
CGCTCAGGTTGACGTTGCCGAAGTTCTCCAGGTTGAACTCGAAGGTGACGTTGGCTGAGCCGTCCGGCAGCAGCTCGGTCTGCACTTCGCGCTTGGCAACACCAAGGCTTGGCATTTGGTCGAAATCAAACTCTGATGGTTCGCTGTTGTCGCCCGGGCCGTTACCGTCCGGGTCGGGCTCGGGGCCTTCCTGGGAAATGTCTGTGACCGTGTTGCCCGTAGGCGTCGTGCCGCTGGCTTCCGCCGAGTTGGCGAAAGTGCCCAGCATATCGCAGGGCCCGGCCGTCACCGTCAGGTATACCGCCCCGGAGTTCCAGGCCTTCAGCTCGTCCGTGCCGCTCAGCAGGTTGATGTCAGCGCTGCCGTCGTAGGCCGGATTGACCGTGAAGGCCGAGCTCGACAGCCCGTCGATGGTGTAGGCGCAGTTGGCGCCGAATACCGCATCCAGATCGTCCTGCAGTTGTACGCCGCTTAGGTCGATGTTGCCGGTATTTTCCAGCCGGAACTCGAAGGTAAGGGTGTACGTGCCGTCGCCGTTGTTCACCGGGCCGGCAGCGACTTGCTTGGCCAGGCCCAGCATCGCTACTTCCTCGAAGCTGATCGGCGTATCCGACATCTCGCCCGGGCTGCCGTCCTGATTGGGGTCCGGGCTAGAGCCGTTTACGCTCTCGTCTGTCACGCCTGCGCCCGATGGCGAGCTGCCGCCCAGGGTAGCTGTATTGGCAAACGGGCCGAGGTTGCCACAGTTGCCTACGGTCACCTCTAGAAGGATAGCACCCTTGTCCCCTACCGGCAGCACGTCCGTGCCGGCAAGCAGGTTGGTGTTGCCTACGCCGTCGTAGGAGGCGTTCACGGTATAATCGTCGCTCGTCAGGGCGTCCACCGTCACCTCGCAGGTGCCCGGGAAGGCCGCTGCCAGGTCGTCTGTCACCTGCAAGTTGCTCACCGCCACGTCGCCGTAGTTCTCGATATTGAACTCGAACAGCACCGTGTAGCTGCCGTCGCCGTTGTTGGTGATGTTCGCTACCCGCTTGGCGATACCCGCCGAGGGCGTCTCTGTCAAATCGACCGGGGTAATCGCCATGTCGTCCGCTGGGCTGCCGTCGCCGTCAGCGTCCGGCTCTGCACCGTCCGTGGAGACGTCCGTGATGGCATCGCCGCTCGGGGAGGCGCCGCTGGCCGTCACGCTGTTCTCGTAGCCCGTAAGCATGCTGCCGGGGGTGAGCAGCACTTCGATGTATATCGCGCCCTCGTTGCCGGCAAGTAATTGGTCTGTGCCGGACAGCAGGTTGATATCTGCATCGCCGTCGAAGTCGGTGTTTACCGTAAACTCTTCGCTCGTGAGGCTTTGTACGGTCCACGCTTGCGCCGCGGCAAAAGTAGCAGCCAAGTCTTCGGCCGCTTGTACGCCGCTTAAGTCGACGTCGCCACTGTTCTCCAGCTTCACCTCGAAGCCGACCGTGTAGGTGCCGTCGCCGTTGTTCGTGATGTTGGTAACGCGCTTGGCAGCGCCCAGCTCGGCATTCTCATTCAATTCAAAATCAGTTGTTTCGCTATTATTGCCGGGTCCGAGTACGCCATCCGGGTCGGGTTCGCTACCATCCTGAGAGACATCGGAAAGCATCATTCCAAATGGAGTCGTAGCATTTACAGTTGCGGTATTTGAGTAAGAGCCAAGCGTGGTGCATGGCCCCACTAAGATGTTCAAGACAACACTACCTTCATCCCAAGCGTCGAGGTCGTTATTCGCATTAAGCAGGTTGGTCACCGTGGCACCATCGTATGCGGTGTTAACCGTAAACTCTTCACTAGACAACGACAATACTTCGAACGCACAATCAGTGCCCAATACCGCATTCAAGTCATCAATGAGCTCGATGTCGTTCAACGCCACATTGCCGGAATTGGCGACCCGGAATTCAAAGGAGACCGTGTAGGTACCATCCCCATTATTGACCGGATCGGCGAGTAATCGTTTAGCTACCCCTATTACCGGATCAGCGTCGAAGGTAACCGGCGTATCAGAAAACTCTTCGGGGACACCATCTCCCAGCGGATCAGGGTCACTACCGTTTACACTGGCATCCGTAACGGTTTGGCCAGTAGGGCTATCGGCACTTACTGTCACTTGGTTGTTGTAAGTCCCCAAGGTTCCACAGTTGCCAACTGTAATGGTGAGCAGTACATTCCCTTGGCTGTGGGCTGTCAGAACATCTGTGCCAGTAAGCATATTCCAGTCGCCGGCCTGGCCAAAGTTGGTATTGACGGTAAACAGGCTGCTGGAGATGCTATTGACCGTAAGGTTGCAAGGTGTGAAAACCATACCTAGGTCATCGGTCAATTGTACATTGGACAGCACAACATCTCCAAAGTTCTCGATATTGAACTCGTACGTTACCGTGTAGGAGCCATCGGAATTGTTGATGACTTCTACGACGCGTTTAGCGCTACCAATGACGGGGGATTCGCCAAGTGTGACGTTGGTTGGGCTATCGTCATTGCCAGGATCACCGTCGTTGGTAGGATCAGCATCAGTACCGTCTACAGAGTTGTCTGTTACAATACCCCCTCCTGGGCTTTCGCCGCTGGCTACAGCCGTATTGGCAAAAGTGCCTAGGCTGCTGCAATTGCTCACTTCTACTTCGATCCAAATAGACGCTTGCTGCCCGGCCGCCAACTCGTCTGTTCCAGCGAGCAGGTTCCAATCTCCGGATTGTCCGTAGTTGAGGTTTTCTGTGAATTGATCGGCAGTAACTATGGCTGAGAAATCACAGGAGGCACCAAATACGTCCTGTAGATTATCTACTACTTGCACATTGGTTAGCGCTACATCCCCGAAGTTCCTGACTTTAAGTTCATATATCACATGGTAAGTACCGTCTCCTTGGTTGATTGCACTTATTGCTCGTTTCGCCAGACCAATTTGCGGGTTCTCTGTAACGGTGACATCCACCGTACAGCTGCTGCTATTCCCACATACATCGGTAACGGTAAGCGTCACGGCCTGTGGGCCTAGGTCAGCGGCTGTAAAGTTATTAGGGCTGATACTGTATTCCAGCTCTTCGTCGGGCGTACAGTCGTCCGTACTGCCGCAGTTCAAGCTGGACGCATCTAGGGTGACAATGCCGTCGACCTCATCACCGATGCTGACGGTAAAATCTGGGCAGCAAACCGCTGTAGGGGGGGTGTTGTCGACTACCGTGATGACCTGCTCTTCGACCGCGCGGTTGCCACAATCGTCAGCAGCGACCCAATTGCGGATAATCTGATAGCTATAAGCTTCACAGCTGCCGATGCCCGTTTGGACTTCGCGCTCCGTGAATACTACATCGACATCAGCATCGCAATTGTCGGTTGCCGTAAGCGTAACGGCTGGTGGCACAGGGTCTGAGCAGCTGAGCGTGACGTCCGATGGGGCAGGCATGTTGAACTGAGGGGCCTCATCATCCGTGTAAGAGATTAATTGTGTGCCGCAGCAGCTGACATTACCGCAAAGGTCACTCACCTGATACAGGCGCTCGATCACCAGCGGGCAACCGAAGAGCAAGGTATCTTCGCTGACAAGGGTGAAAGAATTGGGGTCTACGCCACAGTTGTCGTCGGCAACATTGCCATCCGCGAGGAAATCGGCTAAATTGGCATACGGCGGGACATTAGTGCCTAGGCATTCATTTTCCAACGGGATGCAGGTCACCACCGGCTTTTCCGTGTCATTCACGGTGATGGTCTGAGTGCAACTGGCCTGATTGCCGCAGGCATCTTCTACCTGATAGGTACGGGTGACTGTTTCCGGGCAAGTCCCGTTATCCGACACCTCGCTTGCCAGTGTGAAGTTACTGATGCCACAGTTGTCGTGAGCCGTTCCGCCGCCGGCGATAAAGTCGGAAAGCGTGGTCAATATGGGTACGTCGGCAGCCTCGCAAGCTGTTACCACGGGATCCGGGCAACTCACTTTGGGCCGTTCATCATCAACAATGGTGTAAGTGACCGTACAGGTTTCGGATTCCGGTGTGGTCATACCATCTCCCGGATCACTGATCGTATAGGTACGGGTAATGACCAGCGGATCAGCAGAACAACCACTGCCTCCATTATCACTATCTGTGCTGCTTATGGTAACCATACCGCAGGCATTGACAATAGCCGAGACTTGGTCTATAGCATTGAATTGCGCCACATTGGTTGCTGCGGCAGGCAAGTCGGCCAGACATTTGATGTCGTTGTTGACCGGTGATGGGCACACCACGTCCAGAAAACAATCTGGCAGTTCCACTACAGCCTCATCCGTATCGTCTACGGTATTGCCGTTGTCATCCGTGCCGTTGGTAGTTGCTTCGTTGGCGATGGGGTCTAGGCCGGTATCGGAGTCGATTTCGATAGTTAGTTGTACGGTGATGGCTTGATCCGGGTCTAGCTCGCCATCCGTACCGGTGAACATATTGTCGAAAGTGCCTCCATTGTAGTTGCTGTTCAGACTTGGGTTTTGGGTGGCGGTGGAAGCCGTTATAGCGGGCGTGTTTACCACCGTAACAAAGGCAGCACCAAGCTGGGCCACTAGGTTGTCGGTGAGCTGCAAATTGAGCAGTTTTTCGTTACCGTCATTTTCGATCTCTAGCTGGTAGGTCACATCGAAGTTGCCGGGCGTACCGCTGGAGGCAGGCACACTCCCGACTACAGACTTCAGCAAAGCGATAGAGGGAATGGTTACAAAGGCCGGGTCGTGGTCATCTTCATCCGTAGCTGCGACGGCATCTCCGGGGGTACCTGTTCCATCGCCATTGAGCGTATTATCAGAGGGCGTATCTGGGGCCCCGCCGGCATCGTTATTGGGGGTAGTATCCGGCGTACTGTCGATATCATCGAAACGGGGGTTGCCGTTTTCATCTTCCGCGCGGGTTATCTCCGCTATATTGACGAACTGATCCGCCGCTGCATCCTGCAGGGTCAATACTATATCTACATTTGTACTACCTCCGGGAGGCAACGGGCCGGCTATAGTTCGTTGCGCGTCACCCATTACGGCTGTCCAGTCCGGGTTAGCAGCAGCATTAAAGAGATAGCCATCCGGAATGTAATCTCTCACGCTAATATTTTCAGCGGTAACGTTTCCTTGGTTTTCAACCGTAATCCGGAAAGTCACCTGCTGGCCGAAGGCGTAGGGACCCGGGCTTATGATCTCCTTAACAAGCGCCAAGTCAAAAATCTCTACGCTTGCCGGATCGTGGTCGTCTTCATCCGTACCCGGATCTGAGCTGCCAGGGGTGCCCGTGCCATTACCGATTACGGAATTATCGGCATTGGTTCCGGCTTGCCCCCCGGCATCATTATCAACTATATCGTCTGGGGTACTGTCGATATCAAAATCAGATACATCATTACCCAGCGTATCTTGAAAAGCGGCAATTTCCGCAAAGTTGGTCCAGCTATCCGCACCGGGAGCCATTTCCAACTGCACTTTGAGGGGTATGACTATTGACTCGCCGGGAGAAAGCGTATCCGGTACAACCGTAACGTAGCGGCCGCCCCCTACATCCGCCCAATCTGGGTTAAGCCCCGGCAGGAAGCTGAAGCCCATCGGCAAGTAATCATTAACGCGAATATCGCTGGCCGCTTGTTCGCCCTGATTGGTGAGTTCAATATCGAAGCATACGGTCCCGCCGTACTCGATCACGGAAGTGCTATTGATGGTTTTCGCCAGCGCCAAATCGAATAGGCATGGCTCAAAAGCCGGCAATGGGGCAGTATCTCCACAGTTGGGGTTGCGCACAAAATCAGCTGTAATTACGCCTCCAGCTGAGTTGCTTGCATCCAACACCCGGCTAAAGCTAAGGCTGCCGTTCACGCTGTCGATGACAATATCTTCCTGTATACCCAGGTAACTGAGGCGTATGGTGTCATCCCCAAAGAATTGGTCATAGGTGTACGGGTTTCCGGACCAATTGACGGTTATATTCAGCGTTCGTGCTAGGGTATCCCCGGAAGGCATGCAGTCACTGATGTTGGCAAGTACTTCCAGTTCACAATCGGGGATAAACCCGGCGTCGATAGTTGGGTTATAGGTATCCCAAGGCAGAAAATAGCTGCCCGTCTGCCCCGTGGCCGCATCCGCGTCACTGTCGAGGGTGTCGTCTCCCCCGGCATCGGCGAGGGTCCCCACAAATCCATCCAAAGGCACAAACTCGACGAAGTAATTGCCCTGCACCAGTGACCCAAAATTGTAAAAGCCATTGGCATCGGTAGTCGTAGAGGCAATTGGGTTGCCATTGACGGCATTGAACAAATTGACAACGCCCCCTTCAATGCCAGGCTCTAGCGGGTCCTGCACGCCGTTTTGATCGAAATCAAACCAGACGGTATCGCCTAAAGCAGCCGTGCTTGTCCCGCAGTCAGCCCCCGTTACATTATAAGTGTAGGAAGCGTTGCAGCCCGTACCGATATCGTACGTGACGGTGTAAGTCGTAAGTCCAGGCAACACTGCGTCAATCACCGCAAAACTGGAGTCTGGACCGGGGAAGGAAAGGCCGGTACTGGGCATCCAGGTGAAATTGGTGCCCGTATTATTGGGAGAGGGCAGCGGATAAGGCTGGTTTTCACAAGCTGTAATATCAGCTATGTCTGCTGTTTCGGGGTATAAGGTCACCGTCACGGTATCAAATTCGTAACAGCCCATGGTACTCGAACGCAGTGCGTACTGTATAGTCTGTGTACTCCCTGAGGTATTAGGTGCCATGAAGGTAACGGGCGTCGTATTGGTAGCGCTCAGTGCCCCCAAGTCGGAACCGTTGATGCTAATCCATTCGAAGTCATAACCTGCGAAAGCGTCCGGCCCGATTTGAACCGGCTCCCGGCTGCAGACGTCTACGTTCATCGGGAAGACGATCTCTACTTCCGGCTCGACTTGGAAAGAAGGAATTTCATTGCAGGTGCAGGTAGTATTGGGGTTGACCACACCGATAATGGTACACACCGTACCACTCGGGAATATTTCATCCCCGGATAATGTAATGCACTCTCCAAATTCCAACGGTTCGGCCAGGGTTGAGCTAATGGTAAACAACAGCACATCCGGAGCGGAACGGAAACCGTTGCGGTCGGTATCTTCGTAAATCTCCAGATTGACCGTCTGCCCGGATTGCAGCGTTGCTCCATTATTGCAGACCTCCGCATTTATGATACTGAGGGTTTCGGAGGTGGAAACCAAAGATAGATTAGCATCCAGGTTGTCTATGGTCAGGTCCGGCTTTTCGACAGTCAGTACTCCAGTGCCTTCTCCGGCTAGGACCGCAATGGAGCAAGTTGTACCATCACACAACTCGTTGCGTCGGGAAAATGCCTGCACAACCAAGTCATAATCAACACAAGCCTGCCCAATGTCTTCCGCCAGCAAATCTATGCTGAATGAAATCTGGTCTCCGGGGTTCACCAATTGATCAGCGGGCCAGACCAAAATCTGCTGCCCAAGTTCCGTGCGCACCTGTGGCGGCCCGGCCGGCGCGTTCAAGATGGGGGTATAAGAACCGGGAGCATAAGCCAAGCCCGGTGGCAACAAATAGCGTACAGAATCCAGTACGGAAGTATTGCCAGTGCTGAGGGAAAGATTTACAAAGGAAGTAACCGTCTCGTTATTGCAAGGATTGGCAGTGAGGTCACCTAACACGATATCCGCCATGAATTCAGGAGGGGCAGTGGTTGTCCGTACCCTGCCTGAACGTTTAAATACGGTTGGCAATGGGTCACCACAATTGTTATTTCCATTGAGGAAAAAGCGGGTACGGGAGCCCGACAAGAAGTCGCAAGTCGTCTCCGCTTCAAACCGCAGGCTTACTTTGTTTTGTGTAAGCGTGAGGTCTTTGGTGCCAATTAGCCCCTCGTTGAATAATGCGGGGTCCTGGGCAGATACATCAACGGAGTAAATACCGTTATTAAGTACAGGGTCTGGTATGCTCGAATACCCGTTGAAAGCGGGGCTGTTGACGGAAGGGTTGGCCAATTCCAATGTACCTTCCGTATAGTCCAAGCCGGGCGGCAGGATAAAGGACAACTCAATATCGCGCAGGAAGCCCAAATCCGTACTCCTGATTTCTACTTCGTAGACGACCGGTTCGCAAAGCGGGACGATCTGGCTGCCCAATGGCTGTTCTACGTCTATGTTCATACCCGCCATCGCATTGTTGAACATAATAGTAGAGGGATCGGAGCAGATCGCTTCTTCAACCGTGGCAGGCAGCCCTTCACAATCCCATCCGGCAACGAAGTCAAGCGTTTCCGGGGCACAATTATTGACTTTGACAATGACTTCGTAGGTCCGGCTACTGCCTCCCGCTACGCTACCAATCGGGAAAATCCCAAAGTTGTTGCCGGCAACAGCCGTATTGGTTTGCAGGTCGCGTACTTCCTGCACTACTACCCCGCCGGTTGGGCTGTTGATGTAAATGTAGGCATTGTCTGCATCGGGCACCGCAATATTGTCCACGCGGATACGAACGGTATCGGAGCCACTGCAAACCCGCAAGTTTGGCGAAAGCGTATTCACGACAAGTTCTGCTGCCCCGGTATAGGTAAACGTCCCCATTTCTTCTGGGCGATCGATCATATCTGTACAGTAGACCGATTCATTCACACTTTCGGTAAGTGCGTAACTTATATCATAATCAGCCGGGATAGACGCGCAGTTGCCCTGTATGGGTACAAAAAATACCGCCCGGTAGCCTTCATCCGGCTGAATCTCGGGGTCCATAAAGGATTCGAAATAGTCTTCGGCCTGAAAGACCAACTGATCACCCGACTCCGTTAAGAAAGTAGAAGGTATAGAGCCGTTAGGCAGGTTAACGATATTGTTCGCAGGCGGTATCTCCTGCTCTAGCCGTACCCCGAACTGGTCAAGCCGGTAGGAAAACTCGGCGGGCTTTTGAAATTCAAATGTTTTTGGAATCCCCAGGGTACGAATCTCGTAGGGGAATTCATCAAAAGCCCGGCTACCGATATGCCGGTCGTATCGGAAGCGGAAGCTGGAGGTTTCGCACGCGCCAAAACCGTTCAGGCTACGCCCGCTGTTGGTACTCACGCCTACTTGGTAAAGTCTTGCCCGGCGGTCGTTACAGGTAAATTCGGTGCCGCTACCAAACGGGGCATCGCTGACGTAGAAGTCCGTATCGTAGATCACCTCCCTTACCATTCCATTGAAAACGTCCTTCACCTGAAAGTCCAGTTCTATCTCTATTTGGTCTCCCTCGTCGAAGTCGAATGTCGATGGAATAGCACTACACCCCAGCGCGATGAGCGTGTCTACGGAGAAATCGATGACGAGGCGGCTATTAGCGTCATCTCTGGTGACCGGAACTACACCACAGCTATACGTTCCCCCATCTGCATCAACTATTTCAACATTTACCCCCAGTGGGGTATAGTTAATATTTGGAAAATCAAGGGTGGCAAAGCCATATTGCCAGGTTGCACTTCCGGGGTCGCTTACCGTGCCTGCCAGGGTGGCCTGCAAGGTGTCCCCTTGAATGAATTGATTGAGCCGGATCAGGTTTGGGTCGGCTGGCCCGTCGGGAACTTGGTCATTGTCGGCATCCCCCTGCCCGAGTGTGGTACGGACGATATCCAAGCTTTCATAAACTAAGCCTTCACAAGGCGGGCACCCCATAGGATTTGGGCAAAACAGCCGGATATCTATATCTTCTGGCGCAAATATTTTTTCGGTAGGGCAATTGGTGCAGGTAGGGTCAATCGTGAAAAAAGTATTTTGAGCTATCGTAGCGTCATACACTGGATTATCACAGGCTGCGGATAAGTCCTTTTCCGTACAGTCCCCAATTACACAGAGCGTAAACTCCATTCCGGGGGCAATGGTAAAGCCTACTGGCCGGTCCGCTTTGCACCAGCGCACACGGAGCATGTCGTCCGCCCCTAAGCCGCCATCTACATACTCTACGTCGCAACTTGGCCAAACCGTCCCATCACGGTCCGTCCAGCTAATGGAGCCAGATTGGTAATCCAGCCCACATTCCATTGTAAACACAGACTCTAGGTAGGCGTCTGGATAATCTTCGTTGAACCAATCGATTTCTGTGCTTGTGATGGAGTACTCTACAGTCGCTTTGGAACCGCTCTCTAAATCCAGCGGCGCTTCTACAAAACCATTCATGAAGGCATCGAAATTGCCGGTATTGGCACTGGCGTTTGACGTGCGGTTGACGCCACAGAAATCCGTAACCGACAACAAGCGAAAATCGCTGCGGTAGATATCCCGCAACGAGCAGTCATTGCAGCTACAGGAATGCGAGATGGCATAGTCGACAGTAATAGAACTCCCTGGTGCCAGGTTGATCCCTTTGATCGTATCTACCACCGAGCGAACCCCCATGGTACAATGGCCCGCATCAGTGTTCACGGTTTCAATGGTTTGGTCCGTGTGCATGCCCCCTGTACCATTGGAAACGGCATAATCGGCAAGCTCCAGGGCGCCACCACCGGCACTAATCCTCACGATCAAGTCCTGCGCCGGTGCGTTGCCGTTGTTGGTTAATGTGATCGCTACCGGAGTCAGCTCATCCGCATAACAAGCCGGCCGGTTGAGGCTACTGATCGATACATCGACATCCGGGATAGCAACCCCAAAGTTGACCGCGGTAGCCGGGAATTCGCCCTGCGGCTTCATCTGGCAATCCGTTTCTCCGAAGCAGCCATACTGCACCCGGCGCAGAATGGGGTCGGCCGGATTGGGACAACCCGTAAAAGCCCATACTTCTTCTACGTTAAAGGTCACGTCTGTCGGCATGAATGGCGTCCCAAACAGGTTCATAAAGCTAGCTGAACCGATGGTATAGCACTGAAAGCCCGGAGGGCTGCTTGCCGCCGGCGACAGGGACACCCCGCCGACGATCACGTCATTGAGGGTAGCATAAGACAGGGTGCTTACGCAGTAGGTCGCCTCTTCCAACACGCCATTACCACCGTTGGCAACGGTCGTATTGATGGATTGAACATCCCCCAAGAAAGGCTCAATCGAGTTTGGGGTGGAAGAGGGTATAGACAGATCAGCCTCTTGGACAAAAAAGCCTATATCGCTGGATATCTCCGAATCCTCACTGTTTTCGCAAAACGGATCGTGCGTAATGCTGAAATTGAAGTCGCCCGTCGCCCCTGTAAAGCCGCAGGAAGCCCTGAGGTCGAGTGAGAAGACCACCTCATTGTCAGGAGCAGTGGGTTGCAAATTGGGCAAGTTTATTTCGTTGGGGTTACCCGTGTAAGATACGGCCCCACCCGATATAGGAGTAAGGTTCTCCTGAACAAGGCCAGTCGGCAAGTTTATGGTGCCCACTAAGTTGGTGAGATCAGTATCTGGCCCAGTATAAGTCACGGTGAACGTGTAAGGCACACCAGGTCCACACTTGGAAATTTCCTGAGGCACTACAGGACTGATAGCGATATCGAGCACAGGATCGGGCACATTAATATTTACCGCTGTAATCAAGTTTTCGGTACTACAGCCGGTTGCTGCACAGCATTCGTAGTTTACTTGCCGCTCTAGATTAGTACCGGTACCACATACATTCAGTGTCCAGTTTTCGCTTACTTCCATGCTCTCGTTGTTCAGCTCAGGCGATCCGGTGGCATTGTTGATATCCGTGGCGGCAACATCAAAGCAGGACTGCCCGGCGGGGCTGGAAGCCGATGGGGAGAGGGGGTTCCCATCTACCGTCACTGAATTCAGGGTCAAGTTAGGGTTGTCATCTACGCAGTACCGAAAAGAAGTGACATCCACGCCGGTAGTGTTGGTGACAGTGGTGCTTACGTCAAAAGTAAAGCCGGCATACTGAGCGCTGATGCTAGCCGGATTGGAATTGGTGAGGGTCAGCAAAGGCTCTTCGACGGAAAGCGGGGTGCTTAACGTTGGGGTAGCACAGGTGCTGGCCATGCCACAGTCGTAGGATACTAACCTTTCAAGGGCTACTGGGCTGTCACAATCATCAAATGTCCAGTTTTCCGTCACCGTCAGGCTCTCATCTGATAATTCAGGAGTACCCGTGGCGGCATTGATAGCTGACGAACTTACGGTATAGCAGGTCTGGCCCGCTGGGCTGCTTGCCGACAAGGACAGTGTATTGCCGCCTACTACGACCGAGTTGAGGCTGGCGGAGGGATTGTCGGCCACGCAATATTCGAAGGAAGCAAGCGGATCGGTTGCGGTATTGGTTACCGTGGTCTCGACGCTAAAGCTTTCTCCTTCAACGTTTACGATTACGCTTGCCGGATTGGAATTGGTGAGCGTTAAATTCGGCATCCTCACCGGACCGTCTTCTAATCCGCTCCCCGTGTAGGTGAACCCCAAAAGGCTGAGACTTAGCGTTGTAAACAATGCTAGTGGGCCAAAAGCCGTGCATATTTGTTTCATGTCGAAGATTATGATATTGTACAAGCAAAAAACCAAGCGAACCTACCTAGCATGGCAGGGTCACCAACGGTGAATACGAAAGGCTTAAAGTTTTTTTACGCTATATAAGATGTGGGAGAATGCTGCCTGTTGCAGCTTTAGAAATAGTGTGTTAGCTATACGCAAAGCTAGAAAAAAGTATTCCTAAAACAAAACGCCCGCCCCTTAGGTATACTCAAGGGGCAGGCGTTCTCTTTTGACCATTCTGCTATTTCAGGCGAAGCAAGTAGCCTGCCTAAGGCCGAGTATCCTTATCCAACCGCCACTTCTGCAACACCTCGCAACCATGAAACATGCCGTCCAAGTCAATATAAGTAGCTTCGATTTTATCTCGTACCCAATTGTTGATATAGTCCCCCTTTTTCGACTCGATAGCCGCCTGCCGGATTTTGGAGTAATCCTTGGTCAAGTCTGCTTGGTGCGGGTCGGTGCGGGACTGTAGCCGCACGATGCGGAAGAACTTTTCACCCGAGGGGTCGCGGAACATAAAAGGGGCAGAAATACCACCAATATCCATGGTGTCGATGGTAAAGTAGATATCTGGATCAAGGTCGCCAATTTCGAAAAACGTATTGCCGGTGGCGGGGTTGACCATTCGGCCATCGTTGGTGTAGCTTTGCACGTCTTCGTTGGAAAAGCGCTTGACGGCCAGGGAGAAACTCACGGAGTCATGCACGATCAGCTGCCGCACCGAGTCGAGGTACTGCCGGGCCCGTTCCATATCTTCGTCCGAAATATTGGGCTTCAGCAGGATATGGCTGACGCGGATGGAATTGCCGCGCCGTTCCTCCATCCGGATGATGTGGTAGCCGAATTCCGATTTGGTGACCGGTGAGATTTCGCCTTTTTCCAACTTGAAAGCTGCGGCTTCAAAGGCAGGCACGTAGCGCCCCCGCTTAGCCCAGCCCAAATCCCCGCCGTTGCGGGCCGAACCGTCTTCCGAATACTTCGCCGCCATTTCTGCGAAAGCGGCCTCTCCTTCCACGATGAGGGTGCGCAGGCTGTCCAAGAAATCAATGGTCCGCTCCACTTCTTCATCGCTGGGTGTGGGCTTGTGGACGATTTCGCCTACTTCGACTTCCGAGTTGAAGAACGGCAGACTATCTTGGGGAATGGAGCGGAAAAAGTCTTTGACCTCCGCTGGTGTTACTGACACGCCCGCCAATACTTGGTTGCGCATACGCTCTACGAGCAGCTGGTTTTTCAGGTCCTCGCGGAACTGGGTCTTCACCTCGTTGATCGACTGCCCATAGTACTCTTCAAATTGGCTGACGTCATTGTTCATGTAGCCCAAGATACGCTCAATACGGGCATCGAGCTGCGCTTCCACCTCTTCGTCGCCCACCACGATACTGTCCAGCTTTGCCTGGTTGAGCAGCAACTTGGTGGACATCACCTGATCCATGATATTGCAGCGTACATTAGGCGGCAGGTTCTCCTGCTGCGACGCCATCAGCGCCCGTTGTTCTTCTATCTCCGACAGCAGGATCAATTCGCCTCCCACCGTAGCGACGACTTTGTCGATGACTTCGCGCTGTGCATTTAGCGACAGCGCCAGTATGGCGAATAGAATGCTGAGCCAATATTTCATAATCTTCTTTATTGCTTGTTGTAATACGTCTGAATGTTGTTCTTGCGGAGCTCGCGCTCGTACATGGCGTCGATTTTCTGCTCCAGCAGCTCTTCCTTTCGGTTGCGCAAAATCACCTTCCGCGCTTGCTCCTTGATGTAGGACAGCGGGGCGATATCTTGCCGTTTCTTCACTTCCAACACCTCGAGGTAATACTGGTAGTCCTCCCCTTTGCGGCTAAATTCCAAGCCTTCGCTGATATTGTCTACCGTCACGGTGCCTTTTGGCAGTTCCATCGCGATGTCTTCTACCTTGTACCAGTCCTGTTCGGAGAGCAGGTGCGTCTCCGCGTGCTCGTTGCAGTAATCCAGCAGGGCCTGAAAGTCCTCTGGCGTGTCACTGTTCCACAACTTCCGCAGGCGATCTGATTCCGGCACGGGCGTCGGCACTTTCACGAAGTAACAACGCACAATGGGGGTTTCCAGTTGGTACTGCTGCTTGTTTTGCTCGTAGAAAGCCACGAGGTCCTCTTCGCTGACTTCACTTTCGAGCAGTTCTTCTACGAGTATTTTTTCGTAGTTGTGGCGGATGAGCGAGGCCCGGTAATCCCGGACCAGCTTATCGATATTCAAATCACTAGGGATATTCTGCTCGGCCTCGTGCAACACCACAGCATCGCGAATCCACCGTTTGGTGAACACATCGATGATAAAGGCAGAATCCTCGGCGCTCGTCCCTTCCGGGAACATCCCGTCCAGCTCGGAGATATAGAGGGTTTTGTTGTGGACTTTCGCCAACAACTGATCCTCTGCCTCCCCTTCGCCCGAACCCGATGAACAGCCGAAGCCGATTGCCGCCAAAATGAACAGCACCACATACAGCCTGATAGGCATGATAGAATTATTTATGCAGAGCAGCTGACACGCACAAGGCGCCCTACTCTTCCTCTTTGATCAAATCTTCGAATACGTCGCGGTCAATCTCCACCTCGTACGCTTCCCGCAGGGATTCCACCCATTGGTCTTCCAGATAGTCCTGGTAATCCGCCACCACGTAGCCGCGGGCTTCTTCCAAGGTCTTGATGCGCGGCTTCAGCAGCTCCTCAATCTTCACGATCTTGTACACCTTAGGGCGCGGCACGAACTCCGTTTGCGAAAGCGCCCCTTCTTTCCATTTCATCTGCTTGAATTCCGGGTACAGCTTTTTCTGCAACGTCTTGGACTCATGGCGTACCAGCGGCAAGCCCTCTTCCGGGTTGTACTTGGCCAGCACTTCCTCAGGAGTGTGCGACTTGATGTAGGAACGGAACTCGTCGATTTGATCCTTCATCTTTTCGTCCACCCGGTAGATACTCGTCTCAGCGCGCTCCCGCCAGCGGTACTTGCCCTTTACGTCTTCGTAGAACTCCTTCAAGCCTACCGTGTCTTGCGCGGCTTTGTCCCATACCAGGCGCTTGGTCGCTTCAAACAGCAGGATGCCCTCTTCGTATTCCCGCATCAGCGCGCGGAAGTCCGGGTACTTCTTTTCCAGCTGCTTCTCTTCGTAGCGCATGGCCGTCTCGTTGACAAAATCCGCGTAGAGCTCTTGTACCGCTTCGTTCAGGTCCTTGCTGCGCCCCATGCGGATACGCTTGCGGGAAGCCCGGCCGAGGTAATCCGTGAAATCGCCCAGTGTCATCGGGTAGTCTTCGCCAAACTCCAGCAGCAGCGCTTCTGACTTGTCCTCAGGCGCTTTCCAGCGGAAGGTCAGGAAGGTGTCGGTCAGCGTCTGCGCGAAGCCATCCAACACTTCCTTGTATTCTTTCAAGCCTGCGTCTTCTTTGATGCGGTCGACCATCGCCTGCTTGGCCTGCTCGAAGCGCGGGTCCTTTTTCACTTCGTTTTCCAAACGACCCTTTTCGATGTTGTAAGGTTGTATGCCCCGGCGGGAAATCCGGCGGATGATGTGCCAGCCGACGCTCGTCTTGACCGGCTCAGTGTAGGTGCTGTCCGCTTCCAGAGCAAATACCGCCTCCTCGAAGTCGGAAGAGTAGGTGTTGATACCGAAGAAGCCGATGTAGCCCCCCTTAGCGGCCGAGCGGCTATCCTCAGAAAGCTCGCGGGCCATCGCTTCAAAATCAGCGCCTTGCTCCAACGCCTGATAGACGCTGTCGATACGGGCTTTCACAGCTGCGTCGTCCTTGTCTTCCCCAGTACGTAGCAGGATGTGGGCTGCCTCGACTTCCCCGCGTGCCGGGCGGCGGTCGTGCACCATCAGCAGGTGGTAACCAGCGTCTGTGCGGATAGGGCCTTGCAACTCGCCCACCGGGCTGCTGTAGGCCGCTTTCTCCAACTCATAGAACCCTTTCGGGAATAGTGCCGTCACGTAGCCGATGCGGCCGCCGTTATTCTTAGCGGAACGGTCGTCTGATTCCGCCCGCGCCAATTCAGAAAAGTCCGCACCGCTTTCTAATTGCTGCTTAAGGTCTTGGGCTTTCTGGAAAGCCTCCATTTCCAGCTCGGCCGGCGCACCTTTCTTGACACCGATGAGGATGTGGCTGATGTCGACGTCTTGCTTGGCATGCTCGTAGGCTTCCCGGATCAGTTTGTCCGTTACCTCCTTGTCGATCAGGTAAGAATCCGCTAACTGCCGGCGGTAGCCTTCCAACTCGGTCTTGAGCTGCGGTATGGTGTCCAACTGCATCTCTTTGGCCTTTTGCACCTTCAACTTGAACTTGACATAAAGGTCGAGGTACTCTTCCAGTGAAGCGCGGGAAAAAGAAGTGCGCTTGCCGTTCGTCTTGGAATAAATGTAAGTGAACTCCGATACATGCACGGGCGTGTCCTCCACGGTGAACAATACGGGGTCTTCTTCTTGCTGCGCTAATGCCACGGCGGGCAGGCAGAAGGCGATGGCCATGAAAAGAAATAAGCGCTTAACCATGCTCATGTTTGATGTATTATGCGGTTTATGAATTTTACAACATTGGCTGGCGGTGCCAAAACACCGCAAAATTAGCAAATTATGACCTCCAAACAAGCGGTCGCTTAGCTTACGCAAAAAACGAAAGCGAGGTTGCAATATTATTGGCGTTGTGTGCAGGCCGCAGGAGGCAGGGACAAATCGCAACTACGCCCACCGCCTCATCCATCCGTATAGACACGCCTCACCCGTGGGGATACCGAAGTAAAAACTTCATACGGGATGGTCTCCATCGCCTCGGCCAGCTCCCGCACCTCCAAGCCGGGGCCAAATACCAGCACCTCATCCCCCTCAGCAGCTTCCGGGATATGGGTGACATCCACCATGCACATATCCATGCACACCGTACCGACGATAGGCGCGCGTTGCCCGCGAATCTGCAAGGCGTAGCGGCCATTGCTGACGATGCGCGGCAGCCCGTCTGCGTAACCGATGCTGACCGTGGCGGTACGCCCTGGACCAGGCAAGCGACCAGCCCGGCTGTAGCCTATGGTCTCCCCCTCCGCCAGCGTCTTGATTTGAGAGATTCTGGCCCGCAGGGTAAAAACCGTCTGCAACTGCTCTTGCATGGCCGGTGAAGGGTCGATCCCGTACGCCCCAATCCCCAGCCGCACCATGTCCATCTGGTACTGCGGAAAGCGGGTGATGCCGCTGGAGTTGAGGATATGGCGGATAAAAGGATGCGGCAACTCTTGCTCCAGCCGCTCGCAAAAGCCTTGGAATTGCGCCACCTGCTGACTGGTGAAATCGTCCTCGCCCGGCATATCGCTGGCCGCCAGATGAGAAAACACCGTGCGCACGCGTAGCTGCGGGTAGGACCGCAACAAATGCAGGAGTTCATCCATTTGCCCCTCCATGAAGCCCAATCGCCGCATACCCGTGTCCACTTTCAAATGGATAGGCACTTCGCCAGGGGCATGCCGGGTGAACTGCCCAAACTGCCGGAGCAGGCGCGGGCTGTAGATTTCGGGTTCTAGCTGGTAGCGCAGCAGGCTGTCGAATACCGCTTCTTCCGGATTCAGCACCATGATCGGCAAAGTAATGCCGCCTTCCCGCAGTTCAATGCCTTCGTCGGCGTAGGCCACGGCCAGA
>JAAAOU010000032.1 GCA_009908745.1 Bacteroidota bacterium
AAGAAGCTGCGCTTGTCGGAGCCCTGCGGGCACGAATGCAAGCGTGTCGTGTGTAGGTTTTGGCGCAGCCAAAACGGCCTTCGTGTCCCTTCGTGCCCTTGGTGGCTAATTTTACGCCGCGTTTGCCAGCGTAAGTTATTGAAGAAGCAAAACCTGTCAGGGTCCTAAATGCCCCTCGCTACGCGGTGGATGGGGCATGCAGTACCGGCGGCTTTAGCCGCCCGGGGTATAGGAACATTGATGGAACTGATTGGGGGGATTGTACTGATCGGTGCAGACGCTGCGGTCTGCACGGCAAGCACGTCAGCCTAGCGCAGCCACGGAGTGGGTGCCAAGATCAGGTGAATCATTGCGATCAGTCAGATCAGTGTTCCCATACTATTGGAGCTGAAAGCGGCACAGCGCCCGGTTTTGTAGCCACGAATGACACGAATGTACACGAATGCGAGCGTGCCGTGTGCGGGTTTTGGCATAGCCAAAACGGTCTTCGTGTCCCTTCGTGTAATTCGTGGCTAACCTTACGTAGCGCCTGCCTAGCGTATTGTGTCGCCCCTGAAGAAGCTGCGCTTGTCGGAGCCCTGCGGGCACGAATGCGAGCGTGCCGTGTGCGGGTTTTGGCATAGCCAAAACGGTCTTCGTGTCCCTTCGTGCCCTTGGTGGCTAACCTTACGCCGCGCCTGCCTAGCGTATTGGTATAATTAGTGTCCGCAAGACCCTGATAAGCTTTGCTTCGTCAGGGGCTAACCCTATGAAATGTCATCCCACCGCAGCTTTTAGCCAGCCAATACCCCTCTTAAAAGCACAAGATTCGCGTTCTTTGCCCCCTACACATTGAAAAAACCTCACAATAATGAAAGTCAACTGGTTAATCGTTTGCTGCCTGATCTGCTTCGGCAGCCTCTCCGCCCAAGAAGAAGCCTACCTGCTCGGCCAGTGGAGCGACTCCACGCTTGTCGGCTCCGCCTGGTACGACAATATCTACAACGAAGTCTGGGGCGTAGCCGTCAACAGCCGGGAATTCGCCGTCGTAGGCTCCACTGCGGGCACCCACTTTATTGATGTGACCGAGCCTGAAGCACCGAAGCAAGTGCAGTTTGTGCCCGGCGCGGCGCAGGGTGGGGCGATTATCCACCGCGATTACCACGACTTCGGGGATTACCTCTACGCAGTCTGCGACGAAGGGCCGAGTACCCTGCAAATCATGGACATCAGCCAGTTGCCGGATACGGTCTTGGTGCCCTACGACACTAATGCCGAAATCCGCACCGCCCACAATATTTTTGTAGACACCGCTACGGCCAAACTCTACGCCTTTGCCCTCAACGGCGGCAGCCTGGGCTACTCCGCTATGCGCCTCTACGACATCAGCGAGCCGCTCAATCCGCAGCCGCTGGGTGAGTATAACAACTTTGGTGGCCTGTTTGCCGGCCATGTGCACGATGGTTATGTACGCAACGACATCGCCTTTCTCAATTGCGGCACGGACGGCTTTGCCATCGTCGATTTCTCCGACCCCGACAATCCGAATACCATCAGCACGCTGACGGACTACCCCGCCCGCGGCTACAACCACTCCGGCTGGCTGACCGACGACGCGCAGTACTACTACATGGGCGACGAAAACCACGGCTATGACATCAAAGCCATTGAAGTGGCGAACCCCTGCGAGCCGGACGTGCGCACTACCTTCAACGCAGAGGTGCCCAATCCCAACAGCATCCCGCACAATCAGGTGGTGGCCTGCGATTACCTCTACGTACCTTACTATTACGATGGCTTGATGGTCTACGATATTTCCGACCCCGCTAATCCCGAGAAAGTCCTTTACTACGATACCTCCGAAGAGCCTAACGGGACAAGCTACAAGGGCGCTTGGGGCGTTTACCCCTTCCTATCTTCCGGCAATATCTTGGTGACCGACATGCAGGAAGGCCTCTTCGTCTTCGAAGCCGCAGATGCAGACTGCGCCGCGAATCAGCAGCTTGCCCCTGTTGACCTGGATTGCCTGACGCCTACTTCTACCCATGAAGTTGCTACGCGCAACGCCCTGCGTGTCTTCCCGCAGCCTGCCCGCGATCGCCTGCAGGTAGAATGGCCGGGCGCGGATAATACTCAGCCACTGCGAGCCAATCTCTACGCTACTACCGGACAATTGGTGCACACCTGGCAACCTACTGCACTATCCGCTAAGTTTGAATTGACGCTGCCGAATGGTCTGAATGCTGGACTGTATGTGCTGCGCTTGCAGCAGGGCGAGAGAGAAGCATCGGCTCGGGTGGTGGTTTGGTAGAGCGGGTTGCCCTTAGCGCCGAGTTTACCACTGGGCGGTAAGTTGAATTTCTAATCAGCAAACTGTTGCATGAAGCTTTCAGCAGTCAACACTGGAATATCTGATTTTTTGAAATCTTTGAGGTTTCGAGTGATAAAGAAGTCCGCGGCATTGGATTTGGCAACTTGATATTGAACCGCATCTTCTAAGTCTTTGAAATTGGACGCTAAGGCAAGGTCTATAGCTTGGCGGTCCACAGGTAACACGATGACCAGCTGCCGAAAGCGTGCAACTGCCTCCCAAGCCAATGCTTTTGAGTTTAGAGACTTTGACAATAGATAGAAAACAAAAGGAAACACGGTAGCAGGGACAAATGCTTCGATACCTCCTCTATGCGCCTTGTCGAATAATAGCGCAGCGGGTTTATCGAAGGGTTCCCGCTTCATCAAGAAGTCGACTATGATATTGGTATCTACAAAAACTTTAGTCGGCATGCTCGGGGCTGTGTTTCTCTAACAAATGCTCATAATAACCTTGTTTGGTATCACCGCTTTCCGGCAAATGAGCGATGCCGTACAAGCTTTGAACTAAGGGCGTCAGTTTTTCGGCCCCCTTTTCTTCTTGCTTGGTAATTTGGTCTAAGTAGCGTTCTACCATTTTGCTCACACTGGTATGATGGGCTTTGGCAAAACGCTTAGCGCGGGCAATAACCGCTTCGTCTAGTTTCAACGTTAATTTAGTATCCATACGCTTGTTTTGTACGTACAATAATAGTGAATTTTGAACGTACTTGCAATAGGGACCGGCCTAAAGCGGGCTGCTCTTACCGCCGAGTTTCCCGCTGGGCGGTAAGTTCATCAGGCCCGGGAGGAATTTAGGCCGTTTTGGGAAAGACCGGCCTAAAGCGGGCTGCTCTTACCGCCGAGTTTCCCGCTGGGCGGTAAGTTCATCAGGCCCGGGAGGAATTTAGGTCGTTTTGGGAAAGAC
>JAAAOU010000060.1 GCA_009908745.1 Bacteroidota bacterium
TGCCTTTGTGGCGCTGGTCGTCCCCCACCTGGTGCGGCTGATACAGGGGCCGCGGCACCGCAGTTTGCTGCTCGGCTCGGCATTGCTCGGTGGCTTGCTGATGGTCTGGGCGGATACCGCTGCCCGCACCCTGATTGCGCCGGCGGAATTGCCGATTGGCATACTGACGGCTTTGCTCGGTGCCCCATTTTTTATCTGGCTATTGCTCAAAACCAAACGCAGCTTATGATTGAAGCGAACCACATCGGCGTACGGAAGTCGGGCCGCTGGATTCTGCGCAAAGCAGGCGTCAAGGTACGTGCCGGCGAATTGGTGGCCATCATCGGTGCTAATGGAGCCGGGAAATCCACGCTGCTGAAAGCGGTGGCGGGGGAAATAGCTCCGGAAGAAGGAAGCGTGAGCCTCAACGGGCAGGCGCTAGCACATTGGCCGGCTGCCGGCCTGGCAAAGTTACGGGGCGTGCTCAGCCAATCGGTACAACTGCCGTTTTCCATGCCGGTGCTGGATTTGGTGGAAATGGGTCGCTATCCGTATCAGGGGCAGGAGGCCAGCGGGCGTATCCGGCAGATTGCCCGGCGTTGCCTGCGGCAGGTGGGGCTAAGCGGTTACGAAGCGCGGGACATTTGTACGCTTTCCGGCGGAGAACAGCAGCGGGCGCAATTGGCGCGGGTGCTGGCGCAGGTGTACCGTGAGCAGCCTTCGGAAGAACGCTTCTTGCTGCTCGACGAGCCGACCGCCAGCCAAGACATTGCGCAGAAGCAGCAATTGCTTAGCCTTTTGCGAAAGCTGGCAAATCTAGCCGGCATTGGGATTCTCACGATCCTGCACGACCTCAATCTGGCCATGCAGTACGCGGACCGGATCGTCTTGCTGCGCGGCGGGCATTTGCTGAAAAGCGGGCCGCCCGAAACCGTGCTTACGCCGGAGCTGATTGCACAGGGTTTTGGCGTCAAAGCCCGGGTGGTGCACCCGCCCGGCGAGGCGCACCCGCATATTCTTACCTGCCCGACGGCAGTGGACCTTTTTCAAAATGAAGAAACAGCTATACCATGAAAAACAACAACGTCAATACGGAACTGCAAGCGCGCTACGACGCGCTAAAACAAGAACAGCCCAAGCTGCGTATCCGCAATGCGGCGGAAGCACTGGGCGTAAGCGAAATGGAGCTGCTGGAGCTGCAACTGGGCAGCACAGCGACGCGCCTGAGCGGCGGCTGGCAAAGCCTTTTGCAGGAAGTAGAAAGCCTCGGGCATGTGATGGCGCTTACGCGCAATGAATACGCTGTACACGAGCGCAAAGGGGTGTACCATAACGTCTCCTTCGTGCACGATGGGAAAGTAGGGCTAGCGGTCAACCCGGACATTGACCTGCGCCTGTTCATGTGGGAATGGGAATACGGCTACGCCGTGGAAGTGCCAAGCCGCAACCGGGTGCTGCACAGCCTGCAGTTTTTCAATACCCGCGGAGAGGCGGTCCACAAAATTTACCTGACCAACAAGTCGGACAAAGCCGCCTACGATGCATTGGTAAACAAGTACCGGGCGGAAGACCAAAGTACGCCTGCCACCGTGGACCACAGCCCGAAAGCAGCACCTACAGTGATCCCGGATGCGGAAATTGACGTGCCTGCCTTTCAGGAGGAATGGCGGAAGCTGCAGGATACACACGATTTCTTCCCCCTGCTGAAAAAGTACGAGCTGCAACGCACACAGGCCCTGCGCCTGGCGCCGGAAGGCTTTACGCAAAAAGTGCCGAACGAGGCGGTGGTCAAGGTGGTGGAAGCGGCGGCGGAGCGCGAAGTGCCGATCATGGTGTTTGTGAATAGCCCGGGCTGTATCCAAATCCATACCGGCCCGGTGAAGAAGCTCTTTCCGATGGAGCAGTGGTTCAATGTGATGGACCCGGACTTCAACCTGCACCTCAACCTGGAGGGCATTGCGGAGACTTGGGTGGTGAAAAAGCCGACCAAGGACGGCATCGTGACGGGCCTGGAAGTGTACGATGCACAGGGTGAGCTCATCGTGTACCTCTTTGGCAAGCGCAAGCCGGGTATTCCGGAGCTGGAGAGCTGGCGCAAAATTATTGACGAATTGAATTTGGCTTATGCCTAATAGGGCTGGAGAGCTGGCGCGGTGCTTGGGCTTTACAGGAGTTCGGATATCCTGGTTTCGGCAGGGATATACCAGTTGTGTTTCCTTTGGCCTGGGCTAAGGTGCGACATCTCCGATGTCGGGCTCCCGTTGTTTCGTAGGGGTTACAAAGGTTAGACTTCTCCGAAGTCAGCCTTGTTGTTGCGCTTTCGGGACATACAAAGGTGCTGTTGGGGTTTTTTACAAAGATGGGACATCCCCGATGTTGGGTCTACCGTTTTACCGGCGGGTATGCAAAGGTGGGGCGCTACCAAGCTGCGCCGAGTGGATAGACTGTTTAAAAATGTGTGTCTCACGCGAAGATCGCAGAGGTTGACCGTCAATGGGTCAGTTACATTAGCGTTTCCGTAAAGACCGTTTAGTGTATACTCCCCGAGTAGAAAAGTTCTACGAATCGCTCGATCTTGACATGCGGAGCATCGTCACAAAGCCGGTTCACCGTTACAGGGATTGCCATCTTCTTTTGCGCGTATCTGGATTTTAATGGTAAAGCCATTGCGAATTAATTTACAAAACCACATGAGGACGATATTTTTTGTTTGTTGTTTCTTCATTACGATTGGTAGCCGCACCCCGCTGCATAGCCAACCGTCGCCCCCGCCTGATTCCTCGCTTTGGGCGCTGGAATTGCAGGATGTGATTGTCACGGCGCAGTACGCGCCCACTGACAGCCGCAATGCGGTGCACGATGTGATCGCCATACGGGAGGAGGTGATCGAGCAGCGGGGCGCTACCAATTTGGAACAGCTGCTGCAGCAGGAAGCCAACATCCGCATCCGGCAAGATATGGTATTGGGCAGCAGCATGAGCCTGCTGGGCATCGACGGGCAGAATGTCAAGATTATGGTGGACGGCGTGCCGGTGATCGGCCGGCAGGATGGCAATATCGACCTCAGCCAGCTCAACCTCAACAACATTGAGCGGGTGGAGATCGTGGAAGGCCCGATGTCAGTCAGCTACGGTACGGATGCGCTGGGGGGCGTCATCAACCTGATTACCAAAAAATCGCAGCTCGACCGCTACGACCTGAACCTGACGAGCCAAGTGGAAGCCCGGGGCGAAAACCGCTACGCTGCGGCTTTCGG
>JAAAOU010000465.1 GCA_009908745.1 Bacteroidota bacterium
TTGGTGCCTAGGTTGCCGAGGATGATGTCGGGCTGTCCGTCGCTGTTCACATCCGCTATCTCCAGGCCGCTCCACAGGCCGGCGGCGGGGAACGGCAAGTCGGTGCGGCTGAGCTTTTGGCCGTCGTTGAGCAGCAGCTGTACGTCCATGAATTCGCCGGCGATGATCAAGTCGGGCTTTTGGTCGCCGTTCAGGTCGCTCCAGGCGGCGCGGGTGATCATCCCGATTTCAGACAGCCCCGGGTAGTAGTCCGCGGTGACGTCCTGGAAGTTGCCAGCCCCATCGTTTTCTAAGATAAAGCCCGAGCATTTGGCCCCGTACTTTCCAACTTTGATTCTTTCGCCTACAAAGAGGTCGAGGTCGCCATCGCCATCCATATCCGCGGAGGCTACAGCGAGGGTACTCATTTTCTGCTCATTCGGGAATACCTGCTCGCTACGCGTGAACTGCCCGTTGCCATCGTTGAACAGGATTTGGTCGTGCAGCAAGGCGGAGTATTCGGTGATTTCCACGCCCCCGCTTGCCAAGTAGAGGTCTAAGTCGCCATCCCCATCCGCGTCAAAAAGGTGAGCTGCCACATGTTCGGCTTCCGCAGCAACGCCTTCGAGCGGTTGTTGGTCGAAACCGCCTTGCTCGTTACCCCATAAAAGCATGACAGGCTTATTTTTAGGCCCCGGTACGACCATGTCGATCTGCCCGTCTTGGTTAATGTCCCCGGTGGCTACCCGCGGGCCTTCATCGCTGTGGCCGTGGTAGACGAGCCGTTCGCGGTTGAAGTCGATGTAGCGGTTTTCCTCGTGGCGGTAGGCCAACTTTCCGCTGACGGGGCGGAAGAGCGGCGGCGTATGGCGGATGTCCACGGATTGATCCACGGTTGCGGCTTCGGAGGCTTTTACCGTCAAGGTTTGATTGGTGGCGACTTGGCCTAGCTGTGTGACTTTGCCGTTGGGCCAGACGACTTCCACCTCCACTTCATCCGCATCTCCCAGCCCGACGACCAATGCCGGGTCCATGCTCGACTGAAATCCGCGGGTGGGCTGGTTTTCGACGACCCACTTGCGGTCGCCCTCCTTGATTTTCAGCTTGCTGCCGATGGCATAAGTGTTGGCACCCTGCCCACGCAGCTTCACTTTGAGGTAATTGCCTGTGGGCCCGGTGTTTTCGTAGACGAAGCAGGGCATATTGACGTTGTTGACCACCAGATCGAGGTCGCCGTCGTTGTCCAAGTCGCCGTAGGCCGCGCCGTTGGAGAAGCTAGGGGTTTGCAGGCCGCTTTCTTCGTATTCCCGAAATTGGAGGTTGCCGGTGTTTTTGAAGGCGTGGTTGGGCACCTTGTTGGAAGGGATGATATCGATCAGTTCTTTATAATCCACGCCCTCTTCGGTGATGATGGCTTGTATGACCGATTCGTTGGCGATGTACTGCAGGTAATCCTGGTCGGTAAGGTCTTTGTAGATGCCGTTGGCAATGAAAAGGTCTTCGTAACCGTCGTTGTCCATGTCGAAGAAAAGTGCGCCCCAGCTCCAGTCTGAGGCTTCCACGCCGGCCAGCCTGCCGATTTCGCTGAACGCGCTATCGCCGCGGTTTAGGTGGAGCACGTTGCGGGTGAACTGATGGTGGTAATCGTTCGACACATTGTACTGGTACTTATCCCAATCTTCGAAAGTAGTCACGGACTTCAGCCGCTGATAATCGGAGGGCAGCATTTCGGTAACGAAAATATCCTGATGGCCGTCGTTGTTGATATCGGCCATATCTGCGCCCATCGAGGCCCCACTGATGGATTTGATCTGGTTGGTCAGGTCTTCTTTGAAAGTACCGTCCTGCTGGTTGATGTAGAGGTAGTCGCGTTCGAAGAAGTCATTGGAAACGAAGATGTCCTCCCAGTTGTCGTTGTTGACATCCCCTATGGTCACGCCCAGGCCGAAGCCGATAACGCTGCCGTAGATACCGGCCTCTTCGCTGACGTCCACGAACTGCCCGCCGTCGTTGCGCATGAGCTTGTCACCGCCTAGAGCATCGCGTTTCGGCCGTTCGTTTTTGCGCAGGTTGAAGCTGCCGATAGCTTGGAAGGAGTTATTGAGAATGTAGACGTCCAGGTCGCCATCCTTGTCGTAGTCGAAAAAGCTAGCGTGGGTGGAGAAGCCTTTGTCGTTGAGGTTGTACTCGGCAGCCCGTTCTTCAAAACGGAGGCCGCCTTGGTTGATGAAGAGCTCGTTTTCCTTGTTGTCCCCTTTGACGTCGCCGGAATTGCAAACGTAAATATCGAGCAGGCCGTCCCCGTTGATATCTACCATGCTGACGCCGGTGGACCAGGCTCTTTCGCCGCCTACGCCCGCTTGCTCCGTCACATCCTCAAACTGCCAGTCCCCCTTGTTGATAAAAAGGCGGTTGGGCTTTTGGTTGGCAGTGAGGTAGAGGTCAACCCGCCCGTCGTTGTTTACATCCCCGATGGCTACCCCGCCGCCGTTGTAGAAGTTGCGGTATTTGTAGACGTTGAATGCTTTGGTGTAGCTGAGGTCGTTGCTGAAGTCGATGCCGATGGCAGCGTTGTCCCTGAGGTTGAACAACGGCCCGGCAGGCTTGCTGTCTGACGAACGTTCATTTTGGCAGGCTAGCAAAGAGAAAAGGGCCAGTAGGCATAGAATGGAATGTGCTTTCATTGTTTGTCGAGCTTATAGTGTAAGTCTTCAATACGGACGAGGACATCTTTTTTCCCTTTCGGGTACATGAGAATCTGCCGGTTGCCGTCAATTTTGACCAGAGCAGGGTAGCTTTTCCCCTCCACCTCCACATCGAGCTGTATAAAGTCGTTGCCGGGATACCCCTCAAGGTACTGCTTTTTAAGCCGGTTCAGTAGGGTATCTGAATATTTGTCCCGGTTCCAAGGGGCCCAAGTGAGGTAAGAATAGGTCATTCTCATGCCCCGCATGGTGTCTTGGTCGTCGAAGATGCCATAGAAGAGCATCTCTTTAGCTTCGGAGTCGTCACCCAAGCTGTCTTGGTCCATGATGAAACGGGCGTTACTGCCGGTGCCGTTGGTGATCAGCTTTTGCTTGTTCAGGTTCCAGCAGATGCTGTAAAAGTCTTTCCTTGTCTGCCCAATACGCATGTCAAAAATCAAGCTGTCGTGCTGAACACCAGAGCTTAATTCTCGATCCACATACTGCTGGTACTCCGATTTGCAGCCCATCAGGCAAAGTACAAGCAAGCCAAAGCAGCTCCACCGCTTAATCGTGTTCATACCGCTGAATTTTTCCATCGTTGATCCCTACTATGATTTGATTCTGATCCATTGTTTTGATACTCCGGACCTGCCCTTTCCAGTTGAGCGGCCGGCAGCTTGCAAAGTTAACGCCTTTCGCTCGTTTTTGCGTAAAGCACAAGCAGCCTGTTCCGGCGTCCTGACGGCCAAACTGTGGTTTATAGCGGTAGTCATTGCCCCCTAGGAGCAGGTCTGGCAGCCCGTCTTGGTTATAGTCATGTAAGTTAAGGGCGTGAACGCTGCTGTACTGGGCTTGGCGCGGCAGAGGCTGCAGTTTGAGGGTGCCGGATTCGTTCCAGAGTACCGCACTGCGTACTTCGCGGAGCTGTAATTGCCGCGCACTGTCCATCGCGCTAGTGGGTACCAGTTCTTCGAGTGGGGCTTGCGCAAAATCCTTATAGCGGCGGTGCTTTTTCTTCAGCATCGGCATTTGCTTGTAGAGGTTGTCGATTTCGTGTACGGGGAAATGCCCCTCTTCGGTCGCTTGGCAGGCAATTTGCTCCAGCGTGCCATTTTGGTCAAAGTCGGCTAGGAATACCGTCAGCCCTTCGCGGAAGAAATTATTTTCACCCACATTGCCAGCCACTATATCCTGATCGCCGTCGCCGTCTAGGTCGGCCGATTCTAGCGCATACCACCAGCCTTCTGTGCCGTCGAGTTGCTCCACTCGGAACACGCCTTCGTCGTTGTGCAGTACGGTGATAGGCATATACGCTCCAGCTAGCACCAGGTCCGGCCATCCGTCGCCTTCCAGATCAGTGCTGCTGACCGCGTTGATCATGCCGAGCTCACTCAGGGCTTCGTTTTCGGCCAACTCAAAGTGATTGTTGCCGGTATTGCGCCACAGCTGGCAATTGCCAGGCAGGCCGTACACATGGGTTTTCATGGCTTCGCCTACGGCCACATCCAGCAAACCGTCTTGATCAAAATCGAGTACGGCCACATCGCCGGTAGAAAGGGGGTAGGGGAAATCGAAAGCTTCGGCGGCCCGGCTGAACTGGCCCTGGCCGTCGTTGAGATATAGGGCATCGTGCAGCTCGGGCGAATAGATGGAGAAGGCCTTGCCACCGTGCGCTACATACAAGTCGAGGTCACCATCCTGATCACTGTCGAAGAAGCGGGCCGCGGTTACCTCCGAGCGGCGGCTGTCGGTAAAGTATAGCTGAGCGGTATAGCCATCTGCTCCTGAGCGGTAAAGCCTGGATTCTTGGTTTTTGCCGCCGCCAACGAATAAGTCGTCTCGCCCGTCGCCGTTGATGTCTGCTACGGCAAGAGCCGGCCCCTGTCCGCCCGGCATGGAAAGCAGCATGCGTTCGCGGTTAAAGAGGTTGAGGTCAACCTCCTCGTGGGTGAAATCGAAGGGGGAGGACGTCCTGCGCATTTGCTTTGCAGGAGGTTGCCATAACGGAGGTGCCCAATCAGCGGTGGGCTGGCTGTCCGCGTAGCGGATATGGTATTCTTGGTTAGGGGGCAAATCGGTTTTTACACTTGTTTCCCCGTTTGGCCAGACGACGATCAGGCTGTCTACTCGTTGGTGTGTGCCCAAGCCAAAGAAAACGGGTACGGCGGAGCAGCTCTGAAACCCCTTTGCCGGGTAGTATTCAAACAAGCTCCTAAGGCTATCCGCTACGAGCAGCACCTTTGCGCCGATGGCTTGCTGGTTGTTGCCTTGGTAGGTCAGTTGCAGGGAAAGGCGGTTGGTGTTTTCAGGCGTGGAGTTGTTGCGGTAGATCGTGGCAGCTTGGTCGATGTTGTTCACCACCAGATCGAGGTCGCCGTCGTTGTCCAGGTCACCGTAGGCACTGCCGTTGCTGAAGGTGGGTTCGTCCATGCCCCACTCCGGCGAGCGGTACTGAAAGCGCAGGTTGCCTTGGTTTTGGAAGATTGCATTGCGTACCGGTGAGGAAGGCATGATGTCAATCAGCTTTTTGAGCACTTGTTCGTCTTCGGCGATCATGGCTTGTACGCGGGTCTCATTGGCCATGTAGTTGAGGTAGTCCTTGTCCAGCAGGTCGGAACGGATACCGTTGCTGACAAAAATATCGCGCAGGCCATCCGCGTCGTAGTCTTGAATTAAGGCGGCCCAGCTCCAGTCGGTGCTTTCGGCCCCGGCTAGCCTGCCGAGTTCTACAAACTGGGTGCCATCCAGGTTTTTGTGCAGCACATTGCGGGCGAACTGATGGTGGTAGCCTTTGCGCACGGCCAGTTGGTACTTGTCCCAGTCTTCGTATACCGTTTTGGTCTTCTTGCGGTCGATGGCGCGGGGCAGCATTTCCGTCACGAAGATCTCGGGCAGCAAGTCGTTGTCGAGGTCGCAGGCATCGGCGCCCATAGAGCCCATAGAGAGGGAGGTGAAGCTGCTGTCTACCTGTTCGGTGAAGGTGCCGTCTTGGTTATTAAAATAAAGGTAGTCCTTTTCGAAAAAGTCATTGGATAAGAAGATATCCGGCCAGCCATCTTGATTGAAGTCGGCCAAGGTGATACCCAGGCCATAACCGATACTGCTGGAGTAGATGCCGGCTTCGCGGGTAACGTCGACAAAGCGGCCGTTGCGGTTTTCTAATAGCTTGTTGCCCTCAGGGTCATATTCGTCCCGCAGGCCTTCTTTCATGTCAAAGCCGCCGACGGAGCGCAGGGAGTTGTTGAGCAGGTAACAGTCCAAGTCGCCATCCCGGTCGTAGTCGAAGAAGGCGGACTGTATCGACAGGCCGGTGATGTCCAAGCCGTAGTCTTTTGATTCCTCGGTGAAAGTGAGGTCGCCCTGATTGATGAATAATTCGTTGTGGCGGTTGGGGCCGCCGGGTTTGCCGGCTTTGCAGACGTAGAGGTCAAGCAGGCCGTCTCCATTAATATCTACGAAGTTGACGCCGGAAGACCAGACCCCTTTGCAGGCGACGCCGGCTTGCTCGGTAATGTCCTCAAAGGTCATATTGCCTTTGTTGAGGTACAGTTTATTGGGGACCAGATTGCCAGAGAAGTAAATGTCTACCCACCCATCGTTGTTGATGTCGCCAAGGGCTACGCCGCCGCCGTTGTAAAAATTGCGGTAGGTGTAAGGGTTATAGTCTTCGGTATAGTAGAGGTCATTGGAAAAAGCCACCCCGGTAGTGGTGGAGTCGAGAACGGTGAATAGAGGGGCGGGTTCCTCCCCACAGGCTGCACAGCCCAGTACCATCAGCAAAAGCAAGAAGCGCCCGGCAAGCTCGGCGGAGTTGGCTTTCGTCAGTGGGAAAAGTGTTGAACATCTCATCATCAGCATAGTACCAAATTGTGCGGTGTAAAAAAAGTATCCCGAACACTCAGTCGAGAGCGTTCGGGATAACCTTACCTTACAAAGGTACCATTAAAATTAGTACCCTGGGTTTTGCGTCAAATCGGGGTCGGTGTTGAGCTGGCCCTGCGGAATCGGGAAAATATTCACGAAAGGCTGAGAAGCCGGCTTCTCCCACCATGGGTCGTTATAGCGGCCAAAGCGGATGAGGTCGGTACGGCGAGCAGTTTCCACGAACATTTCGCGGCCACGCTCGGCGAGGAACTCGTCGGCGTCAAGCGTACCATTGTACTCTTCGACACCAGCACGGGCGCGGAGCACGTTTACGTCATCCTCAGCGGCAGTCCAGTCGCCTGCCTGACGGGCTTTCGCCTCACCGCGGACTAGGTACATTTCACCCAGGCGGACAATGGGGAAGTCGTTGTCCATTTCCGGACGGCCCAGTTGCTTGTAGCTAAACTTAGCGGCACGCGCACCAGCTTGACGGATGGAGTTGGGGGTCAATTCATTGATCTCAGGCGTATAGTTCACCTGTAGGTCATCGTCGTCCGCTGCAAAATCCAGCAGCGCAGAGCCGGAGAAGTCCAGCTGCGGGCCAACCAAGAAACTAGCTTCCTTACGCAGGTCGCCGTCTTCGTAGGAGTTGTAGAACTCCTCGAGGGTAGCGTAGCCATTCCAAGGCTGATCCTGGAAGTTGTAAGTAAATTGGCTGGAGTAGTGCAGGTTCATCTGGCCGAAGTTCATACCCGCACCATTCACCTCGTCGTAGCGGACAGAGAAAATATGCTCCGGATTGCCTTCGTTGTTCGGGGCAAAGACAGCAGCATAGCCTACCAGTTCTTCCGGGTCTTTATCGACATCGGGGCGCTTGCCCAAGTTCTTCACAGAGCAGCCTTCGCCGCACAGCTGGTATACGCCACTGTCGATGACGTAGGAAGCTGCCAATTCAGCCTCTTCCCAGCGGGGCGTGCCGGTGTAAACTTCGGCGTTCAGGTACAGCTTGGCCAACAAGCCCATAGCGCCGTAGCGGTTCAGTATATAAGCAGAGCCGCCGTCTTCCAGCAAGCTGCTGCTCAGGTCCATGTTTGCACTGACTTCCGTGATACCTAGAATATCAAGCAGTTCGCTTTCGACGAAGTTGAATACTTCTTCACGGGAGGCTTGCGGGGGGTCTGGGTCGATATCCGTAGCGATTTTCACCCGGCCGAAGCAGTCGAGCAGGCGCCAGTAGAAGTAAGCACGCACACCGCGTGCTTGCGCTTCTTCTGCTGCTGTCAAGTTGCCGCTCGCAATATTGTCGTTAGCGGTAGCGATAGCATTGTAGGTCGCTACCCAAGTACCGCTAATGAACGGGTGGTTAGACGTATAGGTGTGTCGGTGCAGGCGGATCAAGTCACCGCCGTCAAACCAGTCCCCCCCTTTCGCACCGATGAATTGCTCATCCGTGGTAATCTCCTGAATGGAATAGTAGAGGCTATGGTTGGCGGTACCGGAGTTGCGCAGCTCAGCGTATAGTGCTGTGAGCGGACCACCACCTCCGGTTTCATCATCAATGGTGATACCCTCTACCGTGATGTCTTCAGTTATGTCCCCGACGAGGTCTTCCTCCAAGTCGGTGCATGCTCCTGCGAGGAGGATCATACTGAAGATGGTAGTGTATTTGAAAAGTTTGTTACACATAACTTCTTCTTTTGTTAAGTTTAAAAATTGAGATTAAGCCCGAAGGTGAAAGTTCGCGAAGCAAAATAGCTGTAGCGGCGGTCGATACCCGGGCTGAGCACATCTGGATTGGAGAAATCAACTTCACCACCATTGTCAGATGAACCATAATCGACCAGAGATGGTTCAGGGTCAGTGCCCGTATAGTTGGTGATGATAAACAGGTTTTGACCAGTAAGCGACAAAGTCATGCCGCGAATGGCCTTCTCGTTACCAAAGTTGAAGGTTCTAGAAATGGTCAAGTTGTCTAGCTTGAAGAAGTCAGCTTCTTCCACATACAGGTCGCTGAACTGAGCAGTGGAGAGCTCCGGAATCGCCAACTCGGTATTTACAAAGTTGTAAGAAGACTGCGAAGCAATGCGGGGCTCGTAAAACGCGCGGAAAGTATTTACCAGGCTGTGGCCGATGGCACCGCGGAAGAAAGCATTGATAGACCACTGGCCAATCGTAGCTTGGTTCGTCCAGCCAAACTCTAGGTCCGGGATGCCGTTACCGGCTACGCGGAAGTCAGCGTCTTCATCCAAGGAGACACCTTGCCCGGCTTTAATGGTGCCGTCACCGTTGAGGTCGACAAAGGTTGCCGATCCATCTTCGGCTACACCGTCAAAGGCAGGGGCCCAAATCTGGCCAATCTCTTCGCCTTCCGCGATACGGATCATATTCGTACCGTTCTGGCCGGGGGCACCGAGGTTAGCCCGGAGTTCCTGTGGGATGACGTATTCTTCCAGTACTGTCCGGTAAGTACTCAGTACTAGACCAGTGTTCCAGCGTACCTTAGTATTTCTCACTACATCGTAGCCGAGGGTAAGTTCAGCACCCTGTGTGTTGAGCCGGCCTGCGTTTTCGAAGCGGCGGTCTACTGGGAATTCAGGCACCGGCACTTCGCGCTCGAGGATAAAGTCAGAAATATCGCGGTTGTACACGTCCAAGGTAGCGGTAAAACGGTTCATCGCCAATTCGATACCCAGGTTGGTTTCTGCTTTTTCCTCCCACTTGAGATCGGGGTTAGCCGCACGGGTGATTTCCGTGGAAACGCTACCATCAGCATCGTTTACGATCACACGCCCCTGCTGGGACAAGCCATTTTGGGCGGGCAATGAGCCCGTCACCCCGTAGCCAGCCCGAATCTTCAAGAGGTCGACGCCGCCGAGGTCAACGTAGCGGCTCACGTCTACACCAACACCGAAGGCCGGGAATATACCCCAGCGGTTGTCTTCACCGAGCTTAGTAGAGCCTTCGCGGCGTACAGAAGCATTCAGGAAGATGGCATTGTCGATCGTCAAGTTCGCGCGGCCGAAGAAGGCAATGATACGCTCATTCGGGGATTCGTCGCTGTTCGCCTGTATGAAACCAGCATTTTGCAGGTCTTGAGACGTTTCCAGCAAGTTGCTGAAGTCTTTGGAGTCATCCGGGAAGTCACCTAGTTGGAAATAAGTAGACTCGAAGTTGTTCTGCTGGAAAGAGTAACCGGCAGTCACGCGCAAGTCAGACTTGCCAAAGCTGTTGATGTACGTAGCGTAGCCTTCGTACAGCTGGAAGCTCGTGATTTCGTCGTAGATGTCCGCCCGGCCTTTGCGGGTGGGGCTGATTGCGTTACCCCGGAACAGCGATGTCGTGGGGTAGTACTGCTCGCTGGAGAAAGTGGTCTTCTGCTGTGCGATACGGCCGTTGATCGAGAGGTTGTCGGTGATGTTGTAGCCCAACAGACCGCCGTAGGTCACTTCCGTACGCTTGCCTTCGTTCCGGTTTTGCTCGATGATGGATACCGGGTTGAAGCTGTCAAAAAGACCCAGGGTCTCGAAGTAACCGCCATACTGCGCGCTGTTGAAATCAAAAGGAGCGTTTTCTCCCAAGACTGGCGCAGTAGGGTTGTAGATCACGGAGTAACGCAGCGCTTCGTTGAAGCCAAACTGCGAGTTCCGGTTGGTAAACGAGGAGTTGAAGTCGATGCTCAAGCGGTCGTTGAATGCCTTGGTAGACAAGTTCACACGCGCGTTGAACTGCTCAAACCCGGAGTTGTCCAGAATACCGTCAATATTACGGTAGTTTCCGGAGATACGGTAGCTGGTGTTGCCGGAACCACCGGAGGCAGCCAGGCTGTGTACGTTGTTGATACCCGCGCGGGTCACTTCATCGGCCCATACGGTGGATGTGCCCAAGTCGGTACCGCCAGCATCTCTAAACTCCTGCGGGCTCATGACATCTACGCTGTTGAAAGCGGTAGACACCCCTGTTTGGCCGTTGTAAGAAAACTCTACGCCTTCGTTTTGGCTACCCGTGCGCGTGGTCACCAGAATTACACCAGAAGAACCACGGGAACCGTAGATAGCGGCAGCGGAGCCGTCCTTCAGTACCGTGACGTTCTCGATGTCATTCGGGTCTACGTTGTCGAGGGAAGCACCAATGATACCATCTACCACTACGAGTGGCTCCGTGTTGGCACCCACCGTGGAAATACCCCGCAGACGGATGATGCTTTCTCCGTTGGGGTCACCACCCCGGTTGTACACCTGCAGGCCCGCTACTTTGCCCTGTAGCAGCTGCGCAGGGTCGGTGATCGGGCCTTGGTTGAAATCCTCGGCACCTACAGAAGTTACGGCGGAGGTAATCTCCTTCTCCTTCTGAGAACCGTAGCCGACAACAACCACCTCATCCAGCTGTTGACCAGCGGACAAAGCGATGTTGATTTCCGAACGGCCGCTGATCGCAATAGTTTGCGAAGAATAGCCGGTGTAGGAAAAGACCAGGTTTTCAGCACCTTCTGAAACGTTCAGGGTGTAGTTGCCGTCAAAATCCGTAATTGTACCCGTGGAAGTGCCTTCCACTAAGATGTTGGCGCCGATAAGCGGCTCGCCGCTTTCGGCATCCGTGACTGTGCCTGTAATTTTCTGCTGCGCAATGGCAAAGTTGCACAGCAACACAGCTAGGAGGAGCAGACCTCCCCTTGCCAGTGAGTTGAATTCAAGTTTCATACACTACTTTTGGTTTAGTTAGTAAAACTGCCCGGTTTCGGATTCATGTGATTAACCACTCACCAAGCGGTCCCCGAAGGGATTTCGTTTTATTCGCTGTATAACGGTATTAGCCGTTAATTTTGTCAACGCTGAAGTACAGTTTGCTTTCTATTTTAGATGGGATTATTGATGCTTGCCACAATTGTGTCTAAGCTACACTAACTAATTTGTAAAAGTCCTAAATATGCAATAAAAAACAAAAAACAACGAACGGTTTTTTATTAGCGTGCAATATACCAAATTAAATTAGGAAGTTAAATTAGCGTTAACGCTTTTTGGGATATTGCATAAACGCTTACATTCAGTGATATGCTGCTCCATTTCTTTATATTTTAAATCACTCGGCGATGAGACATATGCGGCTCGTTTTTCTGCTTTGCAGCTTTTTCATAGCCAGCACGGCCTCGGCGCAAATGCCCTTTTCCGATGGCCAGCGGGTGGATATCCGCTTTGAGTACGTCAATGGTTTCATCGTGGTGCCCGTCGTTCTGAATGGTATTTTTCAACTCAATTTCATTTTCGATACGGGAGCCGAGCACACCATTTTGGCGCAACGGGCTATTACCGACCTGCTGCAGGTCAACTACCAACGGCGTTTTACGCTGCTGGGGGCGGACATGACTACGGAAATTTATGCTTATTTAGCCCCGAGCATCTCTATGAAGGTTGGCCCCATGTTAGTCCGTAACCGGCCCATACTGGTTTTGGAGGAAGACTACTTGCGCTTTTCGGATTACATCGGCATGGAAGTACAGGGCATACTGGGAGCGGACTTCTTCCGCCGGTACGTGGTGCGCATCAACTACCAGCGGCAGGTCATCACGCTGATACCACCCGGCGGGTTTGAGCCGCCAAAGGGGTTCACAAGCTTTTCGGTTGACATCGAGCGCAGCAAACCTTATATAGAAGCAAAAACGGTTTTTAAAACTGGGGGGGAGAAAACACTCCGGTTTTTGCTCGATACGGGCGCTGCGCTGCCCCTGCTTATCGACGTCAGCTCCGGTCCGGCGCTGGAAATGCCAGAACAAGTAGTACCCAGCAATTTAGGGCACGGCCTAGGCGGCTTTCTGGTCGGTTACAAAGGGCGGGTCAAAGAGCTGCGGCTTCCGCCTTTTGCTTTCCGAGAAGTTGTCACGAGCTTCCAAGACCGCTCCGGCTTGCCCAACCGAGACTCCTTGCTGGTCGATCAGCGAAACGGCATCATCGGCAATTTGGTACTGAGCCGCTTCACGCTCATCATCGACTACATCCGCGAAGAAGTCTATTTGTCGCCCAACCGGCATTACAACGATGAATTCGAGTACGACCGTAGCGGTTTGCTGCTGGTTGCCTCGGGGCCTACGCTTAATGAGTTCTATATTTACAGCGTGGTGGATGATAGCCCCGCCGGTGAGGCAGGGTTTAAACCAGGAGACCGGATTATCCGCATCAATTGGATGCCGGCCGCTTTTTTGACCTTGGAAGGGATCAACCGCCGTTTGCGAAAGCGTGAGGGCAAGCGTATCCGCATCGTTGTCAAACGGGACGGCAAGCGCCTACGCAAGGTGTTTGAACTGCGAAAGCTGATATGATTATTCTTCTACTTCTAACACCCGTTCCAGTTGTATGCCTCTAGACCCTTTGATCAAGATATGCGTGTTGGCGATATCAGCCGACTGAAACCATACTTTAAGGGCTTCTACATCCGTGAAGTGTAGCAGTTGCCGCTCGCGGGCTACCCGTTCAAACTCTTTGCCGACCAGCACTATATCATCGAATGCCAAGGACGCTGCCAGTTCCACAATAGCCCGGTGCTCTTCGGTGCTGTCGGCTCCTAGCTCTAGCATGTCTCCCAAGATAAGCATCCGCTTTTGGGCCTTCATATTTCGGAAAGCGCGAATGGCATTGGCCATGCTAGTAGGGTTGGCGTTGTAGGCATCCTGCAAAATGGTGTTGCTGCCGTGTTTCAGGATTTGAGTACGCATGTTCGCCGGCAGATAATGCTCTATGGCGGCTTTGATCTGATGGGCCGGCACGGAAAAGTACTGGCCGAGTGCCACAGCAGTACTAATATTGTGGAAGTTGTAAAGCCCGATGAGGTGGCTGTCTGCGTGGACGGTCTGCCCCGTTTCGGTGTCTTGGAAAGCAACCGAGACGAACGGCTGTTCCCGCAACAGTTGTACTTCGAATGGAGTTTCCGGCCTACCCTTACTGCGCCGGTAGTGCACTTGGTCTTTGCAAGGGGCGGCTAAGTGTAGCAAAAAAGGCTCTTCCAGGTTGATGAATACCGTGCCTCCGATCTCGGCAAGAAAGCGGTAGAGTTCCGATTTGCCTTTTTTCACGCCCTCTATACCCCCAAAGCCCTCAAGGTGGGCCTTGCCGATATTGGTGATCAACCCGTGGCTGGGTTCAGCAATACGGCTCAGCATGTCGATCTCCTTTTGAGCATTAGCCCCCATTTCGATGACGGCAATTGCTGTATCGGCTGGCATCGCCAATAGCGTGAGCGGCACACCGATATGGTTGTTGTAGTTGCCCGGCGTGAAGTGCAACCGGTGAGCCCTACCCAGAACTTCGGCCACGAGTTCCTTGGTCGTGGTTTTCCCGTTGCTGCCGGTAATACCGACTACCGGAATATCAAATTGCCGGCGGTGGTGGCGGGCCAGGTCCTGTAAAGTCTGCAGTACCGATTCGACCTTGATGAAATGCGCATGGTCTGGCAAATCGGGGGCGTCTACAATCGCGTAGGCAGCCCCTTGGTCTACAGCATCCTGGGCAAAAGCATTGCCATCGACTCGTTCCCCTTTTAGTGCAAAGAACAATCCGCCCTTTGGTACTTTGCGAGAATCGATAGTGACATGGGGGTGTTTGAGGTAGATAGCGTAGAGTTCTGGTATACTCATATCCAATGCTTGGTTGAATCAAGAAAGCCTCCACTACAGGCATTGCTGTAATGGAGGCTTTCAGTTTGCTTACAGTATGATTTGAATGATACTAAGATAGAACAAGGAAGGTATAAAACCAAGCCCGTGCGCCATGCTCTTAGTATCTTCTGCTGCCTCGTTTACGCTTAACGTCGAATTGATGGCCCCCTTTGTCCTCGTTGCCACTCGGTGCACCGGTGCGCGTCATCGCACAGCGGAAGCCAATCGTACGGGAAGACTTCTCTTCATCAAGGAAGCGGCGGGCTCCCGGAGAAAGCCAGAAGGCACGGTCCGCCCAGGAACCGCCCTTATATACCCGCGTCTTATCAGAGATCAAGGTGTGCTCACCCGTATCATAAAATGCTTGGGATTGCTTGTCACCATCGAGGTAGTTGTATACTTTTCCTGTCTTGTAGTTGTCGCGGGTAGCAGCTTCTTCATCCGTGACGTAGCGGTACTGCAGGCGGCCAAGGCTGTCTTTTTCTATGGGGTTGCCGTCTTCGTCCAGTTCTAGTTCCTTGAACTCACCACCCCGGTACGGGTTGAGGTCATGGTTTTCCGCATCCTGCAGGGTAGTGGACGTCATCGGGCGGTAGAGGTCAAGCACCCACTCGTTAACGTTGCCCGCCATGTTGTACAGGCCAAAGTCGTTGGGCATGAAAGAACGGACCGGAGCCGGAATATGGGCATCGTCGTTCAAGTTGCCAGCCATACCCATGTAGTCCCCTTTGCCCCGCTTGAAGTTAGCCAGCAGTTGACCTTGGTACTTGTCGCGCTTCTGATAGCGAACGGTGTTGCCGTCCCAAGGGTAAAAGCGGCGGTCGGAAATGCGCTCGTCTTTTTCGGAAGTTTGGTTGCCCTGTAGTGCGAGGGCGGCATATTCCCATTCTGCTTCCGTTGGCAGGCGGTAATCCGGCAATAAAATACCATCCTCGAAGCGGACGGGGCGCTCGCCACCGGTGCGCAGGTCCTTGAGGTTCTTGCGCACATCACCTTGGTATTGCCCTACCAAGTAGGAGTCGGTGTTAAAGTTGTCTTCGTCTTTTTGCTCGGTATTGAGATTGAGGACCCCTTTTTCTACGAGGATCATCTCGTTCACCCGGTCCGTACGCCACTTGCAAAACTCGTTGGCTTGTACCCAGCTCACCCCTACCACAGGGTAATTGTCATAAGACGGGTGGCGGAAATAAGTTTCTACGAAGGGCTCATTGTAAGAGAGTTCTTCGCGCCAAACCAAGGTATCCGGCAGAGCGTTGCGGTAGACTTCGGGGTAAGACTCCCCGAACACGCGCTGAATCCAATAGAGGTACTCCCGGTAGTTGATGTTGGAGACCTCTGTCTCGTCCATATAAAAGGAGGAGACGGTCACGCGGCGGGGGACGTTGTTCCAGTCGTAGGTAACGTCCTGCTCGGTGAGGCCCATCGTAAAGGTACCTCCTTCAATTAATACCAAATTAGGGCCGGCGGTCTGCCCTTCGTAGTCCAGCTTTTCGAAGCCTCCCCATTTTGTGTCATTGTACTTCCAGCCTGTCGTTGCCGAACGCTCGTTGCTGCCACAAGAGCTAAGTACGAGTGCCGCACCGAAGAGGAAAGCACCAATCTTCAACAGATTTTTCATTAGTAGGAATTTGTTTTTGAGAATCGACCAATTATGTAGCTAAATCATTAATGTTTTCTTGGCTGAACCCCTTCAGAACCTGTTAGCCTCAGCCCTTCCCCGCGCGGGGGATTTTTTTGGGGCGGAAAATTAACAAATTCTGTCGGCATAGTGAAACCCCGCGCTTAAATCGGCAAAACATTAACAGTAGCCGAAGAAATCGCATGCGTTCTGTTGGTACAGCCTACAGTTGCCACCTCAACGGCCGTCCGGGCGTCGAGGCTATTGGAGATTCCGTACAAGTTTTGATAATGAGTGGCGAGCCACTTTTCCTTCAAATACCAGCTATTCCAAGCTAGTTAAACATCTTAAAACAGTCATTATACTGGGCTTTCCGCCGACGGCGTTTCGCTTCGCGGCTGTCGTCGAAGTTGACGGTCAGCGACAACTCGTGCGTGCCGCCAGTGCGGGGTAAACCCAAAGCATTTAGGGTGAAATCGAAGCTGTAACCTAGGCGAAAAACGCCCTGTCGCAGCCCGACAAGCGCGATGGCGGCGTCGGCGTTGTTAAACGTATGCCGGTACCAAGCCCCGCTGAAAAAATTCCCGAAGCTAAAGTACGCACCACCATTCACTTGTGCAAATTCTCCTTGCTTTACAAGCAGAAAGTTTGGAGATACAAACGCCGCGTCTCGTTGATTATTGCCCTTCACCAACGGGAATTGCAGGCCGCCGTGCAAGCTCATGCGGGGGGGCAAGCCGACCCCGAGGTTGTTGTTGATGTCGAGCAGGCTGCGGTCCGGGCTGTTGAGGTGCTTGATAGAAAAACCGAGGTAGGCCTTGTCGCTGTGGGCAAGCAAGCCCGCTCCGATATCAAGCACCGTGTTGTTGAGGTTGCCGGGGCGCTGCTCTTCCGAAGGGAGGTCGCCATTGGGGCCGTTCAGCGGGTCAATCTGGTCGAGGAATACCAGCTCGTCCCAGTTCAACGACGTCTGTATCATGCCCGCCTCCATACCAAAACGGAGGGTCGCCCGGTCATTGAGGCGTACCCGGTAGCTGTACACCCCGGCAAAACGGTTGGTATTGTAAATGCCGTTTCCCGCGTCGTCGCCCATGACGACCACCCCAAAACCGCTGTTGAGCTGTTCGACCGATTGCTCGTAAGCCACCGAATACGTCTGATAGCCCCCTTCGTAGCTCGTCCACTGACTGCGGTAATTGGCCGTGACGCGCGGGGCTAGCGTCGTGCCTGCAAAAGCAGGGTTGAGCTGCAGGGGCGCAGCGTAAAACTGGCTAAAGACGGGGTCTTGCGCTGTAGCCGTGACGTACAGCGAGCAAATAAAGCAGAGAATGGCACATAAACGTTTGGTCATAGCGGTGTAGTTTTCTAGCTCCCGGAAAGCCCATAATCCAACATCTACCGTAGTAGGAATGATTTGAAATCTGAACCTCTTCGCCGCGGTATTTGATTTCCACTAAAGTGGACAGCCCATTCGGTGGTAATGATAACGTACGAACAGAGCTGGGCGATATACCACAACATACCGAATTTTATGATACTGGGTTCGGCAAACACTTGTTTTTTCACCGATTCGGTACGAAAGTGACAGAAAACGGAAACGTCGTATATAGACAAAGCTGCGGGTTTTGGTCAGCAAAACGACGGTTTGTTTGTTACTTGCAGTAGTGACTTGAGCCGACAACCAGCGGTGTCTTAACCTTACAATACCATGGGGCTTCGAACGTTTTCGCTATGTTGAGCATCCAGTTAATACCAATTCTTCTATTATGAAAAAACATCTCCTCTTTTTAGCCACGCTGTTAGCCGGCTGCACTGTCTTGTCCGGGCAAGCCATTACCCTGTCGGACGAGCTACAGTGGGCCGATGCACCAACGACATTCTTTGACGGCAAGGCCTCGGTAGACTACTGGCCCTTCGAGGGGGCGGTAGCGGGGTCGGCTATCCCGGGCCTGCCCTACGTGGTGCGCCGCTTCCGGGTGGACGGCCCGGGCAAGCTGCAAGTGGAAGTCGTAAAGGCAAACTACGCTTCTTTTGATTGGGAAAATCCACCCGAGGGCGTCAGCGGCAATCTTGAATTCGAGACAAGCATCAGCCGGCAGCGGGAGGGCTACTACGGCAAGCTCGCTTTCGCCCCCATCGTACAGCGCGGCGGGCGCTACGAGCGGCTGACGGGCTTCACGCTGCGGGTGCGCCGCTTGCCGGGCGGACAG
>JAAAOU010000210.1 GCA_009908745.1 Bacteroidota bacterium
TTTTCATCAATGGGCTAGCCGAACACCTGCGCAATATCCTAGTGTGCAAAGACCCTGCTACCCTCGACCTTATGGAGGTCAGCGGCAAGTTGAAAGAGCGCTACCAGCAGCAGGCCCAGCAAATGCCCGCGCAGCTCTTGCTTACTGCCTTAAACTTGGCCAATGAGTGCGACCTGGGCTACCGGCTTGCCCGCAACAAGCGCTTGCACGTAGAGATGGCTTTGATCAAAATGACCTATATCAACCGGGCTTTCCAGCTCGCCGACGGCATTTTGCCCGCCGCTGACCCTGAAAAAAAAACGGCTGACGAAAGCGTAGCCCCGCCGCAGCCGCGCCCCAAAGAGGAAGTAGCTCCACAGCCTGTGCAATCGCCCGTAGAGGCGCCCGCTGCCGAGGATAAAGCTACTCCCGAAGACCCCGCGCCAGAGCCAGTAGAAGCGCCACCCACGCCCGACGAGAAGCCCGTCGCACAACCCAAGCCCGTCCGTAAAAGCAAGCATCAGTTTGGCAAAATGGACGTCAACGCGCTCATGGCGGAAATCAAAGAGGAAGAAGAAACACAAACCACCACCGAATCTGCCGACCCGCTCACACTGCAACAGGTAAATGAAGCCTGGGAAGCCTACATCGCGCAATGCGATCAAGAGTCCGTCAAAGTGATCATGCGCAACGCCGAGCTTTCGCTAAAATCAGAAGAAGAATTGCACGTGGAGGTGAGTTCCAACTTGGCAGAAAACACGATCCGCCAAGAGGATGGCCTAATGGATTTTCTGCGCGAAAAGCTCACCGCCCCCAAGCTGCTGATGTCCTTGCATGTGGATAAAACCAAAGGGCCAGAGCCGCCACCCAAGCCCAAGCGCCTGATGAGCAGCAAGGAGAAATACCTGGAAATGCGCGAGACTAACCCGCTGTTGCAGGAGATGCAGAAGCGGTTTGACCTGCGCCCCGATGAATAGACTTGATGCGTCGGGTCAGTGTAGTGGGAAAAATGAGCTATTTTCAACCACGCGAAGGCTTTTTTTAGGTGCTTAGCCTGAGCTAAGTGACTGAAAAAAGGCACAGTGTGGGCAGGAAAGAGCCATTTTAACCCTGCAATGATCCCCGACGCATTAAGTCTAATAATTACCTCAAAAAAGGATCACTCCACTGCTCTGCCGTATACAGCTCAATGCCACTCAGCGTTTTCATGAAAGCTTCTACCGCTGCCCGCTCCTCGTCCGTAATCTGCAGCCGCTGGGGGGTGCCATTCCGCGTCAGTCGTAAGTCGAGGTTGGGATTGACCTTCAGTGTCATATTGTTGTAGTGGTCGAGTACGGACTGGAAAGTAGGAAAGTTGCCGTCGTGCATCATCGGGCCATTCAGGCTGCCATCGGGGTGGAATAAATCGCGTAGACTAGGCGAACGGGTATTGTCCAAGTCGGTGCCTCTGCTCTCGCCGGCTACCGTGGTCAAGCCATTGTTGTGGGTGTGGGGGTTGATGTCAAAAGTAGGGGGGACGTGGCAAGCCGCACAGCCTATGCCGCCACCTACCCGAACACCTTCAGCGTTGAGGTCGGGCATGGTGAGGAACAGCTGTTTGCCGTGGTTCTCCTGGGGCGTGAAGTTTGGGAAAGGGGGCATGTCAAGGTTGACCTGCGCCCGCCCCGCATCGTACTTGCTGTCGAACGACTGTATGCTGCGAACAAACTGGCTGATAGCAAGCTGCATGCGCTCCTCCGTAATGGCCGGGTCCCCAAACGCCATATCGAACAAAGTCGGGTAGTACGGCAAGTTTTCCAGGCGTTCGATCAGGTCTTCGAAGCCCGGGCTGCCTTCTTGCCCGCTGAACCCCATTTCCAGATGGTCGCGGATTGGCATGGTGCTTTGCTCCTCCAGCGTGGCCGCCCGTTCATCCCAGAAAAAATGATCCTCATTGGCAAAGCGGGCGTTCACCAAACGCATCGAATGGCGGTGGGTCAATCCATTCACCCCTTCGCTGAGCGGCCGGTCATCCCCAAAGGCCAGTGATTGCTTGTGGCAGCTGGCACAGGAGATGGACTGGTCTACGGAAAGGGCTTTGTCGTAAAACAGTACGCGGCCCAGTGTCGCCCCTTCATCCGTAATCGGGTTGTCAGCGGTATTGTCGCGGGTGACGTAGGCAGGCACCGGCTGGCTGGCGTAAGGGTATAAGTGCGCGGTGTCAATATGCCCGCCGAAGACCTCCGAAAGGGTAAAGGTGGGTTCCTCTGCTGCATCAGGCGTGTCGTCCAATGGCTCCTCTTCTTGGCAAGCTGAGGCAAGTACCAAGAGGGCGAAGAGGAACAAGAGGAGATTATATCTGATCGTGCTCATAGGGTAGATGTTTTGTGTAAAGTTGAAAGGTTGGCCCGCCTTCGCGTGAAGCTACGGCGGATGAAAAAAAGTTGTAGGGTTAGGAAGGTTGAAAAGTTATAAGGTTGAAAGGTTGGGAAGGTTGCCCTCCTTCGCCCTTCTGGGCTTCGGCGGGTGAAAAAGTTGTAGGGTTAGCCAACCCTGAAGGACTCCACTCCCTTCGGTCGTTCCGCCTTCAGGGTAAACCTTCCCAACTTTCCAACCCCCCGGGCGATCCGGCCAGCCAACCTTTCAACCTTCCAACCCTCCCAGCGATCCAGCCAGCCAACCTTTCAACCCAAAAAAGGGCATCGCCATTACAGCAACACCCTTCCAAAATTATAGCTTTCTCCGGATAAATCCAATTATTCGCGGCAGCCCTCAATCAGCTCCCGCAAATCTTCGGGGGCTTCTACGGTCAGGGTGCTGCCATCTTCGGTCAGGGTAACCTCCAGCGGAAAGACAAATTCGGGCTTCTCTTCAGAAGGGGCGTTGGCTTCCCGCCAGGCATCAAAGATGCCGCGTACTTCCTCCCGGCTATTGGCTTCTTGGGTAGTGCCGTCGGGCAGGGCGATGCTCACCGGGTAGTCCATGGTGAAGCAAGGCTCGAAGTTCTCCCAGCAGTCTCGGGTCAGGGCCAGCAAGTCAGCGTAGTTTTCCATGGTTACGACGGAGCCATCTTCCGACAATTCCACATCAAAGGGGAACTGAAGGCGGGGCCGGCGGGGTCGGTTCGGGAATTCCCGGTTCCAGCGGTACATCAAGCGGATGAGTTGCTGGCGGTTGTTGGCCACCGCGGTAGGGCCGACCGGAAATTCAACCGTAACTGAGAACACAAGCGAATAGCAGGGGTTGCGCAGGAAGAAAGGACGCTCAAAATA
>JAAAOU010000515.1:2500-17918 GCA_009908745.1 Bacteroidota bacterium
GGCCGGGCACCGCCCGGCAAAGCACAGGCAAAGCCGGTCACGGCAAGCTGCTGCCGCGGCAGCAGTTTTTATTGACATCAGAAGCACACACAGGCACAGCCCCGCAGTTGGGGGGCGCGACAGGCGGTTCGAAGCCGCGGTGCCTGCAATTGGGCCTGGCATGCCGCCAAGAAAGACGCCACCACCTTAGCGAAGGCGTCCGGCGCGGCGGCATCCACGGAGCGGCCCATGAAGTTCATTGACAAGCATGGAGAGAAAGTTTAGGCAGCCTGCCTTTTTGGGCAGGTTGTGAAACCGAGCGAAGAGTGCCGAAAGGACACCGGAAGGTGACAATCGGAAGCGAACTCAGGGCGCACGGCGGATGCCTAGGCTCTCAGAGGCGACGAAGGGCGCGGTAAGCTGCGAAAAGCTGCGGGGAAGTGCAAACAACTGTTGATCCGCAGATGCCCGAATGGGACAACCTGCCATGGTGAAGCCATGGCGAGCAATCGCTAACCCGGGGAACTGAAACATCTAAGTACCCGGAGGAAAATAAATCAATTGAGATTCCCCTAGTAGCGGCGAGCGGACGGGGAACAGCCCTAAAGCCGTATTGTTTTTAGCAGAAGCTGCCTGGAAAGCAGCGCCACAGAGGGTGAAAGCCCCGTAAGCGAAAGAGGCAATGCGGTTATTCGAGTAGGGCGGGACACGCGAAATCCTGCCTGAAGATGGGGGGACCATCCTCCAAGGCTAAATACTCCTGAGAGACCGATAGCGGACCAGTACCGTGAGGGAAAGGTGAAAAGAACCGCAAGAAGCGGAGTGAAAAGAACCTGAAACCGTGCGCTTACAAGCGGTCGGAGCCATGAAGCGTGCTTGCACTGCTTAATGGTGACGGCGTGCCTTTTGCATAATGAGCCTACGAGTTGCTCCTGGCTAGCGAGTTTAAGGCCTTCAGGGCCGGAGGCGCAGCGAAAGCGAGTCTGAATAGGGCGCGAGCCAGCCGGGGCAGACGCGAAACCATGTGATCTACCCATGGGCAGGGTGAAGTTGGGATAGTCTCCCAATGGAGGCCCGAACCGGTACATGTTGAAAAATGTTCGGATGACCTGTGGGTAGGGGTGAAAGGCTAATCAAACTTGGAGATAGCTCGTACTCCCCGAAATGCATTTAGGTGCAGCGCCAGGGAGAGTGTCATGGAGGTAGAGCTACCAAAAAGGCTAGGGGGCTTCACCGCCTACCAACCCTTAATGAACTCCGAATGCCATGACACTGCACTGGCAGTGAGGCAGTGGGTGCGAAGGTCCATTGCCAAGAGGGAAACAACCCAGACCATCAGCTAAGGCCCCCAAGTGTACGCTAAGTTGACTCAACGAGGTGGGGATGCTATGACAGCTAGGATGTTGGCTTGGAAGCAGCCATTCATTTAAAGAGTGCGTAACAGCTCACTAGTCGAGCGTTCCCGCGCGGAAGATGATCGGGCATCAAGCGTGCCGCCGAAGCTATGGCCGTAGAGTATATTGCTTTACGGGGTAGGGGAGCATTCTGCCTGCTTTGAAGGCGTGCCGCGAGGCATGCTGGAGCGCGCAGAAAAGAAAATGTAGGCATGAGTAACGATAAACAGGGTGAAAGACCCTGTCGCCGCAAGACTAAGGGTTCCTCGATCGATGTTAATCAGATCAGGGTCAGTCGGGCCCTAAGGCGCAGCCGAGAGGCGAAGCCGATGGCAAACGGGTTAATATTCCCGTACCTGCTTGGGCTAAAAAGGTGACGGAGCCGCGGAGTGCCCGCGCGCTGACGGAATAGCGCGTTGAACCCCCCGGGGGATAGTACAGCGAGCCAGCGATGGCGAGCTGATAGTAGCACAAAGCGGCTTCCAAGAAAAGCCGAACCAAGCAGCCCGTACCGCAAACCGACACAGGTAGTCGAGGAGAGTATCCTAAGGCGCTCGAGTGATTCGTGGCTAAGGAACTAGGCAAAATCGCCCCGTAACTTCGGGAGAAGGGGCGCCCTCCCCCCCCTTTGTCCCCCCCTCGGGGGGGATAGGGGGGGTGGGGCCGCAGTGAAAAGGCCCAGGCGACTGTTTAGCAAAAACACAGGGCTCTGCCAAGCTGAAAGGCGAAGTATAGGGCCTGACACCTGCCCGGTGCCGGAAGGTTAAGGGAGGCGCTTACCCCGATTCTGTCGGGGGAAGGCGCTGACTGAAGCCCCGGTAAACGGCGGCCGTAACTATAACGGTCCTAAGGTAGCGAAATTCCTTGTCGGGTAAGTTCCGACCTGCACGAATGGTGTAACGATCTGGGCACTGTCTCAGCCACGAGCTCGGTGAAATTGAAGTATCGGTGAAGATGCCGGTTACCCGCAACGGGACGGAAAGACCCCGTGAACCTTTACTACAGCTTCGTATTGCGCTAGGGTATAAAATGTGTAGGATAGGTGGGAGGCTTTGAAGCGCGCGCGCCAGTGCGTGTGGAGCCGCCCTTGAAATACCACCCTTTTTATACTTTGGTCCTAACCCCTCGGGGGACAGTGCGTGGTGGGTAGTTTGACTGGGGTGGTCGCCTCCTAAAGCGTAACGGAGGCTTACAAAGGTACCCTCAGCATGGTTGGTAATCATGCGCAGAGCATATGAGTAGAAGGGTGCTTGACTGAGAGAGGGACGCCTCGAACAGGTGCGAAAGCAGGTTCAAGTGATCCGGTGGTCCCGCATGGAAGGGCCATCGCTCAAAGGATAAAAGGTACTCCGGGGATAACAGGCTGATCTCCCCCAAGAGCTCACATCGACGGGGAGGTTTGGCACCTCGATGTCGGCTCGTCACATCCTGGGGCTGGAGAAGGTCCCAAGGGTTGGGCTGTTCGCCCATTAAAGTGGCACGCGAGCTGGGTTCAGAACGTCGCAAGACAGTTCGGTCCCTATCTGTTGCGGGCGCAGGAATATTGAGGAGGGCTGACACTAGTACGAGAGGACCGTGTTGGACGTACCTCTAGTGTACCAGTTGTGGCGCCAGCTGCACTGCTGGGTAGCTATGTACGGTACGGATAAGCGCTGAAAGCATCTAAGCGCGAAGCCGGCTCCAAGATGAGTATTCCAAGAGGGCCGTAGAAGATGACTACGTAGATAGGCTGCAGGTGGAAGCGCAGTGATGCGCGGAGCCGAGCAGTACTAATTACCCGAAAGCTTCCGGGCTGAGTTTCACCAGAGGGTGCGTTTTGGCGCGCTTCGCAAAGGTTCTAGACTTTCTTTCCATAACTTGTCTTTAAAAAACAGCCCGCAAGGGCGAAAGAGTCGCTGGTGGTTACAGCGGGGAGGCTCACCTTTTACCATTCCGAACAGAGAAGTTAAGCTCCCCAGCGCCGATGGTACTACGCAAGTGGGAGAGTAGGTCGCCGCCAGCATAACATAATTTGGCACAAAGCCCTGTTGCGTCACGCAGCAGGGCTTTTGTCGTTTTACCAAACAATGACAACGCCAATAGTCGCAGAAGCTTTTTGGTGAAGAGAAGCAGAAATAGTGGAAGTTTTAATCCCAGACGCTAACGGTCTGCACTGTAAGCCCAACATTCCTCGTCGGGCCATCCATCGTCAGTGGCCAGAGCATTCACACCATACAATAGACGCGAAGCGGCCACGGAGTAGAGGCGAAGCAAAATCTTGCGTTGCCAGGCCAGACTATAACGGTTGCCCTCCACCACTAGAACAGCCGGTAATGTGCCAAAACGGCTAAGGTGTTTGCAAAGTAGCCCGGTGCACTGCCCAAAATGAGCCCTAGGTTATTGATCTCATAACGTACACTCACCTCAAAACGGTCACCGCCTACTCCAAACCCGCCGAATGCTCCAATCTGATTGGCAAAGAAAACATTCTCCGGCAAACCGCTGATGGTAGGGCTGCCCATTTCCATAGCGTAAGAAAAACCAGCAAAAGCACTGCCGAAAACCGGCGTATTTCCACTTTTCCGGATACCGAGGTTGAGCTGCAAGTAGTCCGCATCTACCATGATATTATCGATATTGTCTTCCGTTTCGAAAGGGGCATACAGCGCCTCGATCATAAAACCCGATCGGCCGTTGCTCTGCGGCAAGTGCAGTATCGCACCAAGCCCTACCCGCGGCAACCAACTACCTGTACTCAGCATGTTCAGTTGCTGGTTCTTCTGGCTGACGCGCGTAAAACCCACACCCGCCAGAGGGCCAAAGCTCCAGCTCGGGCGTAAAGGGAGGAGCGAGTAATCTATATCTTGCCCTTGGCCGCAGCTGTTGTACTGTTTGAAAAGCCGGAAGAGGTTGTCATCGTCCAGTATAAAATTATCCAGCCGTTTGGCCACCTTTGGGCAGTCGGCCATCACCGCCCGGAGTTGCGCCCGGTATTTGTCATGCCGTTTGCGTAGCCGGCGGTCTTTGCCCACCCGGAAGTACCGGTGTTGTACGAGTTCTTCCAGCTGCCCGTTGTATTCCAAGAAGTAGTGGGGCGTACCATCTTTCGTTTCGTAGTAGTATAAGCTAGCGCTCCCTAGCACAACCGCCTGTAGCAGCATAGTGTCCTTCACAAAAGCGAGCGTATCTGAGGTCGGCCAGTCCGTTTCATCCACACCATAGGCCAAGCGTTGCCGCACAACGCCGTAAAAACGCTCCTCCGGTTCCTCCGGTAGCAGCAGCAGCTTGATATCAACAGTATTGACAAAGCGGCGGCCAACACCCGCTGACTCGCGGAATAGGACCCGGTCGGTCCCCTCTTCCCAATAAGGATAATCGACTTCCCCCCTTAGTCGGCTGCCGTCTTGGAGCGTGATGGTTGCTGCACGAAAGTCGGTTTGTGCGGTGACGGAACAGAAGATACCGGCTGTACAAGCTATTAGCGTCAAAAATGGAATACCCTTCATGTAAAGTATTTTCGTTATCGAGATGAAAAAAAGCTCACCAAATACGCCGCCATATCCACTTTCTCCGGCGTTCCTTGGCATTGGTTTGCAAGGCATCGGCCGTCCAAGTACTCGTGTCTTCATCGGGATGGCTGTAGTAATAATCTACGGCATCCTGAATATGCAAAAACTGATTGTGTTTGCCAATACGAGACATCAATTCATTGCGGAATAAAATATCACGCACTGGGCCTATCACGCCGCTTATGTAAAAGCGAATATCGCGTTCCTCCAAGAAACAGAGCACTTCTTCCAATGCTTTGACCCCACTGGAATCGATATCGTGAATGCTCGAGGCGTCCAAAATGAGCAATTTGGGCTTGGAGTCTCGTTTTCTGACAATCGCCTCCACCTCGTCCCGGAAATAGGTCGAATTGCCAAAGTACAGCTGGGCGTCGAATCGCAAGATAAGTATCTCGTCCCGGTCGCGGGCCTCCGGAAAACGGTTGGTGCTCCGGTAATGGCGCGAGCCGGGCAACTGGCCGAGCACCGTGATATGCGGGCGGGCGTTCCGGTAAATCATGATGCCCAGTGAAAGCAGTACGCCGGTAAGGATACCGTTTTGAATACCGAAGACCAAAGTAGCTGCAAAGGTCACCACCATATTCGTGAAATCACGGCCGTCGGTATTCCAAAGCCGCTGGGCCTCCCGATAATCCACTAGGTTAATCACCGCCACCACAATGATCGCTGCCAAGATAGCCTTGGGCAGATAGTAGAAAAAGGGGGTGAGAAACAGCAGAGTCAGCGCAACGACTAAGGCACTGACCACAGAGGACAAGCCGGTTTTGCCGCCCGATTCATCATTGACCGCCGAGCGGGTAAAGCTGCCCGTGGTAGGGAAGGACTGAAAAAACGCGCCGCCTATTTTAGACAATCCAAGCGCGATTAACTCTTGGTTGGGGACCACCCGGTAGTCGTCGTACCGGCCCTCTATGGTTTTGGCAATAGCCACCGATTCGATGAAGCTGATGATACATACAGTCACCGCCAGGGGAAGGATTTCTCGTATGCGCTGTAAGCTGAGGTCCGGCCACTCGAAAGGGGGAAGGCCCTCTGGTACATTACCCACTATCGCTACCCCTAGCTTGTCCAGTTGGAACCAAGCGGATAGCCCAATACCTACCGCCACCACTACAAGTGAACCGGGAATGCCTTTAGCGAAACGCTTGAGCAGCAAAAGCAGGGCGATACTACCAAGCCCGATAGCCAGGGTTACGATATGGGTTTGAGTAATATGCTGGGCAATTTCCGTAAGGAGACTAAATACATTACTATTCCGCTTGAGGGGGATGCCCAGCAAATACTTGAGCTGGCTGAAACCAATGATGAAAGCGGCTGCTGAGGTGAAGCCGCCGATGACCGGTAACGCCAAAAAATTGACTAAAATGCCTAAGCGGAGGAAACCAAGCGCCACTTGTATAATCCCTGCCAGCAGCGCGGCGGATATAGAGAGGCTGATCACGGTAGCAGTAGGCAGGTCACGGCCGATCGCTTGAATACCGGCTGCCACCAAAAGGGCTACAACGGCCGTAGGGCCCACCGAAAGCTGTCGGGAAGTACCAAAAACAGCGTATAACAGCAGGGGGACGATACTGGCATACAACCCGTAGATGGGAGGCAAGCCGGCTAGCAAGCCGTAAGCCATACCCTGAGGAATCAGCATGACACCCACCGTTAAACCGGCTAGCAGGTCGCCCCGCCAATACTGCTTCCGGTACTTCGGGAGCCAATTCGCTATCGGGAAGTATGCTTTTATCCGGCTCAATGTCAGCGCTTGTTTACAGTACAAAGCTAGTAATTCCCAGAAGTTCAGCAAGTGCCTCATTTATTGGAGTTTGCTGTAAAACGCTTATCTTATGCCATCATGCAATATTGCGGCCTACGCGACTGACTGAATACAATGAAAGTACCCAAGATCAACCCCGGCAAAGCACTGAAAATCCCTTCTAAACGTAAGCGCAAGAACACGGGCTTGGCACCAGGCAGCCTAGTATTCACTGGAGAAAAGAAGCTGGAGCACATAGAGGTGACGCTCATGGAATACAGTGCCGAAGGGCTGATACGCGAAGCTACCGAGCAGGGGGCTATACCAAGTGCTTCCGAAGGGGCCGTAGTGCGCTGGTACGATATCCGGGGATTGCACGACGTAGAGTTGATCCGCTCCCTTGGGCAGCAGTTTAATTTGCACCCACTGGTTTTAGAAGACATTCTCGATACGGGCCAACGCCCTAAATTTGAAGAATACGACGACAGTTTCTTCTTGCTCCTCCAAGGCTTGTCGTTAAATGCCCAAGCCGTAGAGGTAGAGACCGAGCAGGTTGCTATCTATGCCAAAGAGGGGGTGGTCCTCAGTTTTCAAGAAAATGGCACCGACCTCTTCCCAGGCGTGCGGGCGCGCATCCGGTCCGGGCATGGCAAGATCAAAAAACGGGGGGCGGATTACCTGGCCTACGCGCTAGCGGACAATATTGTGGACCATTACTACCTACTGCTCGATCAGCTGGAGACGTTGCTAGATGAGTTGGAAGTAGAAATCCTGCGCGAAACCCGCCGCGACAGCAAACAACGGATACATCTGCTGAAACTACAGTCCATCACGCTGCGCAAAGTCGTATCGCCCCTGCGTGAGGCCGTCAATGAATTTGCCCGCTGCGAAAGCCCTTTGATGGCTGAGGATACCGATGTATTCGTGCGCGACCTGCATGACCATACCGAGCAGGTTATGGAAAATATCGACAGCTACCGCGACCTGATCAGCGGCTTGTACGACTTGTTTGTCTCGGAAGTCAGCTTCAAAATGAACAGCGTCATGCAGGTGCTGACGATTATTTCCACCATATTTATCCCTTTAACTTTTCTGGCGGGGATTTATGGCATGAACTTTCAGCATATGCCCGAGCTGGAATGGCGCTATGGGTACTACGCCCTTTGGGGAATTATGCTGCTGATTGCCTTGGCACTGATTTATTACTTCCGGCGGCGCAATTGGTTGTAGGAAAGGTCGTTCTTAGGTTTTTTACGGTATGTTTCGAACAAGGACTGGCATTTTAGTGGGAAAATACTTATATTGCAATCAAAGCAACATCCCCCCGCTTTACTTATCTCCTCCTACAGCAACATCCTGCTAATCACACCACTATTCGCACACCCTTGTTGGTACCCCCCGCCTGTCGGCAATGGGCTATAGCTCTATAGGTCGGCTGACATCTATTTTTTGGTTCTAACAAACATACTTATGAAAAACGTATTAGTACTCCTGCTACTGGCTGGCACTAGCTTGTGCCATGCTCAGACTTGGGAGGGCGGCTTGTACGCTGGTGCGAGCGTGTACAGCGGCGACTTGTCCCCCAAAGTAATTCCCCACTACGCTAATTTTGCCAATGCGGTTGGCGGCCTGATGCTGCGCTACCGGGGTGATGGTATCATAGGTGCCCGCCTCAGTCTCCATTATACGAGGATCGAAGGGGATGATGCCCGCTCGGCCCACCCGCAGCGGCAGCTTTCTTTCAATTCCCGTTTGATGGAAGCTTCTTTGATGGCGGAGTGGTTTATGATCCGAGACAATTTTCTGGGAGATGAGCCGCCCGTCACGCCCTATCTTTTCGGTGGCTTGACGGTTTTCCATTTCAATCCCTACACCCAGCTCAATGGCTTCGATGTCGAACTGCAGCCGCTGGGTACAGAAGGGCAGGGGCTGGAAGGCTACGAGGAGCCGTACAGCCGCACGCAGCTGGCGATTCCGTTTGGGGCAGGCATCAAATTTAAACTCGGCCGGCGCAGCGCGCTCAGCTTTGAGATCACCGGCCGCAAGCTTTTCACCGACTATTTGGATGATGTGAGTGGAGAAGTGGTGGACTACAGCGTCATCTACGAGGAGAAAGGGGTAACAACCGCTCAAGCTAGCTTGCCGAGCGTGGACCCCAATAGTGATCCGCCGCCGCAGCAGTATTTCCGGCGGGGAGGCAGCCGTATGGACGCCTACTTTATGATTGGCCTAGGCTACACCTACAAGCTAAGCCGCTGGTAATTCAAACCGCCGGACCCGATTGGGCTGGGGCTGACGGCCGTGTGCTTGGCAGTACTTTTGGTGCCGTTCTTCCGCTTCCCAAAATGTACCGGCGGGCGCTAGCCTCGTAGCTACTTCGTAGCCGAGCTTTTGAAGCTGGCGTATGAGTGAAAGGGCAATATCGTGCTGTTCTTGATCTTGGTAAAAGATCGCAGAACGGTATTGCCCTCCTTTGCCAGTGCGGTCTACCGTGGGGTCATGGATTTCGAAGAAGTAGCGGGCCAACGCTGCAAAGCTTGTCTGCTCTGCATCATACGTAACCTCCACCGCTTCTGTGTGCCCCGTCTGCTTGCCGCACACCTCCCGGTAGCTGGGCTGTTCGGTGTGGCCGCCGGTAAAGCCGACGCGCGTACACACTACGCCGGGCTGATTGGCAAAGAAGTACTCTTTACTCCAAAAACAGCCACAGGCGAAGACCGCCTTGCGGTACCTTACCCCTGTTGTTTGGCCCATTCTTCCTGCGGGATAAACTTCATAGAAACGGAATTCACGCAATGGCGGGTATTCTTAGCGGTCAGCCGCTCTCCGGTAAATACATGGCCGAGGTGGCCACCGCAATTATCACAGAGGATTTCCACCCGCCGGCCATCAGCGTCTTGCTCCCGGCGCACGGCACCCGGTATTTCGTCGTCAAAGCTCGGCCACCCACAGCCGGAGTCAAACTTGTCTTCCGAGCGGTAAAGGGGGGCTTCGCAGCGGCGGCAGACGTAAACGCCGGGCTGTTTGTGCTTGTCGTACTCGCCGGTAAAAGGGCGCTCCGTACCTTTGTGCACGATTACGCGCTCCTCTTCCGACGTCAGTGTGTTCCAGTTTTCTTTAGTCTTCATTATTCATCAGATTCTTCCGCAGCGGAGAAATCAATCTCTTTGATCACGTCCATCGCTTGTTTCGCTTTTTCCTGAGGGGTGTAGAGTGTAGCGGTGCCGATGGAAGGGATGGCGCTGTCGGGTTTTTCCAAAATATGGCTTTCAATGCCTTTGCGTTTTAATGCATCTTCGACCAATTTAGTTTTGAAAATTTCTGAGGATTCAAAGACTTTTACCCAATCTTCTTTCATGTGGTTTTCGTATTTGTGATGAATAATATTTCCTGCTTTCTAATAACAAGACGAAGGCGAGTGATGTTAGGCATAGCGTCCGAAAATCAGAATCAAGCCTGTTATATGCTCCAAGCGCTTGCCACCGCCGCCCGCCACTGCCGCATTTGCGAACCCGCTTTGCCGCTGCCGCCCAACCCCATATTCAAGGTAGAGCCAGGCGTACGTATTTTGCTCATTAGCCAGGCGCCGGGGCGTATAGCGCACGAGTCGGGCACGCCTTACTTGGACCCTAGCGGCGTACGCCTGCGGGATTGGCTGGGGGTAGACAAGGCTACTTTCTACGATACGCCTTACTTCGGTATACTGCCTATGGGCTTCTGCTATCCCGGCAAAGCCAAGACGGGCGATTTGCCGCCACGGCCAGAATGCGCCCCGCAGTGGCACGCCCCGCTGCTGCGGATGATGCCCGAGGTACAGCTGCGGATTTATATCGGGCAGTACGCACAGCGCTATTACCTTGGCAAGCGCCGCGCGCGCAACCTCACCGAAACAGTACGGGGTTACGAGGGCTACCTGCCGGAGGAATGGCCCTTGCCGCATCCGTCCCCGCTGAATAACCGCTGGCGGAGCCGCAACCCGTGGTTTGAAGAAACTGTAATCCCGCGTCTGCAGGAGAAAGTACAGCAGATTATTGGATAGGGGGAGATCGGAAAATTGGAATTCGGAAGGTGGAATTCGGAAGTATTTCCCATTTCCGACTTCCCATTTCCCACTTCCCATTTCCCACTTCCCATTTCCCACTTCCGATTTCCCACCCTAAAGGACTTCACTCCCTGCGGTCGTTTCGCCTTCAGGGCAAGCTTCCCACTTCCGACTTCCCACCTCCCACTTCCCACCTCCCACTTCCCACCTCCAAATCATCGGTCTGCCATCAAAAAGTTTTCCTTACTACGGTACTCAAGCGTTGGTTGCTGCTGCTGCTCCAGTTGCTTGTTGATTTTAGGCAGTTGGCGCATCAGCTCGTCTATACCTGCGATGGCCTCTTCGAGTTCCCGTTGGCGTAGCGCTAAGGCTTCGAGCTGAGCGTTGGATGGTTTGCCCAGATAGCCTGCCACCTCGCTGTAGAGCTCCGCTATTTTTTCCCGCAGTTGCGGCTCGGCGGAAGCCACGTAGTTATCGCCGGTAGTGACGACGAGGGTTTTCCGAGTTGCTTCGAGCTGCTCTTCAAAGGCTTTCAGCCGCCCTTGCAGTTTTTTGGGCAGGTTGGAGGTTTCTATTTGGGCCAGACCGGTCTTCAGCTGCTCGATGCGGTCCACTTGGTAAGCGAGTTCTTCGTTCATATCATACAGCTTCATCACCGTCTCGTGCTGTAAAGCCCGCTCTTCCGCGCTGTGCACAGAATTGGGGTCAGGGACTAGCTTGATCTGCTGCTCGTAGGTCTCCTTGCCTTTAGTCAGCCGAACGGTGTATTCGCCCGGCGGTACGGTAGGGGTGGAAAAACCGCCGAAGGAGAGGGTCTTGGCCTTAGCGATTTTGGGCCGGCGCAGGCGGTAGTTCCATTCTACGATGTTGATGCCCTTGGCTTTTCCTGGCGTCAGGGAAGCGACCTGCTCGCCGTCTTCATTGAGCACCTCCATAGTCATTTTGCCGAAAATATGGCGCTTCTTCATGAAGTAGGTAAGCTGGGCCGCCGAACTGGGGTTGCTGCCCACGAACTCACCGTACGAGGCCGAGCCGCCGAAACTGGGCTGTTCCTTGATGACAACCGGCGGCGACTCAAAGAAATGCACCTCTTGCTCCAATACTGCCGCAACGGCCGCACATCGTCGATAATGATGGCGCCCCGCCCGTGCGTACCCATGACAAGACTGTGGTCACGCGGGTGCAAGGTAACGTGGTGGACCGCCACTGCCGGCATGTTATTGGTGAACTTGGTCCAGTTTTGCCCGCCATCTAGCGTGATGTACAACCCCATTTCCGTGCCGAGGTAGAGCAGGCCGGGATTAACGAAATCTTCCTGTATGCTGCGCGCGAAACCCTCGATCTCAGGCGTGGCGATAGACTGCCAGCTTTGCCCGCTGTCTTCGGTTTTGTACACATAGGTACTGCGGTCGTTTTGGGTGTGCCCGTCGAATACGGCGTAGGCTACGGCGGGATCAAAGGAGCTGGGCTCAATATGGTATACCCAAGTATTGGGCGGCAAATCGGGGAGGTTGGCTGTGACGTTGGACCAGTTTTGGCCTCCATCCGTGGTCAGCTGCACCTGCCCGTCGTCCGTTCCTACCCAAAGCAAGTTCTCGTCGAGCGGGGACTCCGCGATGGTGAAAATGGTACAGTGGTTCTCCGCTCCGGAATTGTCCTTGCTCAGGCCGCCGCTTTCCTCTTGGTTCTGCTTGGCGGGGTCATTGGTCGTTAAGTCTGGCGAGATTTTGGTCCAGGTTTCACCTTGATCGTTGGAAAGATGGACGAACTGGCTGCCGACGTAGAGCCGGTCTGGCGCGAATTGGCTGGTGGTAATCGGGGTGTTCCAGTTGAAGCGCAATTTGGGGTCCCCCTCCACCGGGTAGGGCTTGATGGTCTTGGACTGTTGCTTTTCCAAGTCGACCCGCCATATATATTGTGCGCCCTGCATCTCCGAGTAGCAGATATTGGGGTCGCTAGGGTGGGGGTACACACGGAAACCATCGCCGTAGCCTACTTCCTGCCAGTCACGGGCCTCCACGCCGCCAACACTCGCTGACGGGCCAACCCACGAGCCGTTGTCCTGCAATCCGCCGTATACTTTAAAAGGCTCCTGCATGTCCACGGTGACGTGGTAGAATTGCGTGAGGGGCAGGTCCCTGCAAATTTCCCAGCTATTGCCGCCATCGTAAGAACGGTAGACACCGCCGTCGCAGGCCAGGAACATATGGTCGGAATCGTTGGGGTCAAACCAAAAGTCGTGCACATCCGCGTGGACGCCGCTGCCGATTTGCCGGAAGGTCTTGCCGCCGTCTTCGCTGATGGAGCCGCTGAGTCCTGCTTTGCAGACTTTATCGGGATTGGTGGGGTCCACTACGATGCGGCTGAAGTAGAACGGGCGGACGGTCAGTTCGAAGTCGTTGTTGAGCTGTTCCCAGCTTTGCCCACCATCGTCGGAGCGGTAGAGCCCCTTGTCCTTGTCTTTTTCGGATTCGATCACGGCGTAGAGGATGTCAGGGTTGGAAGGCGCAATGGCCACCGCAATGCGGCCCAGCTTACCCTCGGGGAAGCCATTGTGGATTTTGGCCCAGTTTTCGCCCCCGTCGGTGCTTTTGTACAGCGCGCTGTTGTAGCCGCCAGAGTTGAACGACCAGGCGGTGCGCCGGAATTCCCACATAGAGGCATACAGGGTATTGGGGTCTTCCGGGTGCATGCTTAGGTCGGAGCACCCGGTAGTAGGATCTGTGTAGAGGATCTTCTTCCAATTCTGCCCGCCGTCGGTAGTTTTGTAAACGCCGCGCACCTCGCTGTCGCCCCAAAGCGCGCCGAGTACGCCTACATAGATTTCATCAGGGTTTTCGGGGTTGATTTGAATGCTGCTGATGCGCTCGGAGTCCTCCAGCCCCATCAGTTTCCAGTTGCGCCCGCCGTCGGTGCTCTTGTATAAGCCTTTGCCGACGGAGACGCTGTTGCGGGTCCAGATTTCCCCAGTGCCCACCCAAAGCACCTGATCGGGCTGCTGCGGGTCTACGGCCACAGCGCCGATCGACTGTGGGTGGTCGTCAAAAAGCGGCTCAAACGTGATACCGCCGTCGTTGGTCCGCCAGACGCCCCCCCCGGCTGCACCAACGTACAGTATCCTGGATTTGGAAGGATGGCCCGTGATGTCGGTGACCCTGCCGCTCATCAGGGCAGGGCCGATGTGGCGGGCACGTAAATCGCCGAACAGGCCGTCGGCGTCCAAGCTTTGTGCGCCGATGGTTTGTACGCACAGTAAGGCGATGAAGGTGTATAGGATGCTTCGCATATCTGGATTAGATTTAAAAAACCACCGGCTAAGGTTGCCGGTGGTGAGAAAGGGTTATACGCTTTATGGTTTACTTGTCGCTTTCTTCGGTTTCTTGGCTGTCGCCGGGGAAAGCAAACAAGCCGTCTTCCAATTCTTGATTGACTTTGTACTCGTCTACCTTGACGCTGAACATCGTCTGCCCGTTCATCTTCTGCGTGATGCTGAACGGCATGTAGACGTCTCCCACTTCTTGGTAATCGGAGGAATACGTACGGCTAGCTTGGCCTTTGGTTGGGCCGGCTTTGACGAAGTCTTCCTGCATGATAGGGACAAGCGCATCTTTGTCGAAATAGTAGTAGGTGAAGTTTTCTACTTCTTCGCCCTGTACGGTGACCGGGTCTTTCGTCAGCTTGATTTTGTAGGTCATGGTGCCCTCTACTTCTTCTTCTCCTTCAAGGGATACGGTATAGCCTTTTTCCTCGTAGTTGAGGAAAGGGTCTGGGAAGTCGCCGGTTTGGGTTTTCATCAGTTTGGACTGCTCGGCATCCATTTTCTCGGCTTGGCCGGTTTGGAAGTTGGTGGACCAGCCGGTTTCGCCATCAAATGCCATCTGTGTGATTTTACGGCCTTGGAAGACCATATCCATGCGTTGCTGCCCATCGGCGGTTTGGTACATGGTAATGGGGATTTGCATACCCTGTGCCTGGGTTTGTGCCTTGAACATCATGTTTTCGAGGGCGGCCAGGTTGTCTTTTCCGCCAATGTTTTCGAGGTAAGTATCGATGATTTCCTCGGCGGTCATTTGCGCGCTCAGCGTGGCTGAAAAAGCCAAAGCGGCAGCGATGAATAAAATGAACTTTTTCATAAATGGTTGACAGTATTTAGGTTTCGTAATTGACATGTCTAAACTACTGCTTTTGTCGCGTAAGAGGCTAATCTTTTCGACGGAATAAGGTGAAGGGTCTGCTAATGGGCTGTAAATATTGGGTATTGTTGTAGCGTGTAGACGCGTGACTCTACCTAGCTGTGCCGAGTAGACAGGTTCTACGAAGTCAGGAGCAGTGACAACCATTACGCGCGCGACCCCGATTACATCTATCTGCGCCGGCAGCCAGAGACGAATCTCCGGGAAGTCTGGCGGAATGGGTGGCGGCGGAAAAGGTGCCGTATAATTTTGATTGAAGCGGTGGTGGCGGGTGTTGCTCTGTACAACCGGTCCGGCCGAGATTCCCGCTCATGATCCAGTAAGTGCTGTCTTGTAACCGCACTCTTTACTGACCGTTGCGCACCAACTCCCCCTTTTCGACAAAACCAGCTGAGCTGCCTGTCGAGTGTCGCCAAGGTGAAGCAGGCTATCCCCAGATGCAGCAATTGTCCATGATTTTCATTATTTTGCATCAATTGCTAACCCATAAATGCTCAATCTAAAAATATTTGGCCCAA
>JAAAOU010000191.1 GCA_009908745.1 Bacteroidota bacterium
GCTGCAAGACCAGCTCGTCGTTCCTCATGCTGCCCTGCAGTACCCCCATCCGGAAATGGCTGTCGGCTAGGCTCTTCAAGTCTCCGTTCGCTTTGGCTAATGCTATCGCTTGGCTGACCCGCTTTTCGCTTTCCCCCAAGTCCACTTTCTGTTCTAAGTCTGCCCACTGCAGGTACAAGTTGGTCAGCTGTGCAGTATCCTGACGATTTCGGTAGTAGGCTTCGAGCTTTTCGTAAGCCCGGCTGACCTCAGGGTAAGCATGCAGGTGGTCGGGCGCGGCTTTGTAGTAAGCTTGCAGCGCGTAATGGGCACTGTCGGCGGTAGCACTGCCCGCTGCTGCCAACTCCAGCGCCCGGTTAATTTTCAAAAGGGCCGTGTTGGTATCTAGCCCCATTTCTGCCCGGGCGGCGCGTAGGAGCTCAGGGGCGGTTTGCGCCGGCAGGAGAGCGGCGTTCAGGCAAAGCAAAGCGAGTAGGCAGCGGTATAGCATGGCATCGTGGGATTGTCCGTACGCAATGTATAGGTAAAAATACCAACTAATCTTCTAAGCAGCAAACTATACTTGAGCTGTAGGAAATTTGATGCCTATCAGTAGTCAGTTAATTTCATCCCACACTCCAGTCTACTCCGCCCCCATCGGGATAACGATAGCCGGCATCTCGTAGGTGCGGTATAGCTTGTTGAAGTAGCCGACGTCCTGCTCCAGTATTTTACGCATCTGTGCTTTGTAGGCCGACCAGTCCGCCAAGAGGTCCTGCAGCCGTTCCCTCGCCCCTTGATTGACAATGGGCAGGGGGCCGTCGATCCGCTGCTTGAGGTTCATCAATTCCGCACTCAGTTGGTTGGGGTAGTTGATGACGTCTTGGAATGTTTGCTGCTTGGGCTGAATGAGTTGCTGCTCCCAGGCGTCGATACTATCCACGATAGCAGCGCCAGCTTCCAATAATTCCTTGGTGCAGTCGGCTTTCTTCAGGTTGGTCCGTAGGCTTTTGACCTGCGCCTTGACCTGCCGCATGCTTTTTACCGAAAGGTGGATATCCCGGACGGCCTCTTCGATTTGCAGCAGTATTTCTTGTTGGGCGTGATAATCTTCCTTCTGCGCCTCGATACGTGGATCTGGCTTGACCTCCAGCTTTCGGGTGAGGACACCATAAGGCGTTGTGAGCTGTAGTTGATATACCCCGGGAGGGACCGTACTGCCTTGATAAGCGCCGAGTATAAACACTTTGGGCACACCTGGTATCGGCTCCCGCCTCAAGTCCCAGACAAAGCGGTTGAGCCCCCGCTTGGCGGGCAGGATGGGGTCGGGTTTCGGTGCGCCTTCGTAGGTTTCCACGGAGTCCTGCTCGGGCTGATTGCAGTAGGACCGGATGGGGCGGCCTTGCGCATCGAGAATATCGAGCTTCAGGCGGAAACTGTCCAATGTTTCTGGAAGGTAGTAGTACAGCAGGGCACCGGTGGGCGGGTTGTCCCCAATGCCAGCAACGGGATGCTCGGCGGATTCTGCCCAGAAGCGTACCGCTGGTGCTGGGTTGTAGAGGTTAACGCGCTGTATCATCTTGTCCTGCGTCTGCCGCAGCGGTGAAATATCGTCCAGTATCCAAAACGATCGGCCGGAGGTGGCCGCGATCAGGTCGTGGCCTTTGACCCTAAGGTCCGTGATCGGGCATTTGGGCAGGTTGAGTTGAAAAGGCTGCCAACCGATGCCCGCGTTGAACGAAATATACAAGCCGTGCTCTGTACCGGCGAACAGCAGCCCTTTGCGCTCGGGGTCTTCGCGGATGACGCGCACAAAATCGCGCCCCCGGATGCCGCGCACGATCTTGGTCCAACTATTGCCGTAGTCATTGGTGACGTAGGCGATGGGCTCAAAGTTGTTGAATTTATAGCGGTGGGCCACCAAGTAAGCCGTGGCCGAGTCGTGTGGGGATACTTCTATGCAGTTGACCAGCGCCTCGCCCAGAGCCGCAGGTGTGACGTCCGTCCAGCTTTTCCCTTCGTCACGGGTGAGGTGCACCTTGCCGTCGTCAGTGCCTGCCCATATCGTGCCAGCCTGATGGGGGGAGCAAGCAAGGTAGCTGATGGTGTTGTAATTCTCCCCGCCGGCACCTTCGTTGGTGTAGGGCCCGCCGCCTTTGCCTTGTTTGCTGGGCTCATTGCGGGTCAAGTCTGGGCTGATCGGGGTCCAAGACCGGCCTTGGTCCTCGCTGCGCAGCACGACTTGCGCGCCGTGGTACAAGACGTTGGGGTTTTGGGGTTGCACGACGAGCGGGGCGTTCCAGTTGAAGCGGTACTTCATATCCCGCGGCAGCTTGCCCAGCCCTAATGAGGGGTAAGCCATGATATCCCGCTCCATTTGCGTACGCTGATCGTACACGGATAAATTGCCCTGATAGCTGCCACCGTACACCAGCTGCGGGTTGTCGGGGTCAAGGGCGATGAATGCGCTTTCGCCACCGGCTACCGGATACCAGTCTTTATTGCTGATGCCACGATTTGCCGTGCGGCTAGGTATGGCCAGGGTGCCGTAGTCTTGCTGCCCGGCGTAGAGGTAATAGGGGAAACGGTTGTCGGCCATGATGCGGTAGAGCTGGGCGGTGGGTTGGTTGTACTGTGTGGACCAGCTTTGGCCCCCGTTCAAGCTGACTGTAGCGCCGCCGTCGTTGCCCAGTATCATCAAGTCGGTATTGTCGGGGTTGATCCACAGCGCGTGCTGGTCGGAATGCGGGTTTTCAATGCCGGTAAAGGATTTGCCGCCGTCTGTCGATTTGAGTAAGGGGGCATTGAGCACATAGACGGTCTCCGGGTCTCTGGGGTCGGCTACGATTTCGGTATAATACCAAGCCCGGGCAATGGTGACGCGCTGATCGTTGACGAGTTGCCAAGACTCCCCCCGGTCGTCGGAGCGGTACACGCCGCCCTGCTCAGCTTCTATGATGGCGTACACCCGCTGTGGGTCGGCAGGCGATACGGCCACGCCAATCTTGCCCATAGCCGCCGGCAAGCCTTCGCCACACTTTTCCCAGTTGACGCCACCATCTACGGAGCGGTACAGCCCGGAGCCTGGCCCGCCGCTGCGGATCGTCCAGGGCTTTCGCTGGTGGTCCCACATGCCGGCGTAGAGCAGGCGGGGGTTGTTGGGGTCCATGCTAAGGCTAGATGCTCCTGTGAAATCATCGATGTACAAGGTCCTTTCCCA
>JAAAOU010000357.1 GCA_009908745.1 Bacteroidota bacterium
TGTCGGCATCTAACGGCGATCCGGTTTTGATAGACCCCGCCGTCAGCTACGCCCACCGGGAGATGGATTTGGCGATGTCCAAGCTGTTCGGGGGCTTTTCCCCGGCTTTTTACGAAGCCTACGAGGCGCACTATCCGCTGTCGCCCGGTTTTGAAGCGCGCATCAGCTTGTACCAGCTTTACTACCTCATGGTGCACGTCAATTTGTTTGGCGGGGGGTATGTGGGCTCGGCGCGGGCGGCGTTGGAGCGGTATGTGTCGTGATACGCAGGTGTTTGCTTTGATGAGGTACGCCTTGGGCGGGGCTTTCCTGAAACTGCCTAAGTTGCTGTTCACAAACGAATTTATTCGGCTAGATTCTGTGTTCGCAGGGGCTGGTCAACAGGTAGAATAATGTGAAAATCATGAAGTATCTACTTTTTCTTTTGTCATTGCTATTTCCACTCCTGCTAGCTGCGCAGGAGGAAACAATGGATTATCCTTTCGAATCGTTGCAGGTTTATGATGTTTCAGGGCGTATGCTATATCAGCAGGCTATTGACGCTAAAGTACTCTCGCAGACGGTAGCGACCCCTCGTTTGCCCCGGCTTTTTGTGGTGGCTTTGGTGGGGAATGGAGGTAGGGTGAGTTGGAAAGTGGTGCGGCCGGGGTGATATTCATGTGGCCTTAGGCGGGTCTTTCCCAAAACCGCCTCCGCTCGCCGTAGCTTCCCTCTACGGCGCTTGTCCGGACGCCCGAGCCATGACGTGTATGACTTCTGCCTTTTAAATTACCACAGATTTACCTTTTACATTCCCTCTACGGCGCTTGTCCGGACGCCCGAGCCATGACGTGTATGACTTTTACCTTTTACATTACCTCTACGGCGCTTGTCCGGACGCCCGAGCCATGACGTGTATGGCTTTTGCCTTTTAAATTACCACAGATTTAACTTTTACATTACCCACCTCTCACAACCCCATCCGCCGAGCCAGCACATTACTAGCCAACATCCCAAACAGCACAATACTAATCGAGCTTAACGGCATAAGAATAGCCGCCACGATGGGAGAAAGCGTCCCCTGCACCGCAAAGCTCAGCCCGATCACATTATAGATAAACGCAAAGCCATAAGCGTAGTACACCAATCGTATACTGCGTTTCGCAAAATCCGTGAAGCGGGGCAGTAACGAAAAGGCCTTCGCATCCAAAATTGCATCACAGGCCGGGGTGAAGTTGTTGGTGTTTTCCGCTACCACGATGCCAGCATTGCTCTGCTGCAAAGCACCGGCGTCATTCAGGCCGTCGCCCAGCATCATGACCCGCTTTTTCGAGCTTTGCAATTTCTTGACGAAGCGCAGCTTATCCTGCGGGCTCTGTCGGAAGTGCATGGCGCCTTTGTCTTTGAAAGCCGGTGCCAGCATGGCTTTTTCCCGGTCGTTGTCACCGGAAAGCAAGTGCAATTCAGAAGATTGGGCGTAGTAGTCGGCGACCTTCCAGATGCCGTCCCGGAAATTGTTCTCTAGCACGAAGTACCCGCGTATTTCGCCGTTGACCTGTACGTACACGCCTTCTGCATCAGCTACGCCCTTGTCCATGAAGGCGGGCGAGCCGACTTTGATGTGGCGCTGGCAAATCTCGCCCTGCACGCCGCGCCCGGTCTGCTCTTCCCACTCCTTGAGCTGGTAGATACAGTCGTCGGTGGGCGGCTCATCCTGCTGCAAGTAGGTAGCGAGTTGCTGGCTGATGGGGTGGCCGGAAGGCTCGAGTATAGCCTTGATCATTTGCTTTTCGTGCGCGTCCAGCGGCTCGCCGTGGAAGTGGATGCTGCTGCGCTCGCGCTGGGTCAGCGTACCTGTTTTGTCGAATACGACTGCTTGCACATTGCTGATGGCTTCAATGATAGCGGTGTTCTTCAAAAAGAAGCGGTGGCGGCTGAGGATACGCAGGCCGTTGCCGAAAATAAAGGGCACCGCCAAGGCTACCGCACAGGGGCAAGCGATGATAAGCACCGCAGTGAAGGCATTGATGGCCGTGGAGGTACTCCGTGGGAGCCAGTACGCCAGGGTAGCGAAGGCAATCAGCAGTATGACCACGGTAAACACCTTGCCTACCCGGTCGGCCAGCTCGCTGGTGCGGGAGTCTTGTTTCTTGGTAAAGGCTTCGTCGTTCCAAAGCTGCGTAAGGTAGCTTTGGGAAACCCGGCGCGTTAGGCTTAGCTCAATGCTGCCACCCGTCTGTCGCCCGCCCGCGTAGATTTTCTCGCCCGTGCTGCGGTGTATGGGCTCGCTCTCGCCGGTTACGAAGCTGTAGTCGATTTCGGCTTCTCCTTTCAGCAGTATGCTGTCGGCTGGGATGAGCTCGCCGTGCTTGACGGTGATATTGTCCCCCGGCTCCAGCTTGTCGAGGGTCACGGACTGCAACTGCCCATCTTCGCCTTTGCGGTGGGCGGCGATGGGGAAGTACGATTTGTAGTCCCGCTCAAAGGAGATGGTGTGGTAAGTCCGCTGTTGGAACCATTTGCCCGCCAACAGAAAAAACACCAAGCCCGCTAGGCTGTCGAGGTAGCCCGCCCCGGTGTGGGTGAGAATCTCGAAGACGGAGCGCCCAAACAGGGTGAGAATACCCAGAGAAATAGGCACATCTATATTCAGCGTGCGCTGCTTCAGGCCCATCCAGGCGGATTGCAGGTAGTCGCGGCCGGAGTAGAATACCAGTGGCAGGGCCAATAGGATATTCAGGTAGCCAAACAGGCGGTAGAAATCGCCCTCTAAAGTCTTGTCAAGCCCCAAATACTCCGGAAAGCTCAGCAGCATGATGTTGCCGAAAGCGAAGCCCGCCACGCCGATCTTGTAGTAAAACGAGCGGTCCACGATCGGCTTTTGGCTGTCGTCCAGCGTGCCGAGGTTGATGGCGGGGGCGTAGCCGATGCTGTCTAGCAGCTCGACTACCTGCCGTAGCGTGGTTTCCTGCTCGGCGAAGGTGATGTAGATTTCTTTTTTGACAAAATTGACGGTGGAAGCGATGACGCCCGGGCTAAGCTTGTACAGGTTTTCAAGCAGCCAGATGCAGGAAGCACAGTGGATTTGCGGCAAGTAAAAGGTAGCGCGGGCTTGCTGGCCGTCCGAGAAGTCGATCAGTTTCTCCCGCACGTCGGGGTCGTCGAGGTAAGCGTACTCGGCTTGCTTTTTGCCTTTGAGGCTGAAAGCGGCATTATCGTCTATCTCGTAGTAACGGCACATGCCGTTGTCGTCGAGTATCTCGAATACGGTTTTGCAGCCCTCACAGCAGAACGCCTTGTCGTCGATGTAAATATTGGCGTTGCCGCAGGGCTCCCCGCAGTGGTGGCAAGCGGCTTCTTCCGCTGTGGTCACCCCTGCCAGATTTGAGTCTATATTTCGGCTGGGCATTGGCTGATTCTTTTTGCGACTTGGCAATGATAATTACCTAGCAGTATAAAGGTAGCAGGCACAAGCAGGCAAAAAGATGACTTTTGTCAGTGGCAGGGGGTGACAAAGGCGGCGAAACAGGGTAGGGGTAGCCGATATGGCCTTCGGATTACATATCTAGGTAAAAATCGCTGGTCAGTTCCCGGTAGGCTTCCGTCCAGCTCAGCTGTTTGCCCGGGTTTTGTAATACCAACTGATCGCTTTGCTGCGGCTTTTTTACCCGTTCAAACTCCATCAGCAGGCGCTCAATGGGGCGATCCGGCCGCGGGAGGACCTCCGTGAGCCGGTTGCAGTGCAGGTTATAGTCGGCGGCCAGCTCCTGAAAGCGCAAGCCTTCGATGTAGGGCAGGACCACGGCAAAGCGGCCATGCTCGGCGAGTACATTTTGTACAGCCCGCAGCAGGTCATTGTGCGGCAATTTGACGGTATGGCGCACGCTGTTGCGGTCTTGTTCTTCAGAAAAGGTGCCCCCGGTAAAGAAAGGCGGATTGCTGACAATCAAATCGTACTGATGGCCGTGTTCACGCGCAAAATCTTGGATCGGTTGGTGGAAAGACTGTAGGCGGTCCGCCCAAGGCGCGGACTGCATGTTTTCAGCCGCCTGTTGGCAGGATTGCTCGTCGATGTCAACCCCGTGGATCAGCGCCTGTGAGGCCCGCTGTGCCAGCATAATGGCAATCAAGCCTGTACCGGTGCCGATATCCAGCGCTTTTTCTACTTCCGATACATTCACCCATGCACCAAGCAGCACCCCGTCCGTGCCGACTTTCATGGGGCATTTGTCTTGCTGTATGATGAAGTGCTTGAATTTAAAGACGTCAGCGGTTGTATTCTGTGTACCAGCCATGAGCCGTGTCGTGGTTAAAAAAATGGGAGCAACCCGAAAGCTGCTCCCATATTAAGGTTATACCGTCAAAATAGTTTTGAAACTACTGCTCAATATCGTTCAAGTTGCGGATGGTCAGCTGCGGCTCGTTGAATTCGGACACCATAGCCGTCAGGGTGAAGGTGCCGTCCGGGACGCTGCTGCCCGCGAAGGAAGCGTCATTGCGGGTAAAGGTAGCGATAGTGCCAGTGGGGTCCTCTAGGGTCTTAGCACCGGAAAAAGAGCCGCCTTCCGTGAATTCGATGTCCATCACCCGTACCAGCGTGGACTCCCAGGCCTCGGAATTGTCCAAGATTTGCTGTACCGTAGCTTCCCGAGGCGCCGGCAGGGTGCCCGGGCCATAGCTCAATGCGTTGCTGTTGGGCACATTATTGACCTGCAGCAAGCCGTTGAATTCGCTCAGCTCTAGGCCCGATACGTCTATTTCCACATCTTCGCCGAGCGAGAACTCGTGGAAATCGCTGAAGCGGATCACAATACCGCCCGTCTCGTCTTGTACCACCATGTTCCTGCCCGTGGTGTTCCCCGCATCCTTGTCGGAAATCACGAACGCGCGCACGAAGCGGTTGTTGGGGACTTCTTCCGTCCCGCTCTCAAACAAGCCGCGCAGTTCCGAAAGGCTGATTTGCTCGGGGTCGCCGCTGCCGCCACCGCCGCTGCCTTCTAGGCCAACGTCTTCCAGGTTACGGATTTTGAGCTGGTAACCATCGTCCGCCGGGCCACTGTCGGAGAACTGCGATACCAGAGCCACCATAGTCTCCACCGGTTCTGTTGGCAGGCTCTCGTCCGCAAAGGACGCCCCCGGGCTGGTGAACATCTCAATCATATCACTGCCGTCTGATACGGTAGTCGAAAAAGCAAAAGTCGGGCTGCCGCTGATCGTCACATTCGACAGCTCTACTAGCGTGGACTCCCAAAGTTCCGCGTTTTCCAATACATCATTTACGGTAGCCACGCGCGGGGTGACGTTGCCGGTGCCTTTGGAGGTTGCCCGCACCAAGCTGACGTTGTTGAGCTGCAGCAGAAAGTTGAACTCGGAAAGCTCCTGGCCGCTGACGACCACTTCTACCTCTTCGCCCTGTACAAAGTTGTGGTCGTTCTGGAAGCGCACCACAATACCCGCCGTTTCATCCTGAATGATCATATTCTGACCTTGGAAGTTGCCGCTGTTGCCATCGGAAATTACCACGCCGCTGATCTTGCGGTTGTCCGGTGCACTCGTGCCGCCGTCGGTGTAGACTTGCCGCAGCTCGGCTATAGACATCAGCTCCTCATCCCCGGTGCCCGCTCCACAGCGGTTGCCCGTGAAGTTGACGTCCCGGGTGTCGCGGATGAACAGCTGCTTCGTGTCGCCAAATACGTTGTAGACTGCCAGCAGCGTACCGTTGCCTTCCGGCAGGGTGTCGTTGGCAAAGTCGGCAAACCCGCTGGTGCGCAGTAAGATAGAGTTGCCGTCACAGTCTTCCACCACCCGGTTTAGCGTCTGACGGCCAAAGGCATCGGCGTAGGTCAGGCCCAGCTCGGACTGGGAAAACTGCACATTTTCCAGCTTGACGAGCGTGGTGATGTCATCCGTGCCCAGCTCGTTGATGCTTTGGGCTTCTGGATCCGGTTGTTCGACAATCCGGCCGCGGTAGATGCGCTCGTTGAAATTGACTACATCGCCGAGTTCTTCTCCGCCACCCTCGGTGTAGATGTAACCGCCCAGTTGGATGACGCCGTTGAACTCGCCGAGTACCAGGCCTTTGCAGTCAATCGTGACTTCCCGGCCGAGCGGATACAGGTTGAAGGCATCCGTAAGGTTGATCCGCACCTCAATACCCGCGGTGGAGTCCTGTACGATCAGGGAGCGGAAGAAGTTACCGCCCGCATCGTTGCCGACTACTATACCCTGAACGAAGAGCGAGTCTTCGATAACGGTAAGGCGCCCCGGGATATAGAGCGACTTGAGTTCTGCAATGCTCGTGTTGCCTTTGACTTCCAGCTCTTCGCCCGTCACCGGCGGCGGGTCGATTTCCGTGTCTACGCAGGAAGTAAAGAAAGATAGCCCGGCCAGCAGGCTGAAGAGGAATAGCTGTTGAAAAGAGACTTTCATTATGCTTGGTTTAAAATGCTTTAAAGTTGAGGTTACAGGCGCAGGCTCACGTTCAAGAAGAAGTTACGCCCGTACAAATAGTAAAAACGGGGCTCGAAGACCGATTCGCCACCCGACCGTTGGTCAAAGTCGAAGCGCAGTTGGTCAAAGCCGCCGGTGATGAAGTCCTGATTGTCCAGGATGTTGTTGACCCCTACGTTGAGGTAGAGGAAAGTGTCCCCAAATTTGAAGGACTTGCCGCCGAAGAAATCCAGCGTAAACTGCCCGTCGGCCTGAATCTGATTGGTAATACTGCTGAACTCGTCCGAGTCTGGATCAAGCCCGATCACCGCCTCGCTCGTCTGGCTGATGGGGTTGTAATCGATGAATATCCGGTCGAAGTAGTTGAAGTTCAGGTAAGCAAACCAGTAGCCAGGAGGGCGTAAGTTCAACCCTAGGGTGTAAGCGTTCTGCGGCCGGCCCGGTACTTTCAGCCCCTCAGAGTAAACGGTAAATTCGTCGTTGACCAAATTGAAGGTCTGCTGATCGTCGCCGTAGAGTGCACCTTCGGCGGTGCTGTTGTAGGTATAATCGCCTATAGCCGCCACGCCGCGCAGGCTTATGCTTGGGGTGACTTTGGCTTCCACCGCCAATTCGGCCCCTTGATGCCGCTGGTCTTGCTCGGTGAGCACTAAGCTGCCGAAGGCCCGTTGGATGTCATTGTAGAAACGGATAATATCCGTGCGGTTCTCAAACTGCGTATAGTAGAGGCTAGCCCGCGCTTGCACATTTGGCGAACGCAGTAAGTAACCCACTTCGCCGCTGTAGATGGTCTCGCTCTCTAGCCCGGGCACTACCTGATGGCGGGTACGCGGGGAGACAAAAGAATTACGGGCGAAAGGGGCACGGGTTATGTAGGCACCGTTGGCGAACAGGTAGTTACGCCCGTCGATCTTGTAGGTAGATCCGCCTTTGACCGCGTAGTTGTTGAAGGTCTGCTTCTCGGATTCCCCAAAAGAGTTATCCGGGAAGCGGCCGGTGCGGTACTTGCCATCGCGCCAGAATTGCGTTTGCGAAAACTCGGCGGCAGCAAACAGATCAAAGCGCTTCAACGTAAACTGCCCCTGCAGCCAGCCGCTTGCCCGGCGCACGTTGATGTCGTAACTATAGCCAAAACGGTCACCTTCCGTGACGATGCGGTTCGGGTTGTTGATGTCGCTCTGTTGCAGTTCGAAGTCATCCGGAAAATCACGTACGGCAAACGGGTCAATATCCACAAAGTAGTCGCCGCCCAGCAAATCCTCAATCACCTTAAAGTTGTCGATGGTCTGCGTTTGGTATGCCAGGCCGCCGGTCAGCGTGAACTGCTCGCTGATGATGTGCTGGTAGTTGGAGTAAAAGTTGAACTCCTGCGAGTCGTAGCGGCGGTCTTCGAGTACGTACTGCGACCAGCGCCCTTCTCGCCCTTCGTCCACAAACTGCGGGTACTTTTGCGCCAGCTGGCTGTTGCGGTTGGTTTCGTAGAAGCTATCCCAGTTGAGCTGCCGCGCCGCCTGATCGCTGCGTAGGTTTTCCTCGATGATGTCCGCGCCTTCGTCCTGGCCGATCGCCCGGAAGAAACTCGGCAGGTTGCGGTAGTAATCGGGGCGGGGGTCTGGGGCCTCAAACCAGTTGAGCGCCGTGCTGCCAATGCGGCCAAACTGATAGGAAGCCGTGGTGGTCAGCGTAGCGTTTTCGTTAAACTCCCAGTCATGGCGCAGCATCAGCACCGGTTGGTGGATGTTGGAGATTCGGGCATTGCGTTTTTCCCCGTTTTGGAAGCCCCAGTAAGGGTTGTAGTAGTTGTTGTCGGCCAGGTCGTACATTTCCGGCGTGCTCGCCCCGGCTCTGCCCCGGCGGGAGGGGGCGCCAAAAGCGGTAAAGTTCAGCAGGTGGTTGTCGCCAATTTTGCGGTCCACCGCCAAGAAGTAGGCGTAGGCGTCATAAAAAGAGCCCGGTTCGTAGCCTTCCTGCGCCCAGCGGTGGGAGCCGGAAAAGGAGACCGCCCAGCCATTGTCCATCATGCCGGTGGACAGCGTGGCCATCGTCCGCCAGTTGTAGCCCCGGTTGCTGGCCGAGCCCGTGATGCGGATTTGCTTGCGCTGCGAAGAAGCCCGCATGTCGATGAAAGAGCCGCCGCCGATGCCGCCAAAACCGTAGCGCAAGGGGCTAAGGCCAATCTCGGCATCCCGGTTGCGGGTCACGTCGTTCAGGCCGCCCAAGGCACTCCAGAATGCCCGCCCGTTTTCCAATTCGTTGAATGGCACGCCATTGATAAAGACAGCCGTGTTCTCAGAATCGTAGCCGCGGATACGGAAACGCGCCGGCCCGAAGGTGAAAGCCGCCGCCGATACAAACACGTCCCGCGAAGCCGCTAGTACGCCGGAGATGTTCTGATTGTCGGTCTCCTGCTCCAGGTCGCCGTCCGAGAGTGTGATCGTAGGGATGAAGTCCTCTTTGTTCGTAATGCCTTCTTCCCGTTCCGTAGGGGAGAGGCGGGTCGTTCCGAGGTCAAAGATACCGTTGCCCTGGTCCTTTACGGTGGTTTTCAGGGTCTGCTTGGTGTACGATTCGCCGGCCTCGAAAACGAAGCGGTGCTCGCCTTCGGGGATGTCGTAAAACACGAAAGCCCCGGATTCGTCGGTCACGGCTGTATACCGGCTATCATCAATGGTGATGACGGCCCCGGTAATGGGGAGCTCGGTCTCGCTGTCGAGCACGACGCCCCTTACCTCTATGCCCGCCTGTGCCGCGAGGGCAGACAACAGTAGTAGAGTAGTGAAAATGCTTTTCAATTGCATACAATATGGTTTGTGTCAGTATTTCGAGAACCTTTGAAGGTGGGCCCATCATGTTGGGGTGCCCGGTTAGGGTGCGGCAGTCGCAAAATCGAGTGCAAAAGTAGCAGAAATATCGCTGAGTTTAAGGGCGGGGTTTGAAAAATTAACGCAAGCTTAATACAGTCTGGGGGGAAGCAGGCTTACTTGGGCATACGGAATTTTTATCTTTGGCCGTTGTAATATCAAGCAAAGCAACCAAAGTGTGTATATGATTCGTCTCGTTCTATTCAGCAGTTTAGTCCTCTGTTTGGCGGCCAGCCTTGCCGCTCAGCAAGAATACAAAGTTGGCGCAGTAGGCTTTTATAACTTTGAAAACCTCTTCGATACGCTTGATACGGAAGGCGTACGCGACACGGAGTTCACCCCGGAAGGCGAAAAGCTCTGGAATACGGAGCGCTATCAGGCCAAGCTCGGCCGCCTGGCAAAAGTCGTTGCGGAATTGGGCACCGATGTCACGCCCGACGGGGTGGCTGTGCTGGGGGTATCCGAGGTGGAAAACCGCAGTGTGCTGGAGGATTTTGTGCAGCACCCGCTGGTCAAAGACCGCAATTACCAGATTGTGCATAAAGACTCGCCCGATGAGCGGGGGATAGACGTAGCTCTGCTGTACAACCCGAAATACTTCGAGCTGGATACTTTCCAAAATCTATTCGTCAAATTATACAAAGACGGGGAAGAGCCCGATTATACCCGCGATGTGCTCGTGGTCTCTGGCACATTCGACGGAGAGCCCATGCACTTCATGGTCAACCACTGGCCTAGCCGCTCGGGCGGGGAAGCGGCCAGCCAGCCGGGCCGTAACAAAGCCGCTATGGTCAATAAACTGGCGGCGGATTCTATTTTCCAAACGGACCCGGATGCCAAGATCATCATCATGGGGGACCTGAACGACGACCCCATCAGCCCGAGTGTCAAAGAGGTCATAGCGGCCAAACGCAAAAAGAGGCGGGTTGACGAGGGCGGTTTTTACAACCCCATGTACGACCTCTACAAGAAAGGCATCGGCACCTTGGCCTACCGCGACGCCTGGAGCTTGTTTGACCAGATGCTGCTGTCCCACAGCCTCATCAGCAGTACGCCGGAAGAGGGCTACCAATTCTACCAGGTGCGCATACACAACCCCCAATACTTGCTCCAAAAGAAGGGCCGATTTAAAGGGTATCCTTTTCGCACTTTTGGCGGAAGTGAGTACCTTGGCGGTTACAGTGACCACTTCCCGGTGTACGTATTTTTAGTGAAAGCCATCTGAATGAATGCTTGAAGGTGGCACAAACAGCAGACGACTTTGGCTATCGACAAGCAACCTTTGGAACTCAGCGCGGACTTTAAGCACGCCCTCGACCTGATCGAAAAGAAAGGGGCCAACCTTTTCGTCACGGGCCGGGCGGGTACCGGCAAATCTACGCTCCTGCAATTGTTCCGCCGTTCTACCCGCAAAAAAATAGCCGTCGTCGCCCCCACCGGCATTGCCGCGCTCAACGTGGCCGGGCAAACCATCCACTCCTTCTTTGGCTTCCCCCCCAAGCCGCTAGGCCGGGAGGACATCAAGAGGCGCCGCAATCGCCGCCTGTACACTAACCTGGATATACTGGTCATCGACGAGATTTCTATGGTACGGGCCGATTTGCTCGATAATATCGACTGGTTCCTGCGCATCAACCGGGATAACCACGCGCCCTTCGGTGGGGTGCAGGTGGTGTTTTTTGGCGACCTCTTTCAGTTGCCCCCGGTGGTCGCTTCTGGGGCGGAAGCCATGCGCTTTCAGTTGGAGTACGCTTCTCCCTATTTTTTCTCCGCCCGTTTGTTTGAAGAAACCGGCTTTGAGCTGGAGCTGATGGAACTGCGCAAAGTCTACCGGCAGGAAAACCGCAATTTCCTCCGCCTGCTGGAGTCCGTCCGCCTCAACCGTCTGGACTGGGATGACCTGGAAGACCTGAACGCCCGTTACCTTCCTCATTTTGAACCCGAAGACTACTACATTACCCTTTCTGCCCGCAACGCCACCGTTAACCGCATCAACCAACGCGAGCTGGACCGTATCCCCTTGGAAGAGCGCACCTACGTAGCTAATATCACGGGCCATTTCAACCCCAAGCTATACCCCACAGACGCGGCCATGCGCCTCAAGCTCAGCGCGCAGGTGATGTTTATCAAAAATGACCCGGACAAGCGCTTCGTCAACGGCACCATCGGCAAGGTCGTCAAGCTCGAAGCGGAAAGCGTGACGGTACAAATACAGGATAAGCAAGGCCAAGAAGTACCGATCAAAGTCACCCCCATGGAGTGGGAGATCGTCAAGTACAAACCCGGCGAAAAGGACCCGGCGGCGATCGAGACGGAAACCTTGGGTACCTTTTCCCAACTGCCCCTCAAACTCGCCTGGGCGATTACTATCCACAAATCGCAGGGCAAGACCTTCGACAAGGTGATTATCGACTTGGGCAAAGGGGCTTTCGAGCACGGCCAAACGTATGTAGCCCTAAGCCGCTGCCGCAGCCTGGGGGGGATTGTACTCAAAAAACGGCTGCGCCCGCAGGATGTGCTCACCGATGAGCGGGTGGTGCAGTTTTACGAGACTTATTTCTAGCCCTACGAACTTCTGGCTTGCTCGGGACATCCCTAAACAACAGTCACAGTATAGGGAACAATTATGTGGAGCATAAGAAATGTAGTGGTGGTCGCTTTGCTGCTTGTGTTGGGGCACGTCAGCGGGCAGGAGGATTCATTGAGCCTGCAGTTGGTCGAACAGCCCGTTTATAAAGTCAACCCTTGGCTGAGCGGCAGTATAGGCCTCATCGGGGCTTACACCAATATCAGGGGCATACCCAAAGTCAAGGACAAACCCAAGCTCAGCTTGGAGGAGCTCGGCCGCATCACCTCCGAGGGGGTAGGCTGGCTCAACCGGGCGGGGCTGCGGCAGGACCCGCAGCGGCGCGAGCAAGCCCACCGGATATCCGATGCATTGATGTACGGCACGGCGAGTCTGCCCTTTTTGCTGGCCTTGGACAAAACGGTAAAGCCGGCGTTTTGGGATATTTCTTTGATGTACATCGAAACGGTCTCCGTTACTTCCAACCTGTATACCTATAGCCCGCTTGGGCCTACCTTTATCGACCGTTACCGGCCGCTGGCTTTCTACGAAGACATCGACTTGGCGGAGCGGCAGAGCGGCAATCAGCGCAATTCGTTCTACAGCGGCCACGTGGCGACTACGGCTATGGGTGCTTTCTTTATGGCCAAAGTGTTGCATGACTACCATCCGGAATGGGGAAACAAGCGGATGTGGCTTTTTGCAGGGGCTGCCGTGCCGACGGCGGTGGTGGGCGTGCTGCGCCTGCGGGCACTCAAGCATTTTCCTACAGACTTGGTGGCGGGGGGACTGATTGGTGCTGCATGGGGGTGCTTATTCCGGAGTTGCACCGCCGCTGGCAAAACCGGGTGCGGCTTCGTGCGTCTTTGCTGAACGACCAAAAGGCAGTAGGGTTACGTGTTCGTTTTTGAGGTGTTTTTGCATCCGCCGTTAAGCACAGGTTGTTCAAAGCGGCCCGGTTGCAAAAGTAGGGCATGACATCTTGGAATTACAGCTTTTGCCTACATCTTTAGGTGAGCTAGCTTTACAAACTTTGCAGGTAGGGGATTAAAGGGAGCGTGATTTTTCTTGGGTCACATTGTGCGGTATTGGAATGTTTAGTATTTTTATAGTCATCGAGGGGATATAGGCGTTTGCAAACAAATAGGTTGTGAACGATTAAGCAGGTTGCATACGAGCAGAAAAAAGATAAATCCCCGTAACTTTTACGCAGCATTTATATGGTTAGAAAAGATGAAATATTATCCTTTCTGAGAGATAACAAGGACGAACTTTTTACAAAGTACCAATTAATAAAGATTGGACTTCTTGGCTCCTTTGCAAGGGATGAAGGAACAGAAGATAGTGACATTGACCTAATAGTTGAATTTCAGCCCCACACAGCAAACCTATCAGAAAAAAAATCGGAAATAAAAAAGTTGGTTGCTGAGCGGTTCAATAGAAAAGTGGATGTATGCCGGGAAAAATATATCAAGCCTTATTTCAAACCTCAAATCGTCGAGTCTGCAATTTATGTCTGAGAAAGATAAGGGTAACTTGTCAGTGATAACGATCAAAACGCACAATTTACCATGAGCCAAGACCGCCCTGTTACCACCGCTGACTACTGGGAAAAGCGCTACCAAGATCAAGATACACCCTGGGATATCGGCTATGCTTCTCCCCCCTTGATCCACTATTTGGAGAAGCTGAAAGAGCGCGGGCAACGTATACTCCTACCGGGCGCGGGGCGGGCGTACGAAGCGGTATGGCTCCACGAGAACGGGTTCCCTAATGTCTTCGTCTGCGACTGGGCGCCATCTGCTTTTGAGCGATTGAAAGACAAGGCCCCCAGTTTTCCAGAATCGCAGATGCTGGTCAGCGATTTCTTCGGTTTGGAAGGGCGGTTTGATTTGATACTGGAGCAGACCTTTTTCAGTGCCCTCCCGCCGGAGAAACGGCCGGCTTACGCCAAAAAAGTACAAAGCTTGCTCCAACCCCATGGCTGGCTCGTTGGCCTGCTCTTCGCCCATACATTTGACCATCAAGGGCCTCCGTACGGCGGCACGGCGGCGGGATACGAAGCATTATTTAGGCCGTATTTTGAGATTGTAACCCTTCGGGTGGCTGATGATAGCATAGCCCCAAGAGCGGGGCGGGAGCTCTTTATTGAAATGCGCGCCCTGCCATCGTGAAAGCTATCTAAACTAAGTCTAAATAAATTTGTTGAAATCGGAGTTATAAGATAATTTAGCAGCACGCTAGGAAAACAGACAATGAACGGGATATCGATCACTTTAGCGGATTCGCAATACCTTATTCGGGTGGGACTCAAGCACTTACTCGGCAAGCACAGCCATCTGCAAGTGGTATCCGAAGCCGGTGATGAAGAGGAACTTACCGAGCAGCTCTCCCGCCAACGCCCGGAAATCATCATACTCGACTACGATCAGCCTGACGCCTTTGACAAAAGCACGGTAACGCGCATCAAGCAATTGTCACCTAGCAGTAATATTCTCATCATCAGCGACGACGACAACAAAGAGCAAATCTACCAGGTGCTGCAGTCCGGCGTCAACAGCTTTCTCACCAAGAGCTGCGATGAAGAAGAAATTATCGATGCGGTGAAGGCTACGGCCAAAGGGGAAAAATTCTTTTGCACCCGTATACTTGACTACTTGCTGGAAAAAAGTTTTTCCAAGGCAGCCGCAAACGGAGAGGGCCGCCCCGAAGAAAACAAGGTCAGCTGCGAACCCACCCCGCTCAGCCCCCGGGAAATCGAAATCGTGCAGCTTATCGCGCAGGGTATGATTGCCAAAGAAATTGCCCGCGAACTCAACCTTAGCACCCATACGATCTACACCCACCGTAAAAACATCATGAAAAAGCTGCAGCTCAGCAGCGCTTCGGAGCTCGTACTCTACGCCGTAAATATGGGGCTCGTGAAGAGTGACAGCTCATTGTAGCCCGGGCTGTGCAATGATTTTCGGATGAAATCCGTTTAAAAAGGCGAAACAATTTGGGTTGTAGCGCGTAAACCTTGCACAAAAGCAGGATTTCGCTTACCTTCAATGGTAGGAATTGCTAGTTTTACGCGGCCAAACAAAATATTGGGCCGCCCCAAAAGCTGTAAATCACCACTCCATGAAAAACTTTTGCTTGTCGCTCATCATTTTCTTGAGCCTGAATGGCCTGCTGTCCGCCGCACCACTTTACATCCTGTACGACGAGTCCTGCATGGACCGGCTGGAGTATATACAGGAAAACACGGATAACGACGAGCCGTACGTCGTCTATCAAGTCAATACGGGGGCCAACGAGAAAATCGTCTTCGAAGTGGGCACGGAGAGTTCCAACCCACAAGACTACAAGCCTTCGCTGGTATACAATTGCGATAACGCGGTGTTTGACCAGAAGCTTGTCAAAGCCATCAACGACAATATCGACCAAGCCTTCATGGTCGTCAAGAAAGGGCGGCGCTATTTTGTGTCGCCCATTAACTTCGCGGCTCTTTACATCCACACGGAGGATGTGATTTTCTATGATTCTCCCAAGTACCGGTTTCAGTTCGACCGCAAGAACGGGGCGGTAGGGGAAAACATCGCCAAGTCGCCCAAAGCCCAAGTGACCTTTGAGGGGGCTATGGACCGCCTTTGCACGTCGACCTATATCTTCCGGCAGTACGACGAATTCGCAGGCAACCCGTACACCGATGTGCTTATCGTGCCGGAAATAGGGGTGGTAGAAGAGCGCAGCGGCATCAACCTCGACGATGCCCTCAGCAAGCCGCTGAAGCTTACCGAAGTCAACGGCAAAGGCCTTGACCGCTACATCCGCCAAATGTGCAAGGACGAAGAAGACACTAGGACAGGCAGTACCATAGAGGATTTTACGGCTAATACGCAGCCAGAAAGCTACTATACGCCCGAACGCACACGCCTCGACGAGCAACAGCCGCCACGCTACCGTGATGATAGTGTACGCCGCCCGGCAACTGCCGCCACGAATGGCCAGCTGCAGGCGCGCAGCCCCGAACCGCAGGCTTCTTCGTCCAGCAGCATTCACGTGGTTACTAAAGGGGAGACGCTGTACCGTATTGCCAAGAATAATGGTACAGATGTAGCCACCCTCAAAGCAATCAACAACAAGTCTAACAATACCATATATCCGGGCGAAAAGCTGCAACTGCCCGGTGCTGCCTCCGGACAGCCAGCGTCCTATAACAGTACGACCAAGCGTTCTCCTAACCCGGATGGCACCTATACCGTGCAAAAAGGGGACCATCTAAATGCGATTGCCGACCGTTTCGGTACCACCGCGCAAGCTATTATGGCGGCCAATCAACTGACTGGCACCACCATTTACCGGGGGCAGGTACTTGATATCCCGGCTATGCAGTCCCGCTCTACAGGCTTGCAAGCGCGTGGTTTGCCAACCGGTTACAACCAAGATACTGCGCCCAGGCCCAGCAATGCAACGGGGGAGCAATTACACCGCGTCCGGCCAGGCGAAACGGTGGCTTCTATCGCACTAGATTACGGCTACACCGAGCAAAAGCTGCGCGATATGAATAACATGGGGCCGAACCAAGTCGCCAAAATCGGTCAATTGCTGAAAGTGAGCGACTGCGACTGCCCGGAAGAGCAGGGTCAGCTACAGGCGCGTTCGCCCATTCCAGCCGCGCAGCGACAAAGCCGGTCAACCCCTCAATCCTACAGCAATACGCCAGCTTACCGGCGAGACATGGTGGAGCCGCAACAGCCCGCCCGCAGCGAAGGGGAACTGGGGGAAGGTGATGACTTTGGCCAGGATGCAACCCCCGAAGACCGCTACTACAACACGCCCAACTTCACAGGGCGCCGCCGTACGAACGATACGCAAACCTATGGCAGTTCGAGGCAGACCCGCCCGCGAAGCCCCGGCCGTACCTATCCCGCAGCGCAGGACGAGCTGACGCCCCGCAGCCCCTACCAGCCGCAGGGGTACAATAGCTCTTATTCTGGCCGTATCAACGAACAGCAGCCATCCCGTAACCGCTCCGTTTACATCGTGAAGGACGGTGACACGCTGTTCAACATCGCCCGAAAGTACGGAACTACCGTACAACGGCTGCGCGATATCAATAATCTCGCTAGGGGCGAAGTGCTAATTCCTTACCAAAAGATCTATTTGAACTAAGCACAACAACTTGGCATACCACCGCTATAGACGAGGCGAGTCTGTAGCGGTGGTGCTGTTTTTTGGGTAGACCTGCACCGAAAGCCCACTACTTTGCTTATTTTTGGCCAAACGACCGAAATCCGCCTATGGGCTTATTGATATTTTTCTTCCTACTTTCCATATTGTTCTCCTTCCTCTGCTCCGTTTGGGAAGCGGTATTGCTGAGTATTACCCCTTCTTTCGTGGAAGTCAGCTACAAAGAGGGTACAACAACGGGTAAGCTGCTCAAAGCGTTCAAGAAAGACATTGACCGGCCATTATCCGCTATTCTTACGCTCAATACCATTGCCCACACCGTGGGCGCCATAGGGGTAGGGGCGCAGGCCGGCAAGCAGTTTGGCGATCAAGATATGGTCCTCGGCGGTATGGTGCTGCCGTTCAGCGTGGAGGCCTTCGTGGGGGCCGTCATGACCTTGGCTATCCTGATCCTCTCCGAGATCATCCCCAAGACGATTGGCGCCAATAATTGGAAACAGCTTTCAGGCTTTACCGTCCGTTCGCTGAATGTTATTATCTACGCGCTGTACCCTCTTGTTTGGTTCAGCCAATTCATCACCAAAATCCTGAAGAAAGACAAGGAAAAAAGCGTACTCAGCCGGGCCGATTTCTCCGCTATGGCGGAAATTGGCGAAAAGGAAGGGATATTCCGCAGCAACGAGTCCAAGATTATCCACAACCTGCTCCGGCTCAATACCATACGGGCAAAGGATATCATGACGCCGCGCACCGTTGTCAAGGTGGCCAACCAAGAGGTGACAATACAGGAGTTTTACGAGCGGAACCAACGCCTGCAGTTCTCCCGTATCCCCATCTACGCGGAGTC
>JAAAOU010000172.1 GCA_009908745.1 Bacteroidota bacterium
TTATAACCGCATCACTGCCGGCTTGGCTATCGCTGCTTACGAGCGTACCTTACTAGCCAATGAAGCCCCATTCCAGCGTTGGCTCCGCGGCGAGCAAGACGCCATGAATACCCTGGAAAAAGAGGGCGCGCTGGTGTTTTTTGGCAAAGGGAACTGCGCGAGTTGCCATACCGGCCCGGCATTAAACAGCATGGAGTTTCATGCCATTGGCCTGGGCGATTTGCAGGATTGCCCGGAAGAAGTGTTCTTGACGCCCGATGATGCCGTGGAACACTTAGGGCGCGGCGGCTTTACCAACCGGCCAGAAGATATGTTCAAGTTCAAGGTGCCGCAGTTGTACAACCTCAAAGACTCCCCTTTCTACGGGCACGGCGGCACGCTGCGGTCCCTGCGGGAGGTGGTGGCGTACAAGAACGAAGCGGTCCCGCAAAATCCAGATGTGCCTGCTACCCGGCTGGCCGACGAATTTGAGCCGCTGGGCTTGACGGAGCAAGAGGTTGATGCGATTACGGCCTTTTTGGAAACGGCTTTATACGACCCGAACCTAGAGCGCTATGTGCCGGAGAGCCTGCCTACGGGCTTGTGTTTCCCGAATGCCGACAGCGAATCCATGGAAGACCTCGGCTGCCAGTAGCTGTTTTGTCCTTGGCCAGGTCCCTGCCAACACGCAAGGGCCTGGCCAAACTGTCGAAAAACCGCCCCGCTCCGTCTACGAAATTGCGCGCAATCCTCCAATTAATTCTTATTTTGCCGGGAAGACAACATAGCTGTCGCGCAATATGCCAAATACGCTTACAGACCGGCTTTACCACTTTTTCACCCAGCGGGTTGTATACCATATCCTGTTTTGGCTGGCGGTGCTGCTCGTATTGACCCTATTCGAGGACTCCGGACTGGGCTTGGGCTTTACGCTGGGCAATGAGCTGCTGAACATCCTTTTCTACGGGGCTATTGTCTATTTCAACCTGTTTTACCTCATTCCCAACTACCTGACCAAGAAGCGTTTTTTGACCTATTCGGCTCTGCTGGTGCTTGCTACTTTGATGATCACCCCGATCAAGATACTGACCTTCTATTTCAAGTTCAGCCACCTGCCCCGGCTGCAAGCCGACCTGCTGGAGAACATGAATTGGTATTTCCTAGTCACTTTTATCATCGCCAGCCTCAGCACGGTATTCAAAATTGTCAACGACTGGCTGCGGCAACTGCGCGAACGCCAAGAGCTGGAAACCCAGACCATGCAGTCGGAGCTGCGCTTTCTGAAGTCCCAGATCAACCCGCACTTTCTGTTCAATACCCTGAATAACCTCTACGCCCTGACCCTTAAAAAATCAGAACAAGCGCCGGAGATCGTCCTGAAGCTTTCGGAGATGATGCGCTATATGCTATACGAGTGCAACGAAAAGCAGGTGCCTTTGAGCAAAGAAGTGGCCTACATCCGCAATTACCTAGACCTAGAGCGCCTGCGGCAGGGCAAAAACATTGACATCAACTTTGAGGTGGAAGGACACATTACCGATCAGCAGATTGCCCCCCTGATGTTTATCCCCTTTTTGGAAAACAGCTTCAAGCACGGCTTGAGCAACAATATTCATAAAGGCTTCGTCAACATCAAGCTGACGGTAGCCGACTCCGACGTGCATTTTTACATCGAGAACAGCAAGCCCGATACGCCCCCCAAACGCGACCCTAGCCGGCCGAGCGGGGGCATCGGCTTGGTCAATATACACCGGCGGCTCAAGCTGCTGTACGAGGACCGTTACGATTTGGATATCGTGGACAGCCCCAACAGCTACGCCGTCAACCTTATGCTCAATATTGAGAAAGAACCGCAAAAATTACAGGTATGATCAACGCTATCATCGTAGACGACGAGCCGCTGGCGCAGGATGTGCTGGAAACGTATATAGAGAAAATCCCCGAACTGAATTTGGTCAAAAAGTGCAGCAACGCCCTAGAGGCCAACGATGCATTGAAGGAAGAAAAGGTAGACCTGATGTTCCTGGACATTCAGATGCCGCAGCTCACCGGCGTCGATTTTGTCAAGACGCTGTCTGACCCGCCAATCGTCATTTTCACTACCGCTTACCCGAATTATGCGGTGGAAGGCTTCGAGCTGAATGCCCTAGATTACCTGCTCAAACCCATATCGCTGGAACGCTTTATGAAGGCCGCCAATAAGGCAATAGCGCAAATCGAGCTCAAGCGTAAAGGCGGCAGTGGACCGGAAGCTGCGCCCGCGGAGGAAGAGCCCGAGTACATTTTCGTAAAGGCCGACAAGAAGTTGGTGAAGATCAATTACCACGACATCATCTACATCGAGGGGCTGAAGGACTATGTCATCATCCGCCAAGATAATAGCCGGGTCATTACGCTGCAGACTATGAAAAGCTTGGAAGAGAAATTGCCTCAACACATCTTCAAGCGTATCCATCGCAGCTATATCGTCAATATTGAACGCATTGATGCCGTGGTGGGCAATATGGTGGAAGTGGTAGAAAAAGGCAAGGCCAAGCACCTGCCCATCGGTAAGAATTACCGCGACGAGCTATTGGAAATTGTCAATAAAAACCGACTGTAGATTTGCTACCCGACACGATTGCAAAGACATGTGAAGACCTGCTGGAAGCGCCGATCCGGAAAAGCCGGTCGGTGAGTGGCGGCTCTATCAACCAAGCCTTCCGGATGGAAACGGCGGAAGGAGCCTACTTTCTGAAGCTCAATCAGGGGGAAAGTGCCAAGCGCATGCTGGCTACGGAAGCCCGTGGGCTGGAGGGGCTGCGGGCTGCGCGGGCGATCCGTATCCCGCGTGTGCTTGCGCAGGGGGAAACGGGGCCTTACGCCTACTTGTTGTTGGAGCTGATCGAGGCTGGCCCGAGAAACAGTAGGTTCTGGCAGCGGTTTGGCAAAGAACTGGCGGGTCTGCACCGGCAAAGTGCCCCGCAGTTCGGCTGGGAAGAAGACAATTTCATCGGCAGCTTGCCACAGCCGAACGGGCAGCACGACAGCTGGAGCGATTTTTACCGGGCGGAGCGCCTGCAACCGCAACTGCGCATGGCTGTGGATGGACAAGCACTCTGGCCTGGCGCCACCGCGCAATTCGACCGCCTCTACGCCAAACTCCCGGACCTCTGCCCGGAAGAGCCGCCCGCGCTGACCCACGGCGACCTGTGGGGCGGC
>JAAAOU010000045.1 GCA_009908745.1 Bacteroidota bacterium
CCCACCCACCAACCAACGCACCTGTACCCAGTGCAGCAAAAAGCGAAGCCTAACCACCCAACCCCCAGCTCCGCCCGAGCCATGACCCGCTCGTCTCCTCCCCATGGGGGAGGTGCCCGATAGGGCGGAGGGGAACGCCCTACCCCTCTACTTCGAAGTGTGCGGCTCGCTACTCGCACATAAACAGCATATTATGCGCCGCAGGCACACCCCCCTGCTCTAACGTCCTATAGGCTCCGACTACGCCTCTCACGGGCTCCGTCGGACAGAGAGCGAACGGCAAACAGCGAAATGCGAATGGCGAAATGCGAACCACGAACAGCCCCCCACTTAAAACTATTCCAAAAGATAAAGCCTATTACTAAGTACAGTCCATCCAAACTGCCGAATCATGACGAAAAAACTACTGCCCCTACTTTTGCTATTCATCCTGTCTTCCTGCGCCAGCTACCAGCTACAGTACGACGCTACCGTCAAAAACTGGCGAGAACAGCCGCTGCCCGATAGCCTAACCGTCGACCATACGGTGTACCTGATTGGTGATGTGGGAGGGGAGCACAGCCCTACCCTGGACTTGCTAGAGCAAAAACTGAAGACCGCATCCCCAAACAGCAGCGTACTGTACCTCGGCAACAGCCTGTCCCCGGAAGGCATGCCGCCCAAAGACCACCCGCAGCGGCGACGCGCCGAGCGCCAACTGCTGCAGCAATTGCAGCCATTGGACGGCTATCCCGGCAAAACGTACTTCATCGCCGGCAACCGCGATTGGGCGGGTTACGGCATAGACGGGTTGCAGCGACAGAAAAAATTTATTGAGAAATTTCTGGATGAGGAAGACGTATTTATGCCTGAACCCGGCTGCGGCACGCCGGAAGAAATTGAGGTCAATGAGCATTTCGTGATCGTCCTGCTCGATTCCCAGTGGTATTTGGCCGACTGGGACAAGCACTACCAAGTCAATGCCGGCTGCGAGATCAAGAGCCGGGCGGTCTTTGAAGAATACCTGCTGGAAGCCATCAAGGGCAACCGCAATAAAAACATACTGATTGCGCTCCACCACCCGCCGCAAACCAACGGGCCGCACGGAGGGCAATTCACCCTTAAGCAGCACCTGTTCCCCCTGACCGACCTACAGCCGCAATTGTACCTTCCATTGCCACCCCAAATACCGGGAACTGTCGGAGATGGTCACCGACCTGGCCCGCCAAAATGGACAGTTTGTGATCGCCGCCGGGCACGACCATAGCCTACAGTACTTAGAGGAAAAAGGGCAGTCCATCATCGTCAGCGGAGCGGGTAGCCGGCAAACAGCGGCTTCTACCCGTGGGGGTGGTTTGTTTGCCTACGGGCATCAGGGGTTTGCCCAAATCGATTACTGTGAGGATGGCAGTGCGTGGGCCTCTTACTGGGTGCCTCAGGAGGGGAAGCGCGATGGCCAGCTGGTCTTTCGCCACCAAGTGCAGCAGCCTTTGCCCAATGCCGTGCAGGAGCCCCCCCAAGAATTCCCGCCCATTCCAGACTCTGTAACCGTGCAGATCAGCGAAACGAATTTTGAACGGGGGCCGCTATGGAATTTCCTGTGGGGCCAGCACTACCGGGAAGTCTACAACACCAAAATAAAAGTCCCTACCCTGCAACTCGATGACTACAAAGGCGGTGTATGGCCTGTACAACGGGGTGGCGGCTTCCAGACTAACTCACTGCGCCTCGAAGGCAAAGACGGCCGGCAATACGCCATGCGGTCGATCAACAAAGACGCCTCGCGTACCCTGGGCTACCCCTTTGACAACTCTTTTGTCACCAACATCTTGCAGGACAATTTCAGCGCTGCCCATCCTTTTGGGGCCATTGCCGCTGCCGCCCTGGCCGATGCAGCGGGCATCTACTACACGCAGCCCAAAGTCTTTTACCTGCCCCCGCAGCAGGCTCTTGGTATTTACAATGAAGATTACCCCGGCGAACTGTACACCGTGGAAGAACGGCCCGACGACGAGGTGTGGAACGAGTACGAGCAATTCGGTACCCCTAAAGATATCAACAGCACCTCCAAAACCCGCGAAAAAACTACAGAAGAGCACGACGAGCAGGTTGACTACCGCTGGGTGGTCCGCAACCGCCTTTTTGATGTGCTGATTGGCGACTGGGACCGGCACGATGACCAATGGCGGTGGTCGGAGATCGATAGCGGCGAGGTAGACTACTACCGGCCCATCCCGCGCGACCGCGATCAGGCGTTTAGCAATTTCGACGGCTTTATCCTCGAACTGGCGGGCGGCACAAGCCCGGATATCAAAAAGCTGCAGGAATACAAAAAGAATGTCCGCAACCTCAAATGGATCAACTACAACGGCCGGCACTTCGACCGTAAGTTTCTTGCCGGGGCCGACTGGGAAATGTGGAAAACGGAAGCACAACGGCTGCAAAATGCCCTAGACGACCAGACAATAGAGGCGGCCTTTCAGGAAGAATGGCCGGCGCCCATCTACCAGCTCAACGGCCAGGAAATCGCTAGTTTGCTTAAAGCGCGGCGGGACAACCTGCTCGGTATCGCCCGCCGGTACTACGAACTTGTCGCTAAGGAAGTGGATATCATCGGCACTTTGAAACGCGATTTGTTTTTGGTGGAACGCTTGGGGGACGGCAAAACCCGGGTACGGGTCTACGATACCAACAGCAAGTCGGAAATCGGCCTGAAAATCTACGACCGCACCTTCCTCAACAGTGAAACCGACGAAGTCATCCTCTACGGCTTGACCGACCACGATGTATTCCGGGTAAAGGGGGACGCGACCCAAAGAGACGTCAAAGTACGGATGATCGGCGGCTTGGGCCAAGACATCTTGGAAGACGAATCCTCCGACGGGCGGCAGGTGGTCTTGTACGACGCCAAAGGGGAAGGCAACCTGCTACAGACTGGCACCCAGGCAAAGGTCAAACTCAAAAAAGACCCGATTTACAATACGTACGACCACGAGTCGCCGGACTACAATTTTGACTACGCCAGCCTACTGCCCTTTGCCAACTTCAACCCAGACGACGGCGTGCTGCTAGGCTTCAACCTGAGCCTTAACCGTTACGGTTTCAAGAAGTCCCCCTACGCGGCCAGCCACAAGCTGTCAGGCCTATACGCGCTGGCGACCAATGGCTTGTCCTTCG
>JAAAOU010000044.1 GCA_009908745.1 Bacteroidota bacterium
GGCCCCTCTACCAGCTGCCTGAGGCCGAACGGCAGCGCATGGCAGCAGAAGTGGTAGACTGGGCGGCGGGTTTTACCTGGCGGGGGTATGTGGAGCGGTTGGAGGGGGGGCTGAGTGGGCTATTTTAAGCCCTCAAGGCATTGCTTACCTTTTTTTGCTCTTCTTCTCGCGTTTCTTCATCCTGAGAGATGATGAACTCTTGTTTTTTGATGATTAGTTTCCACCACAGCTTTGCATCGATCAAGTTGCCGGAATGCTTCTCCAAGCGGTAAGCTAACTCAATATTTGGCTCCTCTTTGTCATTGATGATCCGGCTTAGTTTTGTGTAGTGGATAGACAGGTCTTCCGCAAAGTCTTTCCGCGCTTTGTTCAAAATCCGAATGTACTCTTCCAAGTACTTGCCAAAGGTCTTGTTGAAAGAAAACGCATCGCGTTCGACATAGTGCTCCATTTGAAAACGAAGCCTCATCACATCCGCAAGGATTCGGTCTTTCTCGCTCACTTCCTTGAGCCGCTGGAACCGTATGGCTTTCATTTCTTCCGCCATCTGCTTTTCTTCCTCTGGAGTCAGATCAGCAGGGATGAGCATGGACTCGGCAATTTCTTCGTCGGTGTATTTTTGCTTGAGTTTTTGGTATATTTCTTCGTACTTCATCATAGGTATTTTTTGATCAGGCCGATGGGATATTATTGGTCGATTTGAAGCTAACTCAAGGCAGAGCTGGAAGCTCTACTCCGCGAGTAGCTCCTCTGTACGTTTAATCAGCGTTGAAATAGCTTCCTCATCCCTGCCATCCGCATGCAAACTGCCAAAGCCCCCTCTGTCATTATCGTAGTATTTCCCCGAAGCCTCCCGGTATTGGTCGGAAACCGTCAGTTCGTACAGGATATCGCCGCCCTTTTCCGCGGGGGACTGATGGTAGCCAAAGGCTTCTTCCACCATTTTGGTATTGAGTAGGGAGCCGGGGTTGACGACGATGGCGGCCAGCTGCGGCTCGTTTTTGGCGAGGTGGGTATTCCACATGGCGAGGGCCAGTTTGCTTTGCGCGTAGGCGGATGTTGCGGACAGCTGCGATTCACCCTTCAGTGCTTTCAGTGAGACTGGAGCTTGTGCGGCGGAGCTTACGTTGAGGACACGTGACCCCTTTCCCTTTTTGAGCAGGGGGAGCAGGGCGTTGGTCAGCAGATAGGGCGCAAAGTAGTTGACGGCGAAACGGATGTCGAAGCCATCGCCGGTCTTCGTCACCGGGCTTTCAAAGATGCCGGCGTTGTTGATGAGGACATCGAGCTTCCTTACCTCCTGTTTGACCTGCGCTGCCATCTTTTGGACGGCGGTCAAATCCGAGAAATCGGCGGTAAAGCTCCCTGTGTTTTCATTGCCGGACTGGGACCTGACTTCCGAGAGTACAGCTTTCAGTTTTTCCGCATTTCTGCCGTGCAGGTACACTTCATGCCCGTCTTTAGCCAGCTTTATAGCGGCTAATTTTCCGATGCCGTCGGTGCTGCCGGTGAGGAGGATGGTCTTTTTCATGCGGTGGTGTTTTACTATCCAATACGTAATTAGGGGGAACTGTTCGGTAGGGGTGTACAATTAAAAGATAAAGAAATTGACTATAAGCAGCTCATAGCGGACGAAATTATGAAGAAGCATCTTTAATCTCCGATAAAGGCATAGTAATGAATGTTTTTCTAGACACCAATGTCATACTGGATTTTATATTGAAAAGAGAAGGCTTTGCTAAAGAGTTTTTAGCGAGTTTAGAAATGGAGTAAAGCGGGACGTCCTCTGTCTGGCTAATCGGGCTTTCAAAGACACCAGCATTATTGATGAGCACATCCAATTTGGGGAGCTTATAGCTTGATCTGCTCTGCCATCTTTTGGACGGCTGCCAAGTCGGAAAAATCCGCGGCAAAGCTCCCTGTATTTTTGTTGCCGGATTGGGCTTTGACTTCCGATAGTACCTTTTGCAGCTTCTCCATATTTCTGCCGTGTAGATAGACTTGGTGCTCGTCCTTGGCTAGTTGTATAGCAGCTAGTTTTCCGATGCCGTCGGTGCTGCCGGTGATTAGAATAGTCTTTTTCATGTGGTGTTGGTTTACTATCCAAATACCTAATCAGGTCTAACTGTTCGATACAACTATTCCTCCCGCTTCAACCCATACCAATCCACATTGCGCGTCAGGTACATGATGACGGCCAGGATGAGCAACAGGCCCAGGCTACCCATCAACAGGGCATAGTCTTACAGCTGCAGGATGGAGTAGAAAAAGCCGTAGAGAATTGCCAGTATCCCGAAGACCATGATCGTCAGCTTACCATTGCTCAGCATAAAGTAGCTGTAGACCGTGATCAGCAGCAGTATGGCCGCACAGGCAATCCAGTAGGCGGTATTGAAACTCAGGTGCTCGGAGAAGGAAAGCAATAGGATGTAGAATAGTACGATCCCCGCTCCGACTAGGAGGTACTGTATCGGGTGCAGCCGCTTGCGGTTCAAGATTTCGATGAAAAAGAAGGTCAGGAATGTGAGGAGGATAAAGTAGGTGGCGTACTGCGCCGAGCGCAGGGTCTTTTGATATTCGTCGATGGGCAGTAAAAGTTTAAGGCTAAAGGTGCTGGCCGACCGCCGTAGCGGATCGTCTCCGAAGTAGTTGTTATTCTGCCCGCTGCCCTGCACAAAGCCGCCCACGCCCTGCTGCGGGTAATTGCGGTTGAGCTGCAGCACCTGCCAATTAGCGACGAAGCCACTGTCACTCACCTTGCGCTCATCTGGCAGGAAGGTGCCTTCAAAGCTGGGCGCGGTCCAGGTGGAGGAAAGCTGTACCGTAGTCGTTTTGCCGAAAGGCGTAACGTGCAGGTCCGTACTGCCGTTGATATCCAACTCGTAGGCAAAAGTCAGGCGGGTAGCTGCGCCCTCGCATAAGGGTGTAGCCCCTCTACAGATAAGGCGGGCTGCGGGGTGTTGCTAACGATATAACTGCTGTAGCTTCCGAAAATGCAAGTACGAAGTGCTTGAATTTGTAGGGCGAGAACCTCATCAGACTGAACAGCCCTACGTTGAAAGGTAGGGTGTTCGGTTTGTCAACCATCTGGCGCACCGCTTTTTAGCTCCCTATCCATTTGTTTTAGCAGTCCGTAGTGGTTGTGGC
>JAAAOU010000495.1 GCA_009908745.1 Bacteroidota bacterium
GACGGACCGGCCGGCGCGGCTGGCACCGGTGGAGGCGGTGTTTGAGGAATCGGGGCGGACGTGGAGGCTGCGGGTGGATGACGCTGCGGGGGTAGATGTAAAAAAGGCGTAATGAAAATGTCATTCACCTTTTCACAAACCGCTGTGCCCCGCCTTTCCAAACCAGCGTGTGCATGCCCGTATTCAGTTCTTGGAGGTCGATGGCCCCATTGAGTTGCCCTTCTTGCACCAGCCTTCCCAGGGCGTCATAAATGAGATAGCTTTCCCCGGCCAATCGCGCTGGCAGATCGAGGTACAGCTGATTGGTAGCGGGGTTGGGGAATAGGCGGAGCTTGGGCGCTGCGGAGCCGTCTTGGGTGGCGACCGGGTTGCACTCCAGCTCGTCGAAATAGCCCCAAATTTGATCATTGAGCAGGAAAGGCACGAGGGCGTCGTCGGGCGCATTGCCCATGCGGATCATCACGAGGTTTTGGGACGGCACCACGTTGATAATTTGCCCGTTTTTGCCGAGGGCAGAAATCATGTCGTCGGGGGCATGGGGTGCCATGGGGCCGTCGAATACCAGTTGCAGTTGCGGGATCATATAGCTGCTCTGGCCGTTGAGCCACCAGAGGTAACCGTAGGATTCATTTAGTGCCTGGGATGGGGTGACCATGGCGTTGAAGTAAGCCGTGTCAGTCATGATAGGCGTACTGTTCCAGTTGCCGTAGTTGAGGATGAGCAGGCCGAAGCGGGCCATGCTGCGGGCGGTGCTGAGGTAGAGGTTGTTGTAGCCCTGCTCGATAAAAAAGCCGTCCATGCCGATGGGGTTGCGGAGGCGCTGCCGGTGGTAGGTGTTGATGGTGAGCCCGGATGCGTTTTCCACCACCTCACGGAGTAGGGTATACGGTGCATTGTGGTAGGCCCAACGGTTGCCCGGGGCGGCCAAGCACTGCAGGCAAGTGTCCAAGGTGCAAAAAGGGTCCGCTACGCCATCGTCCAGGCCGGAGGTCATGGTCAGCTGGTTCCAGATGGTGATTGGTGCCTCTTGCTCAGGGGGGCAATCGGTCCAGCCTTCCCCTAGGTAATCAGCGGTGGGATGGTCGATGCTGAGGTGGCCTTCCTGTTGCGCCATGCCCGTCAGAAAAGCCATTAGCGTTTTTCCGGCGGAGGCCCAGTACCAGTTGGTTTCGGCATCGTGGTCATTGAAGTACTGTTCCAGCACCATCTTGCCGTCTTTGAGGACGATGAAGGCTTTGGTGTTGTTGTCCTCCAAGAAGTCGTAGAGGGTGTCGATTTCCGTTTGGCACCAGCCGAGGTCTTCTGGGGGCAAGGTGGCCCATACGCCAGGGTCATCCGGCGGGAAGTACAGTTGGGCACGGAGGGATAGGGTGTATAGCAGGATTATGGGCAGGAGGTAAAGTGGCTTCATGAACAAATGTCTTTTACGGTTGGACGGCTAGGAGGAGGGTAGGTTTAATGGACAGTCTCGAAAGACTTTTCAGCTCTACTGTAGCACCCATCAGCTTAGGCAAAAACCGCCGAAAGTGGGGCTGGTGAAGGATTGCCGGCACATAAACTAGAGCCCAGATAAACCAGCTTTCTCTGTTCGTATTGTCGGTAGGAAGGTTTGGGCATATGTCGTTTTGATCAGGTTTGGTGACAGGATGATTAGCCCTTTGGGCAATGAGTTGCATTTGACTCATCGTGACAGGCTAATAAATCTTTTAATCCCTGATGACGGTCAAGTTTTCCCATATACTTCTTCAATGTCTTAGACTGGACAGCTCACTGCTTCGATCGTACTTTAGTACTTTTTGCCTGTACTAGCTAAAAATGTACAGAACGACTAATGTCAAAGCATTATGGCCGAGCAGAAAAGGAAAGCTCCGACTGAAAGGAGGCGGATTAAGAGGCCTATTGACTTTTACGTATAGAAAAGTTATTTTTACACGTAAAAGTTGCGATCATGAATACCATGTGAGGTACCTTGAAGAGAAATACCGATGAAAAAGGATGCTGTATTCGTTGATACCCACATTATATTGGATTGGCTAGGCAAAAGGGAGCCATTTTTTAAATATGCGGAAGAATTGTTCTTGTGGGCAGAGCACGAAGAAATTGAGATTCTGATCAGTACAATGAGTTATATTTCTACTGAATACATCTTGCGGAGACAACTAGGCAAGGATAAAACCAAACAAGCCTTAATGGGAATAAGAACAATTAGTACAGTGTGCAATAGTGGGGGTAAAGAAATCGAGCTGGCATTATTATCGGATAGGAAGGATTTTGAAGATGCTTTCCAGTACTATACCGCGATCAATAATTCAGCGAACATTATTATCACCAGGAACCCGAAAGACTTTGAAGATGCTAAGATACCAATCATGAGTGCTGAAGACTATATCAAATCAAGCCAGCAAGATTAGCCTGATCATAATAATGCCATAGGAACATCGTGCCCAGCAGAAGCTGCTAACGCCGTGTATGCCCAACGCTATAGTCTGCACCTGAAATCGTCTGCTTGCTGCGCTAGCTCAGGGGGGATACTATCATTTCATCAGTCGGCTTTACCCCATTCATATTCCACCCCCAAGGAAACCCCATACCTCAACGGCCGGTAGGGGATGGTTTCGTAAAAATCATTCAGGCTTAGCACCGATTGCAGGCCGATGGTCAAATACAGCCGCCGGGCGAGTTTATGGCCGTACTCCAAAAGCAGCTCGGCGGCAAACTTATCTTGGTTGTAGCTTTCTCTCCATAAGTAAATCCCTTTTGAATCGATGATTTCTTCGTACCGCAGACCCGTGTAGGCGGATAGCTTGCTCAAGTCGCTTTTTATGATATGGACGCCGGCTATGAGCCCCAGCCCGTACATTTCGAATGCCCGTTCTTTGCGATAGGGGGTATGGGTGCCGGTCCAGAAGCTCAGCTCGCTTCCGGTTTCTACGAATCCAAATGTGGAGTAACTTCCGCTTACGCCAATGGAAAAGCGGTCGTTTAAGGCTTTTAAAACCATGAGGTTGCCTTGGAAGCTGGTCCGCGGCCTTTGCTGCTCCGGTTCAATCCAGGCGTCCGTATACCCCAGCGGGAACCGGACTGGCTTGTCGAAATGGGTGTTTAAGCCCAGGCCAGCGTTTGCCTTGAGCATATAAC
>JAAAOU010000043.1 GCA_009908745.1 Bacteroidota bacterium
CGCCGAGGGCTGTGCGGGTTATTCGCGTAAGCAGGTAGACGAACTGACCAAGTGGGTGCAACGGCCGCAGATCGGTGCGAAGGGCCTCGTTTACGTCAAGTACAACGAAGACGGCAGCTTCAAGTCCTCCGTGGACAAGTTCTTCTCTCCTGAGGACCTCAAAGCTTGGGCGGACCAAATGGGGGCTAAGCCGGGCGACTTGCTGCTTATTTTGGCTGGCGAAACGGACAAGACCCGCAAGCAACTCAACGAGCTGCGCCTAGAGATGGGCCGCCGTCTAGGCCTGATGAAGGAGGGCGATTTTAAACCGCTTTGGGTGGTCGACTTCCCGCTGCTAGAATGGGACGAAGAGACCGAGCGCTTCTACGCCATGCACCACCCTTTCACTTCTCCTAAGAAGGAAGACGTGGCCCGCATGCTAAGTCCCGATAGCGACAGGGACCACGAAACGATGAAGTCGCTGCGGGCGGATGCCTACGACCTGGTGATCAACGGCGTCGAAATTGGCGGAGGCTCCATCCGTATTCACGACCGAAAGCTGCAAGAGCGCAACTTCACGCTGCTCGGCTTCACCGAGGAAGAGGCGGAGGCGCAGTTTGGTTTCCTCATGGGCGCCTTTGAGTACGGCGCGCCGCCCCACGGGGGCATTGCCTTTGGCTTCGACCGCCTCTGCGCGGTAATGAACGGGCAGAACTCCATCCGCGACTTTATCGCTTTCCCGAAAAACAACATGGGCCGCGACGTGATGATCGACGCGCCCGCACCGATCGAAAAAGAACAGCTCGATGAGCTGCACTTGGCACAAACCAAAATCGAAGAATAAAACCAAATTAACCTATGGATACGACTTTTCTCCAACAACTCGGCCTGAAAGACAAGAACGCTGGCACAAGCACCGGCTTGAAAGACAGCGACTCGGGCCAGTATATCCCTTCCACCTCCCCGGTAGACGACAAGCTGATCGGCGAGGTGAGCCAAACCAGCCGCGAAGAATACGAGCACGTCATTGCTACCGCACAGGAAGCCTTCAAAAGCTGGCGTATGGTGCCCGCTCCGCAACGGGGCGAGATCGTCCGGCAGTACGGGTTGAAGCTGCGCGAAAATAAAGACGCGCTGGGCCGGCTGGTCTCCTACGAAATGGGCAAAAGCCTGCAGGAAGGCTGGGGCGAAGTGCAGGAGATGATCGACATCTGCGACTTTGCCGTGGGGCAGTCCCGTCAGCTCTATGGCTTCACCATGCACTCCGAGCGGCCGCAGCACCGCATTTACGATCAGTACCACCCGCTGGGTATTGTGGGGGTAATTTCCGCCTTCAACTTCCCGGTAGCCGTCTGGTCTTGGAACGCCATGATTGCCCTCATTTGCGGGGATGTAGTCGTCTGGAAGCCTTCTGAGAAAAGCCCACTTTGCTCTGTAGCCTGCCAAAACCTGATGCACGAGGTGCTGCGGGCCAACGATGTGCCCGAGGGGGTCTGCAATATCATCAACGGCGACTATCAGGTTGGCGAATACATGACCAAAGACACGCGCATACCACTGGTTTCCGCCACGGGCAGCACCCGTATGGGCAAGATTGTCGGTGCCGAGGTCGCCAAGCGCCTGGGCAAGACCATTTTGGAGTTGGGCGGGAACAACGCCATCATCGTGACGCCGAGCGCGGACATGGACGTGGTGCTCACCGGTGCCCTGTTCGGGGCCGTCGGTACGGCTGGACAGCGCTGTACCACCACCCGCCGCTTGATCGTGCACGAAGACGTCTACGATGAGGTGAAGGAAAAGCTGACCAAAGCCTACGGGCAGCTCCGCATCGGCAACCCGCTGGACGAGAACATGCACGTCGGCCCGCTGATTGACAAAGACGCGGTGCAGAACTACCTCAACGCCTTAGAGTCCGTGCAGAAAGAAGGCGGCAAGCTGCTGGTGGAAGGCGGCGTGCTGGAAGGCAAAGGCTATGAAAGCGGCTGCTATGTCAAACCCTGTATTGTGGAGGCGGCGCACGACTACAAAACGGTGCATACAGAGACCTTCGCCCCTATCCTCTATCTCATCAAGTACAAGGATCTAGACGAGGCGATTGCGTACCACAACGAAGTGCCACAAGGCCTTTCTTCCGCTATCATGACCAACAACCTGCGGGAGTCCGAGCGCTTCCTCTCCCACGCCGGCTCCGACTGCGGCATCGCCAACGTCAACATCGGCACGAGCGGCGCGGAAATCGGCGGGGCCTTCGGCGGCGAAAAGGAAACCGGCGGCGGCCGCGAGAGTGGCTCCGATGCTTGGAAAGCCTACATGCGCCGGCAGACGAATACCATCAACTACAGCGCCGAGGTGCCGTTGGCGCAGGGGATTAAGTTTGATTTGGATTAAGCCTTTCCTCCCCTAACGTGTTAGGACTACCCCCATTGTGGCATTGGCTGCGGTGGGGGTAGTTTGGTTTTGAGATAGGCTTCTGCTGAAGTACAAGTTTTGAATTTGCAAGAGTTGCACTTTGAATTTGCACGGCGTTTCTCCGTGTCACTATAGCGATTGGGGACTGGTATGGGCGGCCTTCCATGCTGATGTTTACAAAGTTCATCCTTATGGGCGGAGCATTTTTGCAGTTCACCACCAATAAGCTCTCTTTTATCACACCCAGCCGCTTGCGGTCTGGAATGACATAGCATGGCTTCATGCCCCGTACGGACGTTTCAGTCTGCATGCCTTTCTCCGTTGCACTTCGCAAGGACATCCAGACGCTTACGGTCTGGACAATATACTCTGTATATCGCCCGAGCCATGCCCCTGCTCGTCTCCTCCCACGGGGAGGTGCCCGCAAGGGCGGAGGGGATATCCTCCTTGGGGAGGTGCTCGTAAGGGCGGAGGGGTACACTACCACGGATTTACCTGCCTTCGCTGAGGCTACGGCAGACAGTGCATTTTACGGTTAACCACCACCTTCCTCTGCTCTGTGAAATGTAAAACTGCAAAATGATGAATGCAAAAGGCAAAAGTCATACACGTCATGGCTCGGGCGATATACGAAGTGTAACGGAGTATATCGTCCAGACCGCAAGCGTCTGGGCGGTCTTCGTAACAGGGTGGAGAAGGGCATGCGACACTGAAACGTTCGTACGCAGTAACTCTTATATTTCCT
>JAAAOU010000179.1 GCA_009908745.1 Bacteroidota bacterium
AGCTGTTGCCACTCGCGCTTACCGTCACCCCATAGGTGCCTGCCGAGTCTACTGTGATGGAAGGCTCGGTCGATGCATTGCTCCACTGGTAAGAAGCAAAACCCGGGCCAGCGTCCAGCTCTAGGCTGTCTCCTTCGCAGAAAGCAACTTCCCGGTCGACCATGATCGCCGGGGTAGATTGAACCGTGAAAACGATAGTGTCATAATTGATGCAATCGCCGGCTGCAACTTCCAGCTCAAAGGTAGCTGTACCGGAATAACCATCGGGGAAAGTAAGCAGTGGCGCCGGGCTGTTGGGGTCATCCAAGAAAGCTTCTTCCCCGTTGAAGCCCGTCCAAGTGTACGTTTCAAAGCCTGTGGCATAGCTGACTTCGGCCTCTAGTGGAAAGGGTACATCCCCGCTGCACAAAGTGGTATCAGCCCCTAAAGAGACGACTTGCAGATCGCAATTCGGATTGGCGCCACAGTCGAGGAAAGGGGCCGCGCTACCGCTGAAAGAGATGTTGAACCCATCGGAGATCGAGTTGCCATCGGCGTTATTGGGGAATTCATTGAGGTAGAGATAGAAGCCCTGCCCCGGCTCTACAATAACAGGAGCTACGAAGCCGTCGCCAAACGCGCCTTCCGTATTGTCGGTTGCGCCGTTACCTAAGCCTGTAGAAGGACAAAAACCGCAGTCAAAAGTGTTGTTGGAAATAGCCCAAGCGTACGAGCAGCGCAGAGGGGCACCTAAACTATCGCAGTTGAGATTTGCGTCGTACAATGAGAAGTCATAATCTGGTTCTTCACCGTTGTTGTATTCCTCGAAAGGCGTGATTTCGAAACGCAGCTCGCTGCCGGGCGGCATATCGTCCCGGAAGCTGAAGTACAGCCACACCGCCGAGGACTCGCCGGTGATATGACAGCCCAGTTCATTATCCGGGTCGTTGAAGTCCAGTACATCCCCGGCAGAATCGGGTACATCTATGTCAATATCTCCGCAAACTACTATAGCGCCACTACAGTCAGAAGGATTCTGCGCATAGGACAGCAGGGGCAACACTACCGCAGCAATGCCGAGTAAACGGTTTTTGAGTGTACTACGCCGCATGTCAACAGTTTTTTCAAAGAGGCCGGCTGTATTGTGCATAGGGTGTTTTGAGCCGCCCCCCCTTTTTGATGTAATACCGAATCCTAACGAGCTGCCCAAGCAACTGCCGGAATAAGCCCGCGCCGGGGAGTGTGCCTCCCTTCGGCATAAGCGGTAATTCAGTTCGCTATGTACACCATGGGATTATGTTCTAGCTGCCAGTAAGACGCTGCGTGCTTGCTTCGCTACCAGTATTTTGACGACAAGCAAGCTACGCATAGGGCCGTACTGCACAGGGTTTGAACAATTACGTTCTGCTTTAGGTGATCGGAAGAAGGGGGTATTTGAGCACCAAATATAGAAAACAAAAATAAGTATTTCCAAAATTGGCGTAAATCTTTGCCCTGCTCCAAGTGCTGAAATAGGGGGTTTACCTTATGATATGCAATAATAGTACTACGGTAAGGAGACCCAGCAAAGCTGAAAAGTGCTGCCTAGATCAATCCTCTCCGCTTCATTTCTTGCTGCACCAAGCGGTATTCCCGCCCCATATCGCCGGTTACGGACGAGTTTTCCTCCGCCCGCCGGATCAAATAGGGGACCACTTCTAGGACCGGGCCGTAAGGGACATATTTGGAGGTATTGAAACCTTCTTTAGACAAGTTGAAGGTGATATTGTCGCTCATGCCGTAGAGCTGGCTGAAAAACAGATGCGGATGGTCGCGGGGAATGCCTTTGCGGTTAATCAGCTCTGCTTGCAATTGATTGCTGGCCGCGTTATGGGTCGCATTGCAGCTGGCGATGTGCTCGTAGTTGTCGACGCAGAAACGGATAGCTGTATTGTAAGCATCATCACAAGCTTCTTTATTGGGGTGTATGGGCGACGCATAGCCCATTGATGCGGCCCGTTCACGTTCTTTTTCCATGTAAGCACCACGCACCAATTTCGCTCCGAGTATATACCCGCCACGCTTGGCCTGATTGTAGGAGGTAATCAAAAACTGCAGGCGGTCGGTGCGGTAGAGCTGAAAGGTGTTGTAGACCACCGCCCGCTCGCGGTTGTACCGGCGCATCATCATATTCACAAAGTGGTCGATGGGCTCCTGTATCCAGGTTTCTTCAGCATCAATGTAGACACTGACCCCCTTTTTGGCCGCCGTGTGGCAGATGGCATCGATACGTTTCAGCACATTCTTGTATTCCGCACGGGTCTCTTTCGTAAAGGTCTCGCCGCGCTGAATGGCTTCCAGCAGGCTAAAACGAGCCATGCCGGTAATCTTGGTACTGACTACCGGCACACTTTCCTGACGGGCCGCAAAATCTATGGCACGCAGGACTTCATTCATGGTATTGTTAAAATCTTCTTCTGTCTCTTTGCCTTCCACCCCGTAGTCCAGTACCGTATACACGCCTTGATTGTAGAGCCGGTCGATAGCGGGTTGGGCATTCAGCAAAGTCGTGCCGCCGCAAAATTGCTCGAAAATGGTATTTTTGACAATACTCTCCACAAAAGGCAAATGCATTTTTATAGCGGCCAAACCTACTTTGGAACCAATGCCCACCAGCCAATGCCGGTTCATCAAACCAAATAGCCAGGCGGCTTTTTTGAGGGCATCGTCCGATTTTTGTGCAAACGCGGTTTTTGTATCACTAAAGTCTACAGCTTGCACTGTGTTTGGATTCATCACTTCGTCCACCACTTTTCTGATTTTCTTAATGTCTCTAACTGGTTCACCTAGTTTTTTCATATCGTGTGGTTGCTGCCTTAAGGCTAAATGGTTAGGAATGCCTACGTTCAAATTAGGCATTTTTTCACAAAATCGTTGCCATCCGGCGCTAAATTATTTCACGCTGCCAGATTTCCCACGCTTTTTCTGCCTGCCCGATCAGCATTTCCAACCCGTTCTTGACCTGGGCTCCCTGTGCTGCCCCTTTTTGCATAAACAAGGTGGATTCCGGGTTGTAGACCAGGTCGTAAAGATAGTGCTGAGGGCCCAACTGATCGTAAGGTATAGCCGGACACTGCTCTACCTTGGGGGACATGCCTAAAG
>JAAAOU010000525.1 GCA_009908745.1 Bacteroidota bacterium
TTAGCTAACTCTGCGCTGTCCCGCCTGCGAACACGCCCTGTATGCCCTTTTACCTTTTGCCTTCTACATTTTACATTTTGCCTTCTTGGGCGCTGTCCCGCCTGCGAACACGCCCTGTATGCCCTTTTACCTTTTGCCTTCTACATTTTACATTTTGCCTTCCCTTGCTCCCTCCCCAGATAACCACCCCCGCATATCCCGCTTCTCAATCGCCGCGGCCATCATACGCGGGAACTGCTCTGGCGTACAGGCAAAGCAGGCAATACCCATGTCCGCCACTTTTTGCGCCATCTGCTTGTCGTAGGCGGGAGTGCCTTGGTCGTTCAGGGCGAGCAAAGAGATGATGGTCACTCCAGCGGCTTGCATGCGGTTGAGCAAGCGTAGCATTTCCCCTTCACGCCCCCCTTCGTACAGGTCGCTGATCAGTATCAGGATGCTGTCCTGCGGGCGGCGCAGCAGCGATTGTGTGTACGCCAGCGCCTTGCCGATGTCCGTGCCGCCGCCCAGCTGCGTAGCGAATAGCAAATCGACGGGGTCCTCCAGGTGCTCGCTGAGGTCTGCCACGGCGGTATCAAATGCCACAAAGCGCGTGTACAACGCCCGCATAGAGGCCATAATGCAGCTGAAAATACTGGCGTAGACCACCGAAGCCGCCATAGAGCCGCTTTGGTCGGCCAGCACGATCACATCCCGCAGTTGGGATTGCTTGCGGCCGTAGCCGTAGAGCCGCTCGGGGATGATGGTCTTGTACTCCGGTTGATAGTGCTTGAGGTTGGCGCGTATGGTGCGGTGCCAGTCGATTTCGTTTAATTTGGGGCGGCGGTTGCGGGCGGCGCGGTCTAGGCTGCCACGGATGGCCTGCCGCAGGGGGAGCTGCAGCTCGCGCTCCAGTTGTTCCACTAGCCGACGGACCACCAGCCGGGCCGATTCGCGGGTCTCGTCGGGCATCGCCTGATTGAGGGTGAGAATGGTGCCCACCAGCTCCACATCCGGCTCAATGGATTCCAGCAGCTCCGGCTCCAGCAACATGCGCTTGAGGTCCAGCCGCTCCAGGGCATCCCGTTGCAGCAGGCGCACCATGGGCGAAGGGAAGTAACGGCGGATATCCCCCAGCCAGCGGTTGATCTGGGGCGTCGATTTACCCAGCCCTCCCTTGCGGTCTGCGCCGTACAAGGCTTGCAGTACCCGGTCCATACCCTTCGCCGCTTTGGCAAGGCCGATGTCGTTGTCCGGGTCGGCTTCCTTGCCTAGAATAAGCCGCCAGCGTTTCAGCCGTTCGTCCTCTGCCGCCATTTTTTAACGTTGAAGTTACAAGTTTTGAACATCTTTGCAACCGCTAGCGGTTCTCGGAGTAGCCATATCATTAAACCGCCTATTTCTTAAGCCACCCTATATGAACTTAATAGACGTCCTCATCCCCGTCGTGCTCGCGCTCACTATGTTTGGCGTAGGCACCTCACTGGATAAAAAGGATTTTCAACGGATTGCCAAGCACCCCAAAACCATCGGGCTGGGACTGGGGCTGCAAATGCTGTTTTTGCCGGCCTTAGCTTTCCTCTTCGCCCTGTTGCTGCCCATCAAGCCGGAGTGGAAGCTGGGGCTCGTCATCCTCTCGCTTTGCCCCGGGGGCGCAACCTCCAATTTTATCACCTACCTGCTTGACCTGCGCACCGCCCTGTCGATTTCCCTGACTTCCCTGAACAGCATCTTCATATTGATCACCATCCCTTTGGGGGCCGATTTGGCAACGACTTTCTTCTTGGGTAGCCATTCCGAAATGGACCTCTCTTTTGCGGACACCATCAGTAACGTCATTTTTGTCATTTTGCTGCCGGCGGCTTTGGGCTTGCTCTTCCACCACCGGTACACGGCGCTTTCTACCCGCCTAAAAACACCGATCAAAGTGACCACTACCATACTGCTGGCGATCGTTTTCGGTATTAAGTTTTTTGCGGGCGAGCAGAGCGGCGGCGGCGATGTCGGCTGGGAAGATATCCAAGTGCTGCTGCCCATCACCTTGGTCTTCCACCTACTGGCCATGTTTTTCAGCTACCGGCTTGCCGTACGCATGAAGCGGGAGACCCTTTCCGCCATCACTATAGGCATAGAAGTGGGCTTGCAGAATACGACTTTGGCACTGCTCGTCTCCAGCGTCATTCTGTCCAGCAATGAGATCGCCAAGCCTACGCTGGTGTACGCCATTTTCTCCTTCTTTACGACAGTTGCTTTCGGTTACCTGCTCAAGCGGCGGTACGCGCCCCCAGCGGCATGATTTTCTGCCCCGCAGGCACAACATCCGGGGTTATTCCCCCTGCGCCTCCATAGCGTATACCAACATGTGTTCTTCTTGGCATTGGTACTGCAGCTGGAAGCGTAGTTGCAGGCCATCTTTTTCTATACAGCCCGCTATCGCCCCGCCTTCTTGCTGGTAATGAAAGGAGGAGATGTGAATATGCTTTCGAAAGTCTAGCGCCCGCCGCCCGTAAGCTTTGTAGAGGGCCTCCTTTGCTCCCCAGAATACATGGAGCTGCGGCAGGCGGTCCTTCCCTTCCGCCAGGCTTTCAATTTCCACAGGCCGCATATACTTCGCGGCAAGGCGCTCCAGCTTGGGCACTATTTTCTGAATGTCAATGCCCACTGCTTTGGGGGCGGCGATAGCAGCAGCCAAACCATGAGAATGGCTGATGGAAATGTCGTACACGGAGTCTCTGAGGTGGGGTTTCCCGTACTCGTCTTTCCAGAAAATGGCCCGTTCTGTGCGGCCGGACATCTGATGTACCAATTGCCGGGCAGCCAGCCACTCAGCCCGGCGGCGGCCCCGCAAGCGCTCCAGCTGCTGAAGCTCGGAGGGGGCCAAATCGAGCTGTGTCAGAAACCAAGCTTCCGGTTCCTCAATGCGCCAAAGCCCTAGTGCGCCTTCGGGTTGAATATGTTCGTGCAGCAGTAATGCCATGTTGACGGAGTAATGATCGGCAGATTAGGCGACAACCAAAATAATGCTGCCCCTGTTGTCCAGTTGAACGGATTCAGAGACTATTCCGAAGGGTGCATATATGGCAACCCCTTCATTGACAAAACTAAGCGTTCCATGCCCAAGTTCCAAATTGACAAAATCGCCCAGCTTACCGGGCACAATGCCTCCATCTTCGCCTTGTCGCCCGACAAGGAGCCGGACCACTACCTATCCGGGGCCGGCGATGGGTGGATCGTACGCTGGGACCTCAGCCAGCCGCAGGACGGCCGCTTGGTCGCCAAGGTGGATACACAGGTCTTCTCCCTGCTCTACCTGCCGGAATACGACAAAGCCGTAGTAGGCGACATGAACGGCGGCGTGCACTGGGTAGAGCTACAGAATCCTGATGATACTAAAGACATTGCCCACCATAAAAAGGGTGTTTTCGCGATCGAGCGCGTCGGCCCCCACGTCTTCACCGCCGGGGGGCAAGGCCTGCTCACCCGCTGGTCGGCCGCCGAGAGCAGCAGCCTGGAGAGCCTCCGCTTGAGCCATCAGAGCCTGCGGAGTATTGCCCATGCGCCGGGGCGCCGGGAACTAGCAGTCGGCTCTAGCGACAATAGCATCTACCTCGTCGATTTGGATACGCTTGGGCTGAAACACAAAATTGAAGGCGCGCACGACAACTCCGTATTCAGCCTGCACTACAGCCCTGATGAGCAGCACTTGCTTAGCGGCAGCCGCGACGCCCACCTGAAAGCCTGGCGGCTGCACGGGGAGACACCTGAGCTGGTATCTAGCCAGCCCGCGCACTGGTTTACCATCAACAGTATCGCTTATCACCCTTCCGGGAAATGGTTCGCTACGGCGAGCCGCGACAAAACGATAAAAATATGGGACGCGGCCAACTTCAAGCTGGTAAAAGTGCTAGAGACTATCCGCGACGGCTGCCACGTCAACTCGGTCAACCGCCTGCTTTGGCACGATTACGAAGATTACCTGATTTCTGCCAGTGACGACCGCAGCATGATCGTTTGGTCTTTGGCTGAAGAACAAGCGGTATAGCCATGTCCAGAAGTCTACTACTCGCCTTCGGCTGGGCATTGGCCCTGCTACCCGCGGCCTGCCATTCTCAGGGCTCGGGCGAGGAGGGGAGCCAGCCTGCCAGCTGGGCGACCAAGCTGTCGAGTGCAAAGCCGGCAGCCGCCTCAGCGGTATATACCTTTAGCTTGTCCGAACAAGCCAGCGAGAACGAACGCGCAGCGGCATTGATGCAGGCCTGCCAGCAGCAAGCCACTCATATCCTGCACTTTTGCGGTATTGAGAAAAGCCATTCGCATAGCCCGGTAGCCGTGAAACTATACGCTTCCATTGAGGAGAAAGGGCTGGAGATGGAGAATACGCAGCCTGTACAGGTGCTGTGGCAAAAGCCCGCCTTGGCCATCGTGAACAGCCCGTACTTCGGCAAAGCCCAACTTGGCCCGCAGAATGCCGTTTTGCTCCGGCGGTTGCTAGGCAAGCCCGCCACCATGTTGCTGGAGGACGGCCTGAGCGTCTACTTCAACCCGCAGTGGCAGTTCAAAGGCCATCAGCACTGGGCGGGCCGGCTGCTCTACCAAGGCAACCTGCCTCCTTTGCAGGAATTGCTAGCAGCCAAAAATCCACAGGCGGCTTCCCCCTTGGTCTACCGGGCAGCGGCTGCCAGCTTCACCCACTATTTGCTGGAGCAATGGGGAAGAGACGCGTTTTTGAAACGGTACGCCGACTGGGTGCCCGGCCCGGCAGAACTGCCACAGCTGGAAAGCAGCTGGCACCGCTGGCTGCAGCCTCAGGCCAAGGTGCCTCCCGAGCAATCAGCGCAATTGCCCTACTTGAAAGGCTTCAACTTCGCCCACGAGGGCTATTCCATTTTCAATGGCTACGGATCGGGCTACGCTGCCGAAGCGCTGGAAAAGCAGCGGCGATTGGGCGCTAATGCAGTGGCCATCGTTCCTTATTCCTACATGCGTAACCCGCAGCGGCCGTCCCCGTTTCCGATTATGCGGCGGGCGGGCACGGAGACCGACGAAGGCGTGATTAGGGATGCGCTGATGGCGCAGGAATTGGGCATGAAAGTGGTGCTGAAGCCGCAAATCTGGCTCGGCGGCGGGCATTGGCCGGGCGATATCGACATGCAGACCGAAGCGGACTGGGCGGCTTTTTTTCAACATTACTACCGTTGGATAAGGCATTACGCGCTGCTGGCAGAGATTTATGAAATTGATATGCTGTGCGTGGGCGTCGAGTTTTCGAAAGCGACGCAACAGCAGCCGCAGCGTTGGATCGAACTGATTCAAAAACTGCGGGGAATTTACCAAGGCCCCATGACCTACGCCGCTAATTGGGGTGCGGAGTTTGAAGCACTGTCTTTTTGGCCCCATTTGGACTATATTGGCCTCGACTGCTATTATCCGCTCAGTACATCGAGCCAGCCTTCGGATGCGGTGCTGAAACAGGCTTTCGCCGAAAAACTAGAGGTAGCAAAACGTATCGCCCTACGCGCTAACCGGCCATTCTTGTTTACAGAGATTGGTTTCACAAGTACTCCAATGCCTTGGCAGTCACCACATAAGGACGGAAGAGGGAAACCCTACAATGGACAAACGCAAAAGCGCTGCTACGATATTTGCATGCAAGTGCTATCCGAAAGCGGCGATTGGCAACAGGGCGTGCTTTGGTGGAAATTCCCGTCCGATCTCTCCGAGGGCGGAAACAAACATACCGGCTTTACCCCTAACAATAAACCGGCGGAAAAAAGCCTGCCTCTTTGGTTCAGCAAGCTGCCCTGATCATCTATTGCTCCACCTCGGTCACCACCTGCCAGAGCAGCGTCGCGATGCGGTCAAAAGACGGGTGCGCACGGCCGTACGCCGGGTCTTGCTCGTAGGCTAGATGCTGTTCCTTTTGGCTCGTCCGAATATGCAATTCGTAGGCGGCCCCAGCACGGTAAGGCGTAGCTGCCGCCCGGAAAAAGCCGGTGTTCGTAATCTGCTCCTTTAGAGAACTCAGTTGCCGGCCGTTCAGCGGCACGCCTTCAGCCACGGTCTGCCGGCCGGCCGCTCCGTACCCATCTGACCCTCCGATCTTGGACCGGTGGCTGATCTTGCCATTTTTGATCGTCACTTCGTCGGATGGCGTGCTGTAGTATACGAACAAGTCTGTGCCGGGCTTATCGGCCGGGCGGGATAGTTCTTGGTAAGGAATCACTTGGGCAGAAATGGAGAAGGTCAGTGCCATGAGCGGCAGCAGCAGGGTGATGATTTTCATGATTGGATGTTAAACTAGTGAAACGTGTAAAATGTGTACAAAAAGCACTTTGCGCCCTTTGTTGCTCATTACAAACGTCCCGCAACCCCTATTTAATTGCCTTGCTTCTCCCTAAATTCATCGATATACTCTTGGCGCATATACATAGTACGGCGGCGGGCCAGAAACTCTTCCGGGCGGGCGGAGGCGTCTTGGCCGCGATTGAAGTTGCAGCGAATGACCTCCTTACCTTCGAAATCTATAAACTTGACGATGCCGTAAAGGGTAGCCCCTTGAAACGGGCCACTTTTGAAGCCGTAGAAATCCAAAGTATTAGGCTGTGTGCTACCGTCGTAGGTATACTGAAGGTTGAAGGTGTCACTGGAAGCGCCAGAGGGGTAAATCCAACTCATCTCCCCGCCGGGTTTGAAGGTATAGACATGCCCCTGCAAATTCTCCCAACTACCGTGGAGGCGGCTTTCGGCCTCATTGCCACAGCCCATCATCGAGGCACTTAACAAAATGGTCAAGCCTATGATAGCGTATCGGTTTTTCATAGATTTCATTTGCCGCTAAGCTCTGGATTTTCCTTCGTTTTTGAAAATTGAATTACCGGCCCATGTGTACCAGCAGCACCGAAATATCCGCCGGGGAAACCCCGCTGATACGGCTCGCCTGGCCCAGCGTGCGTGGCCGCAATTGGGAGAGCTTTTCCCGAGCCTCGGCGGACAGCGACTTCAATTCGTGGTAATCCATGCTGTCCTGTAGAGGCACGCGCTCCAAGCGGTTCATCTTTTCCACCCGTTCCCGCTCGCGGTCGATGTAGCCCTCGTACTTCATATTGACTTCTGCCAGGTCCACGAATTCCTGCTCGTAGCCTTCCAGAAATTCTTGTAATGCGGGTACCGCTTTACGCAAGCCTTCCAAGTGGACGTGGGGGCGCAGCAACACGCTGTGCAGCTTCATCTTTTGCTTCATCGGCTGGGAGCCGATCTCTTGCAAGTAGCGGTTCAGTTGCCCGGGCTCTACGCTCAGTTGCCGCACGAATTTGCTGATGGCTTCCGCGGCTTCTTCTTTGGCCAGTACGCGCTGCATCCGCTCTTCGGCCCCTTTCATGCCCAAGCGTTGAGCAATGGGCGTCAAGCGCAAATCGGCATTATCCTGGCGCAGCAAGATGCGGTATTCGGCGCGCGAGGTGAACATGCGGTACGGTTCCTTCGTCCCCTTGTTGACCAGATCGTCAATCAGTACGCCCATGTAACCTTCCGAACGCTTGACGATAAACGGATCTTCCTCATTGATGCTCAGATGGGCGTTGATGCCTGCTATCAGACCTTGGCAACCGGCCTCTTCGTAGCCCGTAGTGCCGTTGATCTGCCCGGCGAAGTACAGGTTGTTGACCAAGCGGGTTTCCAGCGTCGGGTGCAACTGCGTAGGCTGGAAAAAGTCGTACTCGATGGCGTAGCCTGGGCGGAACATCTTGGCGTTTTCGAACCCGCGGATTTTACGCAGGGCTTTGTACTGCACATCTTCCGGCAGGGAGGAGGAAAACCCGTTGACATACACCTCACAGGTGGTCCAGCCTTCCGGCTCCACAAACAGCTGATGGCGGTCGCGCTCGGCAAAACGGTCGATTTTGTCCTCGATAGAAGGGCAGTAGCGTGGCCCCAGCCCCTGTATGCGGCCGTTGAACATAGGCGAGCGGTCGAAGCCTTCCTTAAGCGTGTCGTGGACTTCCGGGCTGGTGTAGGCGATATGGCAGGGGATCTGCCGCTCTGCCGCCGGCGTGTCGGAATACGAGAATTTACCCGGGTTTTCGTCGCCCGGTTGTTCTTCCAGTGCGTCCCAGTCGATAGAACGGCCGTCGAGGCGCGGAGGCGTACCCGTTTTCATACGGCCGGCTTCAAAGCCCAGCTCTTGCAGTTGCTCTGTGATGCCTTTGGCCGCCCGCTCGCCGGCCCGCCCGCCGCCGAATTGCTTTTCGCCGATGTGGATCAGGCCATTGAGGAAGGTACCGTTGGTGAGTATGACAGCCTTTGCCGGAATTTCCAGGCCAAGCCCCGTGCGTACGCCCACCGCCCGGCCGTCTTTCACGACGATACCCGTTACCATCTCCTGCCAGAAGTCGATATTGGGGTTGGCCTCCAGCATCTCCCGCCACTTGGCCGCAAACAGCATGCGGTCGCTCTGGGCGCGCGGGCTCCACATCGCCGGGCCTTTGGAGCGGTTCAGCATGCGGAATTGCACCATCGTGTGGTCGGTCACGATGCCCGAATAGCCGCACATCGCGTCAATCTCGCGCACAATTTGCCCTTTCGCGACCCCGCCCATAGCCGGGTTGCAAGACATTTGGGCAATCGTATTCATATTCATCGTTGCTATCATCACGCGGGAACCCATGTTGGCAGCTGCCACCGCTGCTTCACAGCCGGAGTGCCCCGCGCCTACTACAACCACATCGTATTCTGGAAACATAGTGTCTATCGGTATTCTGATTTTGAGCTGCAAAAATAGCTTATCTAGCTGGAAATCAACAGTACAGGTGCATTTTTCGTTCAAAGTGGCCCTTTGGCAATGGGGCTGACAAGCTTGGAATTGAGCAATAGATCAGACTTTCTTATCTTGAAGGGGCATTTCAATACCTTCGGTTTGCTAAGTTAGGGCTTACCTACTCCGGCTTGCAAGCTATAAAATACGCCAGTTATGAAAAAAATACTACTCCTTTCGTTGCTGTTTGTCTTTTCCCTGTATCTGGCCGCGCAGCAACCCCTCAACCCCTCATTCGAAAACATATCTCCGCGACCATGCCCTTACGATACAACCGCTACTGTAAATTGGCCAGACCACTGGCAAGTTTACCAAACGCTGAGTGGGGAATGGGATGGTCCGGTAGACAGCAGCGCCTGCATTTCCCTGGAGGGTGCTCCAGTCAATCGCGCCCGGCTTTACCTGGACGATATTGATCCTTACCGCCCGGTTTTTATACGCACGGACGAGTTTTTTCTAAATGGGTTGGTGGAGCAAGTGAATCAAGTCTACCTCGCCCTGTCTTCCCTGTCTCTTTCAGAAGGGCTGTCCTTGGCTAATGACACCGGCTGCCCGGGCGGTCTGTGTACCGGCTTGATTGTCCAAACCAGCGTTTACAACGAAGCCAGCGACGAGCGGGTATTCCGCACTTATTCCGAGAGCATAGAAGCGGACAATCAGTTCTATACCCTGGAATCCTGCATCCCGACCGAGCGCTTTGAAGACCAGCGTTTTGAATCTTTTACCATAAAGTTGACCTTTGCACTCTCCCCGCCCCCTATCATGCCTGGACAGTATGTAGATCTATCTTATGCTGCCTTCGATTACTTTATGCCTCCTACTACCTTTGACGCACTTGCTTTTTCAACAGCAGACTTTAATGGAGAAGTGTACGAAAACAACCTCCGCACACTTGTCGGCTCAAACCCCCTTGGCGGCAATATTTTTCTGGGGCTCTACAACCGCCCTGGCTTCCCCAGCCCGGCTAATGTGTCCTACATTGAGGCCAGCTTGCCTGCCAGCGTTATGACGCCACAAACCCTCAACCTGCTTATCGAGCAACCCAGCAGCCTTTTTCTGCAGCCGTTCACCCAATTCAGAGGCGCTCTGGTAACCGGCAGCGACAGTGTACGGCACGAGCTGAATATCATCAACGATGGCAATGACTGGTGCTTCCCGGATGTTATCGAGCTGGTCTTCAACGGCAATGGCAACTTTGAGTACCGCAGCGGGCACATCGACTTCGGTGGCACGACCTCCTGTCTGATGTTTAGGAACGGCTCCGAGCTGCGTGTCGACGATCATTCCGTATTCTACTACGGCGACAACGGGGAAGGTATACTCGGCCTGCACTATGGCGGTAAAATTGTATTAGGCGAACATAGCGAATTGCACATTAACAACCGGGTGGCGCTGTGGAACGACCCCAACGCGCTATCCCCGAAGGAGGCTATCGTGACGCTTTCGCCCGGTCAACGGCTAGTGTTTGGCCCCCATAGCCGGATTGAGCCTAAGGCAGGCGGCAGCTACTTTACCGTGTTTATGAATGGCGGCATCCTAGACGATAGCGCACTTGATCCCGACAGCCGCGCCCGGATCAAACGCATCTACCCGGAACCGGAAGCACAGCTGGAAGATAATATCAATATCTACCCGAATCCGGTAGGCGAGACTCTGCAGTGGAGTTACACCACCGCCGGCGAAGAAACCGTCAACTGGCAGTGGCTAAATGCAGCCGGGCAGGTCTTACGGGAGGGGCGTACGCTTACCGCAAAAGGTATAAATAACCTGCAGCAAGCTTGCAATCTGCCCACGGGGGGGTATTTCCTGCGGGTGCGCACCGCTGACGGGCAGGTTACGGTGCCTTTTGTGAAATCGTAAGGGGGGAGTAACCGTACAGACGGCTGGACGTCAGCTAGGCTATGGGTGAAGCTGCTGCTCCGCAACACAGCCTACGGGTAAGCAACAACCCAAGCATCTACCCCTCCTTTGGCAGCTGAATCGTAAACGTCGTACCCTGTCCCTCTTCCGAACGTTTTACAAAAATCTCCCCTTTGTGATACTCCTCGATGATACGCTTGGCCAGGGAAAGGCCCAAGCCCCAGCCCCGCTTCTTGGTCGTGAAGCCCGGCTGGAACACCGTCTTGAATTTATTCGGGGGGATTCCTTTGCCTGTATCCGTCAAATCGATGTAGGTAAAGTCCTCGTCGGCGTAGATGTCAGCGCTGATGGTACCTTTGCCCTCCATGGCATCAAGCGCGTTGCGCAACAGGTTTTCTACCACCCAGTCGAATAAGTGGGGGTTGATGTGCACTGTCAAGTCGCCCTCATCGGGGGCAGGGAACTCAAAGTTGACCTTGCGGGGCGCCCGGCGTTCCATGTAAGCCCGGCATTTGTCCAACTCTTCGTACACGTTGATCGGGTCGAGCTTGGGGGCCGAGCCAATCTTCGAGAAGCGGTCGGCGATCAACTCCAAGCGGCTGACATCATTGCGCAATTCCCCCACCACTTCCTGCACTTCTTCGTCCTCTTCGCGTATCATTTTCAGGTGTTCGATCCAAGCCAAAATAGCTGATATAGGCGTACCGAGCTGGTGCGCGGTTTCTTTGGCCATACCTACCCACACGCGGTTTTGTTCCGCCCGGCGTGCCGAGCTGAAGCCGAGGTAGCCAAAGCTGACGAATGCGGCAATCAGAAAAAGCTGCACGTAGGGGAAAAGGCGGAGCTGGCGCAATAAAGAAGATTCTTGATAGTAAATCTCGTGGTCTGGGGTCACGATGGGCTCCAGGCCGTCTTCTTTCATTTCCTCCACTTCGGCGAGGAGGGTGGCTTCGGAAGAGTCCCTCACGTTTAGGTTGGCGTAAAAGCCCGGGTCAACCCCGCCCCGGTCGTTGACGGCGATTACCGGTATGGTCGTATTGGAGGTCAGCACTTTTTGGTGCAGGGTAAGGCGGCAGTCCAAGCCCATATTGGGGATGTCCTTGATGGCTTGCACCCAAATCTCAGCTTTCAGGCGTTCTTCCTTTTCCAGCTCGCCGGTGAGGTAGCTGGTGTAAATCATTGACAGGGCTACGATCAAGGCGCCAACCACACCGAGGTAGATTTTCCAACGCGACTTTTTCTTGTATATATCCATAGTGAAGTAGGGGCGTTAGACGTTATGAATACCAGTTTTGTAGAGGATAGACGCCGCAATTTTTTGTCCTATCAAGGCGAGAAACGTAGGCATAGCTGGGGCTACGGCGAGGCTTCTCAACGCAGATAGGGCGAAAAAGGGCAAGTCTAGGCCTATAATAATTGGTGTTCATAACGTCTATAATAATAATAGCGGGCAAAATAGCTATCTTTCGCAATTGTAACGCCGCAATGGCGGCAGAATTATGTTTGCCAACCAATATCGAACTGCATGTACCGTCATCTAATCTATGGTTTCCTTTTAGCCAATACTGCGCTTTTCGCGCAGCCTTCCGCCGAATGGGCAGCAGTAAAAGTACCGATTCAGCAGTTGTTTGATGGTATGCGCGCCGCAGACAGCCTAGCGGTCCGGGATGCTTTCCTACCCAACCCCGGCATGTTTACTGTTGCTATGAAAAACGGGGAGCCCGTATTGCAAGAGGGCAAGCTTGATGACTTCGTCCGGCAAGTCGGGCAAATGGAAGCGGGGGCACTCGATGAACGCTTGCAGGGGTATGATATCCGGGTGGACGGGCGGATGGCTACCGCTTGGACACCTTACAGGTTCTACTTGAACGGCAATTTTTCCCACTGTGGCACCAACGCTTTCCAGCTGTTTAAGACCACCGCCGGCTGGAAAATCACCCAGGTCACCGACACCCGCCGCAGGGAAGGATGCGAAGACGGCAGCAGCGCCCGGGCGCAAGCTATCAACGCCTTACTCGACGCTTGGCATCAGGCTGCGGCCACTGCCGATGCTGATGCATTTTTTGGCAAAATGACGCCGGATGCCATTTATCTGGGCACGGATGCGAGCGAGCGTTGGCTGCGGGATGAACTGCGGGAATGGGCCGCTTTTGCCTTCGAGCGGGAAGTCGCTTGGGCTTTTCACCCCTACGGCCGCCAACTTTACTTTTCGATGGACGGGCAGACCGCTTGGTTCGAAGAAATGCAGAATACCGAAAACATGGGCGTTTGCCGAGGCTCCGGCGTGCTGACGCCAACCGCGGAAGGCTGGAAAATACGCCACTACGACCTCGCCGTGATGGTGCCTAACGACAAAATGGCCGATTTTCAGCAGCTTATGCAGGAAAAATAGGCCTTTGTGGAAAACTATTGCCTCTATACTGGCATCCTTTTCTATTTATTCCTAAATTGCTTTTTATTGAGCGCAGAGGCTGTAACCCCAACTCGCCTTTCGCCGTATGCCTAAGCAAAGCGAAGACATTCTGCATGGATAAATACATTAATTATTTGCTGGCTGATATTGCTGCTGCGCGCGCCGATTTGCCAGCCTACGCACTTAGCGGCTTTGATTTTGAAGAGGAGGAGTTTCTCACCTTGGAAGAAGAAGTGGAAAGTGCGCCCCGCCGGCAACTCGCCGATTTTCTTGGCCTCAAGACGGAGTGGTTCCCACCCGTAGACCGCCTCAGTGAGCCGCAGATGCAACGTGTGCTGAGTGCCTTGCTCGAAGCGCTCTCTGCAGCTAACTTTATTGTCAATTTCCCGGAAGGCCTGCCTTTGGATATCCGCTACAAAGTCCTGCGCGGTCACTTGGCTAAAGAAGTGCCGATTCTCCAGCAGAATACTTGGCAGATCGACTTCTGTGACTACGAGCCCAAGGGCTGTGTCTTTGGCAGCGCGTACTGTCAATGCCAACTCTATGAACGCTGGCTGAACCGGCTGCAGGAAAATGAGGAGGCGGTACGGGAAGAAGACGAGGATGAGGACGATATCCAAGAGCTTCCCAACGGTGGCTTAGGCATGCAGTACCGCCTGCCCGGCTTTCTGTTTGATGACTGGGTGGGGGGATACGGCGACTCTTACCCTGGCGGTGAGTACTTAGACGAAGAGGATGATGACTGGGATGAAGACGATTTTGATGACCCGCAATTTTTGGATTTCCGCGACTTTGATCCTGGGCCGGATGATGATGGGCTTTGGAATTAGGGGAATGGGGGATGGGAAGTTGGAAGTCGGAAGTTGGAAGTCGGAAGTGGGAAATGGGAAGTGGAAGTTGGAAGTCGGAAGTGGGAAATCGGTCTCCTTCGCTCTGTTCCCGACAGCTGTCGGGACGGTGACCAGAGGAAGCTTGCCCTGAAGGCGGAACGACCGCAGGGAGGGAAGTCCTTCAGGGTGGGAAATCGTTCTCCCTTACACCGGATACTGCACCCCCGTCATGGCTTCAGATATCTGCCATAACTGCTCCCACTTTTCACGGCTGCCGATAGTAGGCGGCATTTCCACTTGTTTGGGGGCACCACTGATTTCACCCCAACCGCCGGGCCCGTAGTAGTCTCCGCTTTGTACATCCTGCGCGGTGGCGGCGTAGAGCTGAGGCCTCGCATTTTGCGCTGGGCTGGGCAACAAAGGAAGCAACACTTTTTCCGCCAGCCATTTCATTACTTTCCCACTCTGCACATTTCTGCCCAGATTGGTGGCTGCCCCGCCGGGGTGAGCGGCTAGCGTTATCGTATCTTTTTTTTGAAGCCGCTCCTGAAGCGCTAGGGTGAACATCAGGTTGGCGAGTTTGCTTTGGCTGTAAGCCGGCCAGGGTTCGTAGCCGTCCGGTTGTTGGAAGCTGTCTGTGCGCAGCTTGCCGTTACGCGCTGCTAAGCTGGATACATTCACAATACGGCTGTTGGGAGTGGACAACAATAGCTCCATGAGTTGCCCTGTAAGTGCAAAGTGCCCGAGGTGGTTGACGCCAATCTGCTGCTCAAACCCATCTGCTGTGGTACCGTAAGGGGTCGCCATGATGCCGGCATTGTTCATCAAGATATCGAGTTGGCCATACTGATGGGTAAACTGCTCCGAGAATTGCCGAACGGATTGCAAATCCGAAAGATCAAGCTGTAGAAGTACGGGTTGTGTGGCAGCCGCTTTTTCCACTTGCTGCAGCGCTTCCCGCCCCCGCTCTTCCGAACGGCAGGCCATGACTACCGTTGCGCCCTTTTCTGCAAGCGCTTTTGCGGAAGCAAAGCCTAGGCCACTATTGGCACCCGTTACAATGGCTACTTTCCCAGATTGATCGGGCATATCGTCGGCTGTCCATTTATTGTTCATCGCTTTTTAGGGGGTAAAGCGCAAAACCGGGTAGTTTGTTTTTTAAAAAGCCAACGAACATCAGCCGCCTCCTTGCTTTTTTTCTTAATAAAACCAACCTATTATGGCAAGCATTGACCAAATCACGGAACTGCTAGGCGAAGAAGCTAAAGATTTACTCCATTACGAATGTGAGAAAATCCCCAAATCTCGCCTTACCCCACCATCCCCCGATTTTGTAGACCAAGTGTTTGTAAACAGCAACCGCAGCCCGCAAACCCTGCGCAGCCTCGCTCAATTGTACAACCACGGCAATTTGGGCGGTACCGGCTATGTCAGCATACTGCCGGTCGATCAGGGTATAGAGCACAGCGCTGCTTTCAGCTTTTACAAAAACCCGGATTATTTTGACCCGGAAAATATCCTACGCTTGGCTATGGAAGCCGGCTGTAATGGTGTGGCGACCACTTTCGGTGCACTGGCGCTGCACGCCCGGAAATACGCTCATAAAATCCCCTTCATCGTCAAGATTAACCACAACGAGCTGCTGACTTACCCCAATACTTACGATCAGATACCCTTCGGCTCCGTACGCGAAGCTTGGAACTTGGGAGCAGTAGCCGTTGGCGCCACGATCTACTTCGGCTCGGAGGAAAGCAACCGCCAAATCCGCGAGATCGCCGAGGCGTTTGCGGAAGCGCACGAGCTGGGTATGGGTACGATACTGTGGTGCTACACCCGCAATTCGGCTTTCAAGACTAAAGACCAAGACTATCACACGGCTGCCGACCTCACGGGTCAAGCCAACCACATCGGCGTGACTATTCAAGCGGATATGATCAAGCAGAAATTGCCGACGAATAACTACGGCTACCAGGAAGTACAATTTGGCAAACACGACAAAGCCATGTACGAAACCCTGAGCACCGATCACCCCATCGACCTCTGCCGCTATCAGGTAGCCAACTGCTATATGGGCCAGATCGGCTTGATCAACTCCGGCGGCGGCTCCAAAGGCGGTTCCGACAAAGCGGATGCCGTACGCACTGCGGTCATCAACAAGCGGGCCGGCGGTACCGGCCTGATCTTAGGCCGTAAAGCTTTCCAGCGGCCGATAAAAGAAGGCGTGGAGATTATCCGGGCGGTGCAGCAGGTGTACGAGACGGAGAGCGTCACTCTAGCGTAAAATACGAGCGGGCAGGCCTGAGAAGGAGCTGCCCGCTTATCCATTTTTCTTACCTTGTTTTTGGCAAATAACCGTTTCTATAAGTGCTTGCCTACTAATGCCATCACCTCTTTCTCCAGTTGATCGGCTTGCACGGCGATTTTGGCGGCCGCCTGCATTTTTTCTGCCGCCCAGGCTTCATCCTCGATATCGCCCACATTGGTGCGCACGTTGAGGTAAGCGCCCTGTACGGCAGCCCGGGCGCAGAGTGCCCCTACACCGGCGTCGCTAGCGGAGTTGGGGTTCCCTTTTTCTGCCATGGCCTTGCAAATTTCAAAGCTTTCCAGCGCCAGCTTCATCGTGCGGAAGGGTACTTCGGTAGCGTACTTCGTAGCTTCCTGCATGGCGTCGTGCCGGGCTGCTTTTTCCTCCTCCGTGCCTTTCGGCAAACGCACCGCGTCGATGATGGCGTTGAAAGAACGGGTGTCCTCGTCTACCAAGGCGAGCAAGCCGTCTTTAATCCTTTGCCCCTTTTCCGCCCATACGGAGAACTCCTCCCAGCGCTCGTCCCATACCCGCCGGTGCGAGGATAGGTTGGCGACCATGGTAGCCAATGAAGCGCCGAGTGCCCCTACATAAGCCGATACGGAGCCTCCCCCGGGGGCAACGCTTTCCGATGCCGTCTCGTTGGAAAAAGTACGCAGTGGCATCTCGAGCAAGGGGTCCGGCTGATCGGCTGCCAGTTGGTACTCGATAATCTTTTGGTGAGGGTCGAAGGGGGTAAGCTCATCTAGTCCTAACGACTTCACGGCAATTTTGATGATTTCTTCCTCGGCTACGCCCTTGGACCGGCGTTGCTGCTCCAGAAAGTAACGGCCGGCGTCCAGCATGACTTGTAGCGGCACCAAGCCTACCAGTTCGGAGCCCGTTACGCGCAATCCCCGGCGGTTGGCACTCTTGCGGCATTCCTCGAAAGCCACGTGCAGGGGGGTGGCCTTGATATCGGTCAGGTTCATTGAAATCTGGGCGATACCGTACTCCTCAATGTACCAGCCGATGCCTTTTACGGCTTTGCAACGGCCGGGTTCTCTGACCGGCTCGCCGTTCTCATCGGTAACAACTTTCCCAGAGACTTTACCGCCTTCCCGTTTGACGCGTCCTTTTTCCCGCACATCAAAAGCCACGGAATTGGCACGGCGGGTAGAAGTGGTGTTGAGGTTGATGTTGTAGGCAATGAGGAAGTCCCGGGCACCTACCGCCGTCGCACCCGCCTGTGCGTTGAAGGCGTTTGGGCCGTAGTCGGGTTTCCATTGCTCGGTGCCTAGTTTGTCGGGCAACGCTTCGTACTCCCCGGATCGGACCGTAGCCAGGTTGCGCCACTCCTCCTTGGTCGCGGCATTTTCGTACATATAGGTGG
>JAAAOU010000042.1 GCA_009908745.1 Bacteroidota bacterium
TCTGCTTGGCTGCTTTCAGGCTGGGCAGGTCGGGCTTTTGGGAAGGCTCGTACTCTAGGGTGTCCAAATTCAGGGCGAGGATGATGCGCTTGCCTTTTTCGTCCTTTTCCTTCGTCTTTTTGTAAAAACCCTGGCCCGTCTTGTTGCCCAGGTAGTTGTTCTCAATCAGGAATTCGAGGTACTTGGGGATTTCAAAGGTGCTGGCCTGCTCGTCGTCCGGGCAGTTTTCCTTCAGGCCCTTGATGACGTTGACCGCGGTATCGTGGCCCACGAGGTCGCCTAGGCGGAAGGTGCCGGTCTTGGGCCGGCCGATGGTTGGGCCCGTCAGTTTGTCCACGGCTTCGATGCGCAGCCCCAGCTCGGTGGTCAGCTGGTAGATTTTCGCCATAGCGTAAACGCCTACCCGGTTGGCAATGAAAGCGGGCGTATCCTTACAGAGTACGGTTTGCTTGCCGAGGTAGACATCGCCGTAGTGCATGAAAAAGTCAATGACTTCGGGGGCCGTTTCGGGCGTGGGGATAATCTCCAACAGGCGCATATAGCGCGGCGGGTTGAAGAAGTGGGTGCCGCAGAAGTGCTTTTTGAAGTCGTCGCTGCGCCCGTCCAGCATCAGGTGGATGGGGATGCCGGAGGTGTTGGAGGTGATAAGGCTGCCCGGGCGGCGGTGCTGTTCGACCTGCTCAAATACCTTTTGCTTGATGTCCAAGCGCTCGATCACGACTTCAATCACCCAGTCGCAGTCGCTGATTTTGTCGAAGTCGTCCTCGAAATTGCCCGTGGTGATGCGGGAAGCCAAGTCTTTCTGGTAGAGTGGGGCGGGCTTGCTCTTGATGGCTTTTTTCAGGGCGCTGTCCGCCATGCGGTTGCGGGCGGCCGGCTGGTCTTTTTCTGCCTCCGACAAGTCGCGGGGCAGGATGTCCAGCATGACGACCTCCAGGCCGATGTTCGCGAAATGGCAGGCAATGCCGGAGCCCATGACGCCGGAGCCTAACACCGCTACTTTTTTGATTCTTCTGCTCATTGATTTAGTTGGTTGGTTTAAGGTTGGAATGTTAATAAAATGGATGATACCCGTCGGTAGCCCAAATCTAGCGAATTTTCGCTAAAACGGCAAAAATATAATTTCACGGTCTTGGCATAGCGTTTTTACTAATAGTTTGATAATTTGGCAGCTATTATCATCGTTAGGTGCTTGTTTGGAGGTCGTCATTCAGGCTGCAAATGGCAGCTTCAGGAACCTCATTTTGCAGTTTTTTCGCTCCGTAGCGCTGCTATGCAGCAAAAAAAATGCTGCCTGAGAACCCTAAATCTGCCATTTTCGCTACTAAAGCACTACCTCCAAACAAGCACTGATGGAAAACCAACAATTAACAACCATAACACCATGTTGCAGCAAACCTTACTGTTGTTCCAAGAAGCCGAAGGGCTAGACCGCGAGGGGGTAGGCACCCAAAGCTTGTTTGACATCATAACGAAAGGTGGCCCATTGGGTATCATTATCGTTTTGATCTTACTTGTGCTCTCCGTAATCGCCATATACATATTTGCGGAGCGCTACATGACCATCAAGCGGGCAGGGCGCATAGATGAAAACTTCATGAATAACATCCGGGCGAATGTGCAGTCCAACAACATCGCCGGGGCCAAAGCGCTTTGCCAAACCACCGATTCACCCGTGGCGCGCATGGTGGAGAAAGGCCTGCAGCGGATTGGCAAGCCCCTGCGCGATATTGACGCTGCCATCGAGAATGTCGGCAACCTCGAAATTTTCAAACTGGAGAAAAACTTGTCGACACTGGCGAGTATTGCCGGCGCCGCCCCGATGATTGGCTTCTTCGGTACGGTGACGGGCATGATCTTGGCGTTTTACAAAATGGCCACCGAGCAGAACGTGACGCCGGACGTGCTGGCGGGCGGTATCTATCAGGCCCTGATTACCACCGCTTTTGGGCTTTTTATCGGTATCTTGGCTTTTGTAGGCTACAACCTGCTCGTTGCCAATGTCGAAAAAGTCGTTTTCAAAATGGAGCGCACCACAGTAGAGTTCATGGATTTGCTGCAGGAGCCCTCCGCTTAAAACAGCCGCCTTATGGGATTGAAGAAACGAAGCAAAGTCAGTGCGGAATTCAGCATGTCCTCTTTGACGGATATTATCTTCCTGCTGCTGATCTTTTTTATGCTGACTTCCACCTTGGTGCGGATTCAGCCTTTTGAGTTGCCCAAATCGGACTCCAAAACGGTGGCCTCCACTTCTATAGTGGTGTCGATGGAGCAGGGCGGACGGTACACGGTCAACAATCAGGAGATATCCCCCCGCGAGATAGAGCGGGCGTTGCGAAGGGCGGTCCGTACCTCGGACAACAGCGAAAACGCCACGGTGACCATCGTAGCGGAAACGGGTACGCCTTTCGATAATGTGGTGGAGATCATGGAGATTGCCAACCGTTTGAAGGTGAATGCCATCATCGCGACGGAGCCCCGCTCGTGATTCACTAAAAAAAACAAACCTGAGATGGGAATAAAGAAACGGAGCAAAGTCAGTGCGCAGTTCAATATGTCGTCTTTGACAGACATTATATTTCTGTTGCTGATTTTTTTCATGCTGACGTCCTCCCTCGTTGCGCCTAATGCGCTGAACCTTAAGTTGCCGAGCAGCTCGAGGAGCACCTCGGCGGCCCCGGACCGCATCGATGATGTGCGCATCAGCCGGTCGGGCAATTATTTTTTCAACAACAAACGCCGGTCGCTGTCAGACCTGGAACGGGACCTGGCAAGGATCGCCCGGGGCAGCGGCAAGTCGGCGATCACTATCTCCCCGGACAAGGGTACGGCTACCGAAGACGTGGTCGCGGTCATGGACCTGGCGATGCGCTACAAGATCAACGGTGTGCTGAGCACGGAGAAGGAGTAGGTTAAAGATTTTATAAAGTGATGCACCGCTGTGTAGCTTGAGGCCGATAAGGCGTTGGGATAAATGACATGAGCCTCAAGCGGGCGAATACCAAGAACGATAACATTATGGCACTAGATACACAACTGACCCAAGAAGACGAGCAGAATAAGAAGCGGGGCATGATCATCAGCATCGCTATCCACGTATTGCTATTGAGCTT
>JAAAOU010000209.1 GCA_009908745.1 Bacteroidota bacterium
CGAGAAAGTGCGCAAGGACAAACTGCGGGAAGCAAAAGCGGGGCACGACGGCACTTGGGTTGCCCACCCGGGATTGGTGGAAGTAGCTACCGCTGTTTTCGACGAGCACATGCCCCAGAAAAACCAGATCAGCAAAAAGCGCGAAGACGTACAAGTAGGGGCCGCTGACTTGCTAGCCGTGCCCGAGGGCAGCATTACCGAGAACGGATTGCGCCTAAACATCAACGTCGGCATACTCTATATCGAAAGCTGGCTGCGGGGCAACGGTGCAGCGGCCATCTACCATCTGATGGAAGATGCCGCCACCGCCGAAATCTCCCGCACGCAAGTCTGGCAGTGGATCCACAGCGGGGCTCAGCTAGACGATGGGCGTACCGTTACCTACGAGTTGTTCCGCGAGCTGCTGCCGGAGGAACTTCAGAAAATCAAACAGTACGTCGGGGCAGCATACTACGAAAAAGGGCGGTTTGCAGAAGCTATCGACCTCTTCGATCAGCTCGTCAGGTCAGAAGACTACGTAGAGTTCCTCACCCTGCCCGCTTATCAATTGATTGACTAAATCTCTAAATTTATTTCTCATGCGACAAGACATTCACACCCAACAATTGCAGTCCGATTGGCTCACTAACCCGCGCTGGGAAGGCATTACCCGGCCTTACACCGCAGAAGATGTGCTGAAGCTCCGCGGCAGCCTGCCTATTGAGCATACCCTGGCGAAAGAAGGCGCCAAGAAGCTTTGGCACAAGCTGCATACCCAAGACTGGGTCGCCGGCCTGGGCGCGCTGACGGGCAATCAGGCCGTGCAGGAAGTATCCGCCGGCCTCGATGCGATCTACTTGAGCGGTTGGCAGGTAGCCGCCGACAATAACCTGGCCGGCACCATGTACCCCGATCAGTCGCTCTACCCCGCCAATTCCGTGCCGGAGGTCGTCAAGCGCATCAACAACGCCCTGCGCCGCCGCGACCAGATACAGTCGGTGGACGGAGAAGGCAATATCGACTTCTTGGTGCCTATCGTAGCGGATGCGGAAGCCGGGTTTGGCGGCAACCTCAACGCCTACGAATTGATGCTCGGCATGATAGAAGCCGGTGCGGCCGGCGTACACTTTGAAGACCAGCTCTCCTCCGCTAAAAAATGCGGCCATTTGGGCGGCAAGGTGCTCGTGCCGACCAAAGAAGCCATCAGCAAACTAGTTGCGGCCCGCTTAGCGGCTGACGTATCGGGGACACCTACCCTCATCATCGCCCGTACCGATGCGGATGCGGCGGGCCTGCTGACTTCTGATATCGACGAGCGCGACTGCCCCTTTGTGCAAAGCCCGGAACGCACCGCTGAAGGCTTTTTCAAGGTGCGCTGCGGCGTGGAGCAGGCCATCAGCCGGGGCTTGGCTTACGCTGTGGATGGAAACCTCCAATCCCGATATCGGGCAGGCGCGCGAATTTGCGCAAGCGATACACGCAGCATTTCCCGGCAAGCTGCTCGCTTACAACTGTTCCCCCTCCTTCAACTGGGCAGCCAACCTCAGCCGTAAGGAAATGTTGACCTTTCGTGAGGATTTGGCGGAATTAAATTATCGTTTTCAGTTTATTACCCTTGCAGGTTTTCACGCCCTCAATACGTCCATGTTTGAGTTGTCGAAAGCCTACAAATCAAGGGGCATGGCCGGCTACAGCGAACTGCAGGAGCGGGAGTTTGCGTTGCAGAACGCCGGGTTCGCTGCCGTGAAGCATCAGGCTTTCGTGGGCACTACCTATTTCGATTACGTGCAAAACACGGTACAGCAAGGGCAGTCTTCTACGGTAGCGATGAAGGGCAGCACCGAAGAAGCACAGTTCAAGTACTAGCGTTTTAGCCAACGGATGGGCTAGCGGTTAGCTGTTATCGACCATGCGTGCCCTCTGCTTACAGCTTTCCGAGTAACGTCAGGCTGCCCGGAAGGAGAACCGTGCCCGACCCCAGCTAAAATTTGCATAATGGTACCTTGTCGGCAGTTGCATCCTCACCGCAACTGCCGACTTTTTTTATATATACAGCCATGGCCACCGCTCCCTTCGCGCAAACTGTTGAGCCATGCTACCCGTTACAAAAGTGTAACTTTTAATATACCACCTGCATGCAGAACGAAGCCACCACTCAACAGCCCGCCCCCGGCACCTTGCTCACCCCGGCGCAAATACAGCAATTTCGCGATGACACCCCCGGCGTAGCCCACGGCAACCACCTCAATAATGCCGGCGCGGCCCTTGTCCCTGCACCCGTGTTGCAAACCATGCAGCAGTATTTGGAGCTGGAAGCAAAAATGGGTGGCTACGAAGCCGCCGCCTTGATCAAGGAAGAGCGCAAAGCATTCTACGAAGCCGTCGGGCAACTCATCAGCGCCGAGCCCGACCATATCGCTTTTGCCGGCAGCGCCACACAGGCGTACAACTTGGCGCTGTCTGCTATCCCCTTTTCCGAGGGGGACGTCCTAATCACCACAGACGATGACTATGTATCCAACCATATTGCATTCTTGCAGCTGCAGCGGCAGTACGGCTTGCGGATTCTCCGTGCGGAAAATCTACCTACCGGTGGTGTCGACCCGGAAAGCGTCCGTGAATTGGTCCGAAAGCATCAACCTAGGCTGGTCGCCGTGACCCATATCCCCACCAACTCCGGGTTGGTGCAAGATGTAGAATCGGTAGGTGCGGTCTGCCGGGAGCACGGTGCCTGGTATATCGTCGATGCCTGTCAGTCCGCTGGGCAGTGGCCGCTCTCGGTGGAGCAGATCGGCTGTGACTTCCTGACGGCTACTTCCCGGAAATTTTTGCGGGGGCCAAGGGGCGGCGGGTTTCTGTACGCCTCAAAACGGGTGATGGAAGCCGGGCTGGAGCCCAAATTCATGGATTTGCACGCAGCGCGTTGGCGGGACATCGGGCAGTACGAGCCCCGGGAAGGCGCTGTGCGTTTCGAGACCTTCGAGTACAACTACGCGGTGCTGCTAGGCATGCGGGCAGCAGTCGAATACGCATTGGGCGTCGGCCTGCCTTCCATTCAGCGGCGGGTAGCCCACCTGTCTGGCCAGTTGCGTGAGTCGCTGGGCATGCTAGGGTTCCGGGTGCTGGACCGCGGC
>JAAAOU010000173.1 GCA_009908745.1 Bacteroidota bacterium
AATCCGGAAGCTTGTAGAACTTGGTCAGATATACTTAGCGTCATCATTTGCAACATTTAAGGTCTAAACTAATAATACCATGCAACAAATAAAAGTTCCTTTGCTCATCCTGATCGCCCTTTTAGTAGGGCTGGGCGCCGGCTACCTCCTCTTCGGCGGCACAGCAACTGCCCAGGAAACAGCACATCAACACGAAGCCGAAGCAACGGACTCGGAAGGTACCACCTGGACCTGCTCCATGCACCCGCAGGTAAGGCGAGAAGAAGCAGGCGACTGCCCGATCTGCGGCATGGACCTGATCCCCCAGAGCGAGATGTCCTCCAACGACCCGCTCAATTTTGAGATGACCCGGGAGGCGGCGCGGCTAGCAAATGTTCAAACTACCGTAGTCGGAAAATCGGCTGCCGAGGCTGGTACGGCGTTGCAACTCAGCGGCAAGGTACAGGCGGACGAGCGACGGGCGTCAAGCCAAGTGGCGCAGGTGCCGGGGCGCATCGAAAAGCTCTATGTCTCCTTCACTGGCGAGCCGGTGTACAAGGGTCAAAAACTAGCGGAACTGTACGTCCCGGACCTGATTTCCGCACAGCGCGAACTGCTGGAGGCAGCCAAACTGCAGGCGGTGAACCCCAAGCTGCTGGAAGCGGCCCGCAATAAACTTCGGCACTGGAAAATCTCACCGGAGCAGATCGGCCAAATTATAGCAAGCGGGGATATCCAGGAAACTTTCCCGCTCCACGCCACAGCAAGCGGGGTGGTGACGCAGCGCCGGGTAGCGGTGGGCGACTACGTGGCGCAAGGGGAGCCGCTGTTTGACCTGATGAACCTCAATACCGTATGGGTGCTGTTTGATGCCTACGAGGAGGACCTGCCGCAGATTGAGGTGGGCGACCGCATTACTTTTACCACGCCGGCGGTGCCGGGGCGGCGCTTTTCCGGCAAGGTTACTTTCATCGACCCGGTCATTGACAAAGACCGGCGGGTGGTGTCAATACGCACGGAAGTCCGCAACCCCAACGGAAAGCTCAAACCGGAAATGCTGGTGACGGGTAAACTTCAGGCCGAAGCGGCTGGAGAGCAAGTGAGCCTCACCGTGCCCAAGTCTGCCGTGCTGTGGACCGGCGAGCGCTCGGTGGTGTACGTCAAAGTACCGGACACTGATATCCCAACTTTTCAGTACCGGGAATTGGAATTGGGAGAAGCCCTGGGCGACCGTTATCGTGTACTCGATGGGCTGGAAGCCGGGGAAGAGGTAGTGACCTACGGCAATTTCTCGATTGACGCCGCCGCACAGCTCAACAATCAGGCGAGCATGATGAACCGCGACATTCAAATCAAAGGGGAAAGCGGGGCTAAAGAAGTACCTAATTACCAGGCAGCCGCACCGCAGGCTTTCAAACAGCAATTAGGCAGCGCCATAGAAGCGTACTTGCGCCTCAAGGACGCTCTAGTAGCTACCGATGCGGAGACTGCCGCCGCAAAAGCAACATCCTTTACCAATGAGGTAGAAAAAGTCAGCAGTGAGGAGCTTGCCGGCGACGCTTTAGCATACTGGCGGCAGCAGCGCGGCGCCCTGATCGCCCACGGCAAAAACATTACAAAATCGGGAGAAGTATCTGAACAACGGACCCAATTCGATTTCTTGTCACAAACCCTAATCAAAACCGTAAAAGCATTCGGTGCCGACGAGCAGACCTACTACGTACAGCATTGCCCCATGGCCTTCGACTGGGAAGGGGCCGATTGGATCAGCGATGTGGAAGAAATCCGCAACCCTTACTTTGGGGACGAAATGCTGACTTGCGGCACCGTGGAAGAGACCTTGGCTGTGGAATGAATTTTTAAACCAATTTTTCAACCGCCTCTCTAGGGAGGCTCATAACTATCAAAACTATGACTAATTACAAGTTTCTTATCAAGCTACTACCCGTTTTTGCACTGTCCCTTTTCATCGTCTCCTGCGGCGGCGGTGCGGATACGGCTAAGGATGATGCCGCTACCGACCAAACGGAGCAGATGGAGGGTGGCGATCAAATGGAAGCTGATGCCGACGAGCAAGGGCCAGAATACACCTCCGCCTACATCTGCCCCATGCACTGCGAGGGCAGCGGCAGCGCTGAGCCGGGAGAGTGCCCGGTCTGTGGTATGGACTATGTGAAGAATGAGGATGTGCCGGCGGACGGGCATATGCATGAGGATGGCGATGACCATCACCATGAGGATGGGCACGACCATGAAGGGCATAATCACTAAAACAGAAAAGAGTCCCGGGTAGAACCATCCGGGGCTTCTTTTGGACTTCCCCCCCCCCTTTACCTGCAGCTGAGGCTAAACACCGACACTCGTTTTGGCTCTGCTATGTGTTTAGTATTAAAAACAGTTCATGGAACGCTGGTGTCATTAATTTGTGAATGAAATCCGAAAAACAAATCAAAATAATTGAAAAAATATAGGAAATCTCATAACTTTAGGCTTATGTAACAACCCTAAAACCTATGAATCGCGCCCTTCAACTTCCAGAGCAAAAGAGGTGGCCGCTTCCATTGGTCGTTTTCTTTCTTTTGCTCATCTTGATAACAGTTTACGCTACGCTTAGCACTTCTGCAAAGCGCACTGCGGTGTCGATTGATGCCTTAATGCAACAAAGGGTCGGAATAGAGGCATCAACAGAAGTATACCAAGCTGCAGTAGCATCGGCTGCCAAGAATCTGGCTCAAGAACTAGATATTGATCTGGATAATTATGATATTACGGAGGAAGCTTATGAAGCATTGATGGAAGCAGCGGCATCGAAGTTTGGAAGTTGCCATCAGTATCGGTTGTATGCTCTAAGCCCAAACTTGTATTCTTGTTATACTTGCTATTCTAAACCGAGAATTTGGTTGCAAGGTGGACAGACCTTTAGAATTGGTCAAACCTGTAATGGGCAAAAAGCGCGATACGGTGCCAGCTTACCTGAACCCGGGCTAAAGTACTTTATTGAAATTGAAGGCAGCATATTTGATGTTTTGGTGGCAGAGTATGTGAAATTATTTTTATTCAGAAGCAGTAAAGAGCGAGAGGCTATTATCAAGCATAATGCGCTTAGTACTACAGAACTGCTCCTTCCGCCGGGA
>JAAAOU010000067.1 GCA_009908745.1 Bacteroidota bacterium
GGGCTCGAAGTTGATTGGGCTGTCTTCGGGGCCAACCAGCTCCACCTCGTAGAAATAGCTGCCGCTTGGCAGCGGGCCGGCAATGGGGTTACCCTGGGCGTCCGTCACCGTAATGGCGAAGTCGTCTTCCGTGTAGCAGCCGAAGCTGCCTTCCAGCAGGATATCGGCGGTTATGCCAGCAGCACAGTTTTCGTCCACGGTAATGTTGATGTCGTCGTTGCAGACCAGCGAGGCGGCGGGGGGCGGGCCTTGCGTGACCGTCACTCCAAAGCCCTCCGTGCGGCTGTTGCCGGCAGCGTCTTCGGCCGTCACGGTAACGTTGTAGCTGCCCGGGCTGGCCGTGAAGCAATACGTATTGCCGGTGGTATTCGTAAACGGTATGGCATTGCCGTTGCTGTCTTCGATCACGATCTGCGGGTTGATGTCGCCGGAGCAGTCGTCCGTGGCCGTGGCCTCGAAGCAGATTTCCTGCTCGGATGGCCCACAGGGGTCGAGCTCCTCCGTGATCTGCTGCGACGGGTAGGTGATGATTGGCGCCCACTCGTCTTCGCTGCCGTTGACCGTGATGGTGGCTTCCTCCGTCGTCACGTTGCCCGCTCCGTCCGTGTAGGTGCCCACTAGCGTGTAGGTACCCGCACTCAGGTTGAGGTTCCACACATACAAGCCATTGGCCGGGTCAGACTCCGCCGGGTCGGATGGCGGCGCGGGGGCACCGTTGACGGTGAAACTTGCGCTGCCTAGGCCCTCGTCACAGTCGTCACTCAGCTGCACCGCAAAGCTGACGGGCACTTCCGCCTCGCAGTCCGGCGCCTGGTAGGCCAGGTTGCCTGGCATCGCCATTACTGCCGGCTGGTCGGGGTCTTGGCTCACGGCCACGCCATGGTCTACCGTCACGCCCTGATAAGTAGTAACTACTAAGTAGGTGCCCGCAGCCAGGTTGCCCGTCGCTTCAAAGTATACGTAACCGTCCTGCGGCAGGGTATAGCTTATGCTCAGGCTGCCCGCTGCTTCCGGGGACAGTGGCAACGTCTCCACAATCAGGTCTGCCGGGTTGAAGCTGGCAGCATCCAGGTCGCAGTCGTATATATTGCCAGAGAAGACGATGAAGCCGTCTTCTTCGCAATGTTCTATGGTATAGTTGCCGTTGCCGGAGACATCTACGACAGGCTCGGGGCTTGGCGCTTGCGTCACTTCAATATTGAAGCTGCAGCTGCCCGTGTTGCCGCTGTCGTCCGTAGCTTCGTAGCTTACCGTGTAGCTGCCGGGCGTGAATATGCTGCCGCTGGCCGGCCCGCCCGTTTGCGTAAGCGCAACATCCAGGTCGCAGTCGTCCACCGCCGATACTGTCCAGTTTACCGGGGCGGAATCGTCGCAGGCGGGGATTTCCACTGACATGTCCGATGGGCAGTACACCACGGGGCCGCGTCCGTCTGCCACGTTGATGGTATACTCCATGACGTTTTCGTTGCCGTTGGCGTCCGTGGCGGTCAGTATGAGGGTGTTTGTGCCCACCGCTGCGTATACTTCCACAGCGTAGGCCGGCTCGTTGTCTAGTACTGTCACCTGTGCCGAAGGCAAAACGCTTGGGTTGGTTGTGCTGGCCGTGATACTTGCCGTCAAGTCCACGCCGGCCGACAAGCAGTTGTCGTCCAGCATGACCCTCCAGGTGAACGCTACGCCGCACTCCCCTTCCGGCAGGGCGCCGTAGTTGATCACCATTGGCGGCTCGGCGCCGCTGGCATCCATAACCACTTTGGTAGGCGGTTCGGTATCTGTGTTTTGCAAAAACAGAATATCGTCTTCAATCAGTGGGAAGCAGCCCTCGCCGTAGGCGCAGTTGCCCCTGTCCACCAATTCTAACCTTACTCCGTAAGTATCTTCTCCAAGGCCAGCCACTGCAATCGGGCCAGTAATCATGACATCATCCCCTACCAGCTGTTCTCCACTGTTTTGGCTTGTCAGGTAGACATCATAAGTCGCCATGCAGCCTTGTTCGGCAATGTCAATCTCCAGAGTCCCGTCCTGGCTATCCGGGCAGCTCGGCCCTACCGCGTTGATGATTGCTACTTCCGGTACTGGGTAGCAATTGGCGTGTACAAAGCCCTGAATAGAGGACACTTCAACACCCCCTATGTTCTCCGTAATGGCCAGCGCGTAGCATTCGCCGTTGTTCAGCGAGCCTGGCGCGATAGTAACCTGCGTTTCCGGCATGTTCACGAAGTTCAGCGCGGGGTTGCCGTCCTCGTCCTCCAGCACGACCGTCCAGCTGTCGCCGTTGGCAAACTGCTCCCAGTCGATGGTGATAGAGCCGTCACAGTTGCAGACCACTTCGAAGCCTTCGGTCACCAAGCCAAAGTCGAAGGACAGGTTGTCTTGCCCGTCGGGAAAGGTGCCTATGGCTCCCGGCATGTCCCCTACCCCGTCTTCGCCTGTCGGCAGCACATCCCCTTCGTTGATGGTGAACGGCGTGCCGGCCGGGTCGTTGCTGTCAAAATTCGGGTTGCTGCCCGCGCCGGTTGTCGTCGGCACAAAGCCGTTGGGCAACTCGGGGATACTGATTTCATAAGCCCCCGGAATAAGGCCGCAGAAGGTGTAGATACCATTCACGCCACCCGTTTCTGTTGTTGATACGGTGTAGGACTCGTTGTCCGCTTCCGTCGCCAAATCGCCGTCCGGGCCAGCCCATTCCAGCTGCATTTCTACATCGTCTAAGCAGGGGCTTGGGAAATCGTCTTGCAGGCCGTCGCGGTTGAGGTCGTCCCAGACGTAGTTGCCTACTTTGTAGAGTACGTCTTTGTGGTCTTCCACTTCACCGGCAGGCAGTGCAAATGCGCCATTTTCGTCGTATTTATCCGGCCCGTTTACCTCCAGGCCGCCATTTTCACTCAGGCGGAAGCGGGCGAACACCATACCGTCATTGAACTGGGCATCGGCTGGCACGTCAAAGCAGAATGGCTGATCGTCAATATCGGTGCCGATCGTCGCGCCGCCCAGGAAGGCCAGTTCCTCACCGGCATCCAGCGTGCCGCTGTTGTCCCAGTCGATCCAGCCCTGTAGTGTTGCCGTGAAGTTGTCCGGCACACGCGCCGTCACCTCTACGCAG
>JAAAOU010000298.1 GCA_009908745.1 Bacteroidota bacterium
TTAGCGCGCGCCTGCCGGGAATTCGGCATGGGCATGGGGTTAGGCTCCTGCCGCTCCCTGCTATACAGCGATGAAAACTTGAAAGATTTTGACGTACGCGACCACATCGGCGAGGAGCAGTTGCTGTTTGCCAATTTGGGGATCGCGCAGGTGGAACAGCTGCTGCAAGACAAGGCACTCGGCCGCATTGGCGACCTCATCCACAAGCTGCGGGCGGATGGCCTGATCATACACGTCAACCCGCTGCAAGAGTGGCTGCAACCCGAGGGCGACCGTTTTGCGAAAGCACCTCTAGACGTGATCGAAGCCGTATTGTCCGCGGTCGACAAGCCCGTCATCGTCAAGGAGGTCGGGCAAGGCATGGGCCGGGAAAGCCTGCGCGCGCTGATGCAATTGCCGCTTGCTGCTATCGACTTTGCGGCGAACGGCGGCACCAACTTCGCCCGCCTGGAAATGCTGCGGGGCGACAAAGGCAAAGCGGCCGTTTACGAACAGTTGGCCTTTGTGGGGCACAGTGCCGAAGACATGACGGGCATCACGAATGCCTTATTGGAAGAAATGGGCGATGCTGCCCGCTGCAAGCAATTCATCATTTCGGGCGGCGTGAAAACATTCTTGGACGGCTACTACCTCACCAACCGGCTCAATGCGGCTGCGGTATACGGTCAGGCGTCCAGTTTTCTGCGCCACGCCCGGGGCTCTTACGAAGAGCTGCAGGAATACGTGGCCGCACAAGTAGAAGGGCTGGAACTGGCCAACGCTTTTCTCCGCTTGCGGGGGTAACAAACAAAAACAGTATGCAGGAAAAAAAGATATCGGGCTTCTCGAAACTCAGCAAGAGTGAAAAACTGCGCTGGGTAGCCACTCACTTTGCGGAGGATGCCGATGCCGCTGAGCAGGAACTGAAGTGTTTCTGGCACGAAGACGAAGAGCAGCAGCGCGTATTCGACGGCTTCAGCGAAAATACCATCAGCAATTACTTTTTGCCCTACGGCATTGCCCCCAATTTTTTGATCAACGGCCGCCTTTACGCCGTGCCTATGGTCATAGAGGAAAGCTCCGTGGTAGCGGCGGCCTCCAGCGCGGCGAAATTCTGGCACCCGCGCGGCGGCTTTAAAGCGGAGGTGCTGTCTACTCAAAAACTGGGGCAAGTCCATTTCAGCTGGCCGGGCGATATCCGCCAACTCCGGCAGCGCTTCCCGCAGTTGGAGCAACGCTTGCGGACGGATGCCAAGCATATCACCCGCAATATGGAACAACGCGGGGGCGGCGTGCAGGATATCGAGCTGATTGACCTTTCTAATGTGGAGCCCGACTATTATCAGCTGCGGGTGCGGTTTGAAACTTGCGACTCTATGGGCGCCAATTTCATTAATTCCGTCTTGGAGGAGTTTGGCAACAGCCTGAAAGCTTTTGTGGCCGAACAGGAAGCGTTTTCCGGGAAAGCGCGCGAGCTGGAAATCATCATGGCTATCTTGTCCAATTACACGCCGGACTGCGTGGTGCGGGCTTCCGTGAGCTGCGCGGTCGATGCTTTGCAAGGGGCCTGCCCCGATATGCCCGCCGAGGAGTTCGCCCAGAAATTTGCGAAAGCGATACGCATCGCCGAGATTGACCCCTACCGCGCTACCACCCACAACAAAGGCATTTTCAATGGCGTGGACGCCGTGGTGCTGGCTACCGGCAACGACTTTCGCGCTATAGAAGCTTGCGGGCATACCCACGCCTCCCAAGGCGGGCAGTACCGCAGCCTTAGCCACTGCAAGATCGAGGATGGGGTATTTACGTTTTGGATGGACCTGCCTATGGCGGTCGGTACGGTAGGTGGGCTGACTAAGCTGCACCCCATAGCCCGGCGCTCGCTGGATATCCTGGGGCGCCCCAGTGCCAACGAACTTATGGCCGTCATTGCCGCCACCGGGCTCGCACAAAACTTTGCCGCGGTGCGTTCCTTGATTACGACGGGCATTCAGCAGGGGCATATGAAAATGCACCTCATGAATATCCTGAACCACCTCAACGCAAAACCGAAAGAGGTGAAAGAAGCGGTGGCGCACTTCAAAGACAAAGTGGTATCTTTCACCGCTGTACGCGAGTTTTTGAAGCAGTACCGCAAGCAACTGGTTCCTAAATAAAGTAAATACTACACCAATCGAACGGGCAATCCACACCAACGGCAAACTCCTCCTCACTGGGGAGTACTTTGTATTAGACGGCGCACTGGCCCTCGCCGTGCCGACGCGCTTGGGGCAATGGCTACGCCTCAACCCGGCTCCGGACAACGCTACTACCCATCAGTGGAAAAGCCGGCGCAAGGACGGCAGCGTGTGGTTTGAAGCTAGCTTTGCGGAGTTCGGCACCTTGCTGCAGGCTACAGACATGAAAGTGGGGCGCCGTTTGGAAGACCTCTTCATGAGTATCGAGGACCAACGGCCCGGCTTCTGGGGCAAGCAGCCCTTCTGGTCGTTTGAAACCCAGCTGGAGTTCCCCCTGCAGTGGGGGCTGGGCAGTAGTTCTACCCTGATCGCCGCCCTCAGCCGCTGGGCGGATGTCGACCCTTTCCAGATGATGAGTGATACGCTTGGCGGCTCGGGGTACGACATCGCCTGCGCCAATGCCCGGCAGCCTATCCTGTTTCAACGGCGGTCCGGCCAGCCCAATTATGTGGAAATCCCTTACCAGCCTTCCTTTTTAGACCAAATCTGCTTCGTCTACCTCGGCCGCAAGCAGGACAGCCGGGAAGGCATACAGCGCTTTCGGAACACCGTCACGAGCGAGCGGCAGTTAGCGCGGATTTCCGAGCTGACGATGCTCTTTTTTAAAGCTCGCGATGCCCGGGAAGCGGTGTTGGTGCTGGAAGAGCACGAAGCCCTCGTATCAGAAGCGTTGCGCCTGCCGCAAGTCAAGCAAAAGCACTTCCCCAACTTTCCCGGTATTGTCAAATCGCTGGGGGCCTGGGGTGGCGACTTTGTGATGGCGCTCAGCGAAAAACCGGCAGCCGCTACTAAGCAGTACTTCCGGGTGAAAGGCTTTGAAACGGCCTTGACTTACCAAGAGTTGATCTAGAATCATGGCGGGGTTTCGGCACACCTTCATCCACCTC
>JAAAOU010000271.1 GCA_009908745.1 Bacteroidota bacterium
TTTCCCGCTCGGATTGGTCTTTGCCCCAATCAGCGATCGGTACTTCCAATCCAATATTCAGCCGCTCTTGGTCCAATGGGTCCACATAAGCATCCCCCAGCTGATTGGCGGTTTGCGAAAGCCCGAAGAACCCGGATATGGTAATCTCCGGCCCGGTCTGCCCTTTGGCTTGCGCCACCTGCCGCTCGGCCTCGCGCAGCCGCCGTTCAAACTGTACCGCCTCGCTGCGGTGCTGAAGGGCAAGCGACAGGGCCTGATCAGCGTCGATGTCAAAGACGGGAAGCTCGTCCGGGGTTTCTGGTATAAAGAAGGTGGCTTGCTTGATCCCCAAAAAGTTACGGAGTTGTTCGGTGCTGGTTTGGAGGTTGAGCTGGTTGGCGGCGACATCGGCATCGGCGTTCATGGCGTTGAGCTCGACCTGCAGCAGCTCCGTCTCGGCGATGCGCCCGACCTCGTACCTGCCCCGGGAGATAGCCAGCAGGGTATCCGCATCCTGTTTGTCCCGCAGGGCGGCTTCCAAGTTCAGCTGGGCAAAAAGTACGTCGAAGAACAGCACCGCAGACTGGTAAGCAACCTCCGCCATATCCTCCGAATACCCCCGTTTGGCTTCTTCGTACTCTAGCGGCCGGATTTCCTTGTCCCAGCGCAGGCGGTTAAAACCAAACAGCGGTTGCGTAAACCCAATAGCGGCCGGCGTACTCAGGTAAGAAATACTACGGGGGTTGTTGGCCGTCATAAAACCGTCGATGCGTTCCAGCCCGGTGATGGCAAAGACGGAGCCGCCGGTCAGGGCAATATCCTGATCGATGCGTAAGCCCAGCGAATTGGTCATTAAGGCCCGGTCGATGAAAGCGTCGCTGCCGTCTGGCAAGGTGATGGTCTGTATGGACCTGTTGAGATTAGGCAGGGTGGCCGTGAGGCTGATCTGTGGTTTGTAATTGGCCAGAAAGGACTGGTAGCGCCAGTAGTCGTTCTTGATTGCCGTCTGGGCAATTTTGACTTCGGGCGCTTCCCGGCGGGAAAGCGCGATGACTTCTTCTAGGCTTACCCGCATCGTATCTTGGGCGCCGGCCGTGGTCATTATCATTATAGCGAGGCCAATAACGGTCAAAAATCGTATCATGGAATAAGTGGTTTTCTAGTCAGATCGCAAGGCTTTGATGGGGTCTTGCTGTGCTGCTTTTTGGGCCGGGAAAATCCCGAACACCATGCCTACGGTAGCGGCCACCCCGAAGGAAAGCACAATGGACCAAGCGGAGACAATCGTCGGTATTTCCGCGTAAGCGGCAATAGAACGCGCCGCGATAACCCCCAAGGCGACACCGATCAGGCCGCCGATCAAGCTGATAAATACGGCTTCGAAGAGGAACTGCAATACAATATCTGATCGGTTGGCACCTAATGAACGCCGTACCCCAATTTCCTTGATGCGCTCCAGCACCGAAGCCAGCATGATATTCATAATGCCAATACCGCCTACCAGCAGGGAAATACCCGCGATGACCGCTAAGACCAGATTGAAGGTCTCCTGAGTGTTTTGCTCCTGCTCGAGCAGCAACTCCGGCACCTCGATTTCTACGTCAGCTATACCAAGATGCCGGCGTTTGAGCATACGGGCAATGAGGTCAGCACTAGCCCGCAGTTTCTGGGAGTCATCAACCCGCACCACCAGCCGGTCGAGCTGATGGTGGCTTTCTTCCTCATCGTTATTACCCCGCCGGCCGATGTCGTCGCGGCTGATCCGGGAGCGGTCTTGAAACCGGATTAAGGCAGTCTGTACCGGCACGTATATATCGGCGTTGTAGTCCCGTATGCCCAAGCGGGCCAAGCTTTCGCTGCTGGCTTGACGCCGTTGCAGCACACCGATGACAGTCAGCCAATTTTTGCCGCACTTGATTTTCTTGCCAATGGGGCTCTCCTCGCTGAAGAACCGCGACTGCACTTCCCGCCCGATGATGCAAACGGCGGCCCCCTTTTCTTGGTGTGTTTTCTGGAAAAGGTTGCCCTGGCCAATGCTCAGTCCATTGAGCTCGAAGAATGCATTTTCGACCCCTACGCAACGCCCCTTCTGCTGCCGGCCCGCCCGTACGATGCTGAGGGGCATGACCAATTCGGGGCTGACGGCGTCTACTGTTGGCACTACGCCACTGATGGCGGCTACATCCTGCATATTCAGGCCGGGGGAATAAGGCTTTTCATCTTCTTCTTGCTCCGCTGACTCTGCCGAATCTTCTTCCCCCTCCCCTTCTGCCTGTGCCTCCACGGCGGTAATGACGATATTGTTGGTACCGATCAGCTTCATTTGGTCGAGTATCGCCTGCTTGGCCCCGGCCCCAATAGCGAGCATGGCGATCACCGCCCCCACACCGAATATAATGCCCAGTGCGGTGAGGAAAGAACGCAGCTTGTTGGCGTTTACGCCCTCTAGCGCCAAGAGGAAGTTGAAGAATACGCGTTGCATATACTAGGAATTACGCAGGCCGACTACAGCCTATTCTACAATGATAAAACTGCCGCCGGACCCTCTATCTTGGGATGGAGGCTCGATGTTCTTCACCGACTCTTTCTTCTTCATAGCCTCGGCTTGCCGCTCTTCAGCTTCCTGTTTTAAGCGGGCTTCTATTTCGGCTTTGATATCAGCTGCGATATATTCAAAGGGGGCGTCTTGGGCTTGCTCGGGCTCCACCAGGTAAATGACGTCACCTTCCGAAAGGCCGTGTTCTACTATGGTCTCGTCGGCATTAGAGAGCCCCGTGATGATTTCCTGCCGGACGATGCCAGCCGGGGCGTCTTTGTAAACGTAAGTCAGGCTGTCGCGCTGCAAGGCTTCCAAAGGCACAGCGAGCTGCCCTTCGTAAGTGCCGGTGAGGATAGTGTTGCTAGTCGTCATGGCCGGGCGGAGTATAGAGTCCGATTCATTGACCTGCACGACCACTTCAAAGACCTTGGCGTCATAGCCCCGCAGCTGCTCCCCGATATTGGCCACCTTGATGACCTTGCCCGTATACTGACGGTCGGGGAAGGCGTCTACCTTGATGTCTACATCCTGCCCTTCTTGTACCCGGCTAATGTCCACCTCGTTGACGTATGTCTGCGAAATCATGTCGCTCAGGTCCGGCAACTCGGCGACCACGGGGTCCCAGGCCGAAATGCGGGAACCGGGTTCTTTCTTCCCCCGCCAAGTGCGGGCGTAGATGACCATGCCCGACTTGGGCGCTTTGATGCGGAATTCATCAGACAAGTCCGCATAGACTTTCATTTGGCGCTGGTTTTGGCGGAGCAACGCGTCAATTTCCTGAATTTTGGCAATAGCCTGCTGCTGCTTGAGCTCATACTTTTTCAGCAATTGCTGATAGTCCCGTTCCGTTCGCTCCAAGTCAAGCTCTGTCTGCCGGATCACGGACTGTGGCTCGTACTGGCTTTGCTCTACGGCCAGGCGTTTCTCCTTTTTGGAAAACTCCAAGTTGGCCAGCTGGTCGCGGATGCCGCGCAGCTCGATGGCCGTGTCGATTCGGGCCTGCTCAAGTTGGGTCTGTACCTTTTCGATCTCCGTGCGTAGATTGCTCATTTTGCCGGCCAGCTCGGTACGGTCTAGGCTGGCCACATACTGGCCCTCTTCTACCACGGTGCCTTCCGTTATTATGTCTGACAATGTAGTTTCAAATATGCCGGCTGCCCGCATACCCTGCGGGGCGCGTATCTTGACGGACCGTTTGGCGGCCAATTCCCCGGTGGCCGTTACCTCTATGACAAAGGTTTGGCGTTTGACTTTGAGCTTGATGCTATCCTGTTGCTGCTCCGTATCTGGCTGCAATAAAAAGTACCCTATTCCGAAGGCTAATAAGAAAAGCGCTAGTAGAGGCAAGACAATTTTGGAGCGGTGCATTTCAGTCGGTGTTTGTGATGTCGTGAATATAGGCAAATGCACCTATATTTCCGCCAGATTTACATTAGCTTAACACTTACACTCATTCAATTATTTGGTTAAGCCATTGATTTTCAGTTATTTGGTTGACATACTAACAGTCAGCGTACTGTTATCCACATTTGGTGTTTGCAATGTGGATAAGCTTTTTTGAGTACGTGTGCATTTTGATACTGCCGCTATGCTTGGATTTGCCACAGCAAGGCCGGCGGGACGGCTGCGGGGGTGTCCAAAACTTTTCAACAAGAGTTTTTATTGTGGGAGATTTTTGCCAACTTTGTATTCCTCCGATACTTAAAGGGCACAGTAAAAAACATCCTTTAAAAGCGATACAAACTTACCTTTTTGCGAAAGCTAGAGGTATGCCCTTGTCGCATCGGCCCAACTTGCTGATACTCTAGGCTTATAGCCCAAATATTTAATAACCTTATCACAAAACTGCAGAATGACAACAGATCATGCTACAGTCTGGGGTAACTGTTTGCAAACCATTCGGAAGAATGTGAACCAACAGAGTTTCAAGACCTGGTTTGAGCCCATCAAGCCGGTCAGCTTGAAGCAGAACGCTCTGACTATTCAGGTTCCTAATAAATTCTTCTACGAGTGGTTGGAAGAGCACTACGTTAAGTTGCTTAAGACTACCATAAGACGAGAACTAGGGGATCGAGGCCGGCTCGAATACCAAATTTTGACCAAGGGCAACGGCACCAAGAACGGCAGTAATGGGGCGAATAGATCTTCCGCACCCAACGGAAATGGCGCCAACAAAAACGGTTACGGTCCAGGCACCGTGGACACGGGGGCTATCGAAAACCCTTTTGTCATACCGGGCATCCGCAAAATGAAGGTAGACCCGCACCTCAACCCGAATTACCTTTTCGACAACTACATCGAGGGCGATTGCAACCGTTTGGCAAGGTCGGCAGGTGTCGCCATCGCACAGAAGCCGGGGGCTACTTCTTTCAACCCGCTGGTGATTTTTGGCGAGGTGGGCCTGGGGAAAACGCATCTGGCACACGCTATTGGCAACGAAGTGCGCAAGCGGTTCCCCAACAAAAACGTCCTGTACGTCTCCAGCGAGGAGTTTACCAACCAGATCATTGAGTCTATCAAGAATAATGCCGTCAACAACTTCGTCAACTTCTACCAGCTGATCGAGGTGCTGATCGTAGACGATATACAGTTCTTGGCCAACAAGCAGAAGACCCAAGAGATTTTCTTCCACATCTTCAATCAGCTGCACCAAAACGGCAAGCAAATCATCATGACATCCGACCGCCCCCCCAAGGATATGGATGGTATGGAGGAGCGGCTCTTGTCCCGCTTCAAATGGGGGCTGTCTGCGGATTTGCAAGCGCCGGACCTGGAGACGCGTATGGCTATCTTGGAAGCCAAGATGAACCAAGAGGGCGTGGAGCTTCCTTCCAGCGTCACGGAATTCATCTGTTACAACATCCAGAATAACATCCGAGAGCTAGAGGGGGTACTTGTCTCCTTGATTGCACAGTCTTCCCTCAACCGCCAAGAGATAGACATTGACCTGGCCAAGCGGGTCATCCGCAACTTTGTCAAACAGATCAACAAAGAAATTACGGTAGAGTACATTCAGAAGTTGGTGGCGGAGCACTTCAGCTTGCCCGTGGATAAGCTGCAGGGCAAAACCCGCAAGCGGCAGGTCGTCATCGCCCGTCAGTTGTCTATGTACCTAGCCAAAAACCTGACCGATAAATCGTTGAAAGCTATTGGGCAGAATTTCGGCGGCCGCGACCACAGTACTGTCATTTATTCTTGCCGCACCGTTTCCGACTTGATGGAAACCGATGTTATCTTCAAGGATACCGTCTCCGAGTTGGAAAAGAAAATTAAGCTTAGCTTGCATGATTTGTAAAAGGTGGTGAACTTTTTTTGTGCCTCCATGCGTTTGATTCTCAGTTTTTAGTGTAGAGGCTTATGTAGACAGGCACAAAAAAAGGCACCTAGGGTTTGTTTTTGTTCTTTGTATTCCTACCTTTGCAATCGCTCAACGAAAAGGGCAGCAAGCGAGCTGCTTGGAGCATTTTTTTGGGGCGTGGCGTCCCGCTTTAAGAGCGGGATTAGCGCACCACAGATCGGGGCGTGGCGCAGTCCGGTTAGCGCACCTGCTTTGGGAGCAGGGGGCCGCAGGTTCGAATCCTGCCGCCCCGACAATTTTCTTTATTTTATGTATTTGGTGACTTGGGTGAGTGGCCGCCTTCGCTTTGTAAGCTTCGGCGGATAGAAGCTGAAACCACTCCCGCTCTTTTGGAGCGGGACTAAACTGGCCTGCTCTTCCATCCCACCGTGCCCCTTTGATGATTGGGGAGTTCATACATTAACCCGGTGACGTGGGTGAGTGGCTGAAACCACCAGTTTGCTAAACTGGCATACTCTTAACGGGGTATCGGGGGTTCGAATCCCCCCGTCACCGCACATGAAAGCCCGCTGTGGATTGTTTCTGCAGCGGGCTTTTTCGTTTCTGCTGCCCTGGCGGCGTGGGTGAAGTCTCGCCCTTCGCTTTGCAAGCTTCGGCGGGTGGGACCTGCCTTCGCTTCGTAAGCTTCGGCGGGTGGTAGCTGAAACCACTCCCGCTCTTGGAGCGGGACTAAACTGGCCTACGCTTAACGGGGTATCGGGGGCCGCCGGCGAAACCGCGTTTGCTGGGGTGCAGGGCATTCGAATCTTCCCGTCACCGCAGAACAGACACACAAAAGGCTACAGTTTTCAAGTGCTACCGGCCGCTAAATCCATACTTTTCGCTATATTTCGGGCATAATCAAAACTAAAACGAGAAAAGATGCCGAACCGCCGTACTTTTATCCGCCAAAGCACCAAGGCTGCTGTAGCGGCTATTTTGTTTCCTCAATGGGCTTGTGGGGATAGAGCCTCCAATGAGCAGTCTGCTGACTCGCCAACATCGCAGGGAGACAAACTTGCCAAATTCGGCATACAGTTATGGACGCTCCGCGATATCATAGGGGAAGACCCGAAGGGGGTGCTTAAAGCCTTGTCGGAGTTTGGCTACAAACAAATCGAAAGTTACGAGGGCGATCAGGGTATTTTCTGGGGGATGAGCCCGCAGGAGTACAATCTTTACTTGAAGGAACTGGGCATGGATGGTGTGTCAGCGCACTGCGACATCAACAAGGATTTTGAAAGTAAGGCGCAGCAAGCTGGCGAGATCGGTATGCAGTACCTGATTTGCCCTTGGGTGGGCCCGCAGGAGAATATGGATGACTTTAAGCGCATCGCCGAGCAATTCAACGAATGCGGTGAGATATGCCGCAAGTATGGCTTGCGCTTTGCCTACCACAATCATGCTTATTCTTTTCAGGAGTTGGAGGGGCAAATGCCACAGGACTACATGATGGAAAACACGGACCCCGAGACTGTAGACTATGAAATGGATATTTACTGGGTGGTGACCGGCGGGGCGGACCCGAAGGATTACCTGAAGCGCTACCCGGGCCGGTTCAAGCTGTCGCATGTAAAAGACCGGCTGAAAGACGCACCCGATGATGAACGGCAAGCTTCCTGCGTGTTGGGTAAAGGGCAGGTTGACTACCCGTCTATACTAACACTCGCTAAAGAGCAAGGCATGGAATATTTCTTGGTAGAGCAAGAGCGCTACGACAGCTGCGAACCGCTAGACTGCGCCAAAGAAAATGCAGATTACTTGGCTGCTATCCGGATTTAACTTCTTCTTCCTGCCTTATAAGCAATTGGGGCAATTGTTCGACGCATTCTTCAAAGCTGTCAAATAACTGATCGGAATGGAGGGTGTCCGGCATGAGTTTTATCCTCTGGAAACCCTCTATTACCATATCGCTGGCGCCGGTGACGTAGACTTGTATGCCCCGCTTTTGCCAGTCGCTTATGACATCCTCCAAAGTTACCATGCCGCTTTGATCCACGAATGGTACCCGTTCCATGCGGATAATCACGGCCTTCACCCCTTTTACATTGTGGCAATGCTCCCGATAACGGTTGGCAAAACCAAAAAACACGGGTCCGTCTAATGATTGCACATAGACTTGGTCAGCGAGCTCCACGGGCAATCCGCCGTTCTCGCCGGTGTATTGCGGCAGGCTTTTGCCCTCGTGCGAAGCATTCAAGTACCGGCTCATCTTGTTGATGAAGAAAACGGCCGATGCTACAAAGCCAATGGCCACCGCATTAAGCAAGTTGTCAAACAAGGTGATGATAAGCACAATAGCCCAAGTTGCTGCGTCTGATTTGGGAATGCGGAAAAACATCTTAATGCCTTTGTAGTCTATGATGCTCAGCCCTACTGTGATCAGTATGCCTGCCAGTACGCTCATCGGGATGTAGCGCACATAATCAGCAGTAGCCACTACGATCAATAGCAAGAAGACGCCCTTCATTACCCCAGACCATCTGGATGTAGCCCCTGCATTGATGTTGGTGACTGTGCCCATCGTCGCCCCTGCCCCCGGAAGGCCTCCAAATACGGCTGCAAAAAGATTGCCAACGCCCTGCCCGATAATAGTATAGCGGCTATTGTGACGGGTTTTGGTCAGGTTGTCGGCTACCATGGAGGTAAGCAAGGAGTCGATCACACCCAACCCCCCAAGCATAACGGCTGGAGTAAGGATATACTGCAGGTCATCTAGCTCTAGCTCCAACAGCCGATGTGCCTGGAATGCAGGGAGCTGGGTGGGAATACGCCCAATCACAGGCACTTCCATCGGGAAAAAAACGGGAATCAAAGTACAGACGATCAGGGCGACCAATATGGAAGGGACTTTCCGGGTAATTCTCGGGAATCCATAAACGATGACTAAGGACAATACCCCCAAAAAGAAGGCTGATGGGTTCATAGCGCGTGCACCCTCCCCCAGCGAAAGGAGAATCTGTAAAAACCCCTTCGGGCTTTCCAACCCCATGATGGGAAAAAGTTGTGTAGAAATGATAATGATGCCTATACCCGCCATGAAGCCCGACAGTACAGGATAAGGCATAAATTTGACGAAGCGCCCAAAATCGAACAGGCCGAAAAGCAGTTCCAGCACCCCCGCGAGCATGAAAGTTGCCAATATCAGCGGCAGGGCTTTGTCCATTTCCCCACCAGCCTGCGCCAGCCCTAGCGTCACTACTGTAGCCGCGACGACGGTCATGGGGCCCGTAGGGTCTGAAATCAAGGTGTTGGTACCACCAAACAAACCGGCTACGATAGCTAAAACAATAGCCGTATACAAGCCGGCCTCGGGGCCCAAGCCCGATTGCACGCCAAAGGCCAAAGCCATAGGCAAGGCAATAATGGCCGATAAAAAAGCGCCGGACAAATCGCCTTTGAGCGAAGGAACCGGCTGTTTCTTTCTGAATATTGGACGAAATGGCATGAGTATCTTTATCTAGGGGTTGAGGATATCATGCTCTCAATATGCGCTGTAAAAGTAGAAGATTAAGGACTAAACGCCAAACCGGCTTCAGAAACGCTTGCCCACCCCCAGGCCAATCGAAAGCGTGGTGTAAGCATCTTCGCGGGCATCGTAGAAAACGGTAGGGTATAAATCCCAGTGGTGCCCGAGCTCAATTTCATATTCCACGCCAAACCTGAACAAAAAGAAGGACTTATTTCGATCCACCTCTATGCCTGGCCCGACTTGCAACACCAAGCCTTTCCAGGGCCTGTACAGTAGGTCCAATGAGGATACGATCGGGAACTCCCGTTCCAAGAACTCTTCACGCCCGGCGTCGATAATGAAGGTTTCCAGCTCAAGGTCATTGTGCAGGCCTATGCCTAGATCGTGGCTCCACCAGTATTCTATGTCCAGACCGTATGACGGGATGGCAACGCGTTGCCCTTCGGCTACGCCCGGTATGAAAGTATGGCTGATAAAAGCAGCAACCCGGAAATGGGGTAATGTATTGTGCCGGTGGATAACCTTGGGGGAAGAATGATGCTCTTCTTGAGCCGTAAGCTCCCCGCCGAATAATACCACCAGCAATACAGGGATAAAAAGGTACTTCAGCATGGCTTCTCTTTTTGCAGCAAAGAAAATGAATGCGGCTGTCGCAAAAAGTGAAGTCCATCACATATTATGCTTTTTCGTACTCTTTCAGAAGCTGGTCAATGAAGGGGAAACGCTCCCGCACGTATTGCCGTAACTTAGGCGAGCGTCCTAGCACGATAGAAAGTAGGATAATGGTCATCATGGGATGTCAATGGGATATGTTCAATGTTGTAACGCTGCTTTGGGTGCAGATGTTTTACGAACCATCCCTGTTGACGGCCTAACCGAGCAATAAACGCAAAGATACGATGGCGGTCATGACAATGACGAAGTAGCGGAATGCCTGCTCAGGTATAAGCTTTACCACCCGGATGCCAATGAAAATACCCAGTGCGATAGCGGGCAGCCCGGTAAGATTGAGCAAAAAGCTCTGCCAAGTGATGGTCTCCCATACCCAGATGTGGAAAGGAAACTTGAATAAGTTGATGACCAGGAAGAACCAGGCGGTCGTGCCGATAAAACTGTTCTTTGGAATACGGGTCGAAAGCAGGTAAACCGCCATAACCGGCCCAGCGGCGTTGCCTATCATGGTAGTGAATCCCCCGACCGCACCGAACAGCGCACCCACCCAAGAATAGCTTGCCATCATATCAGAAAACCTCGTGTTTTGCTGCAGGATTAGCAAGGCAAGGCTGGCGATGATGATGAAGGCTATCATGTCGGTAAAGAAAGCGTCATCTACAACCTCCCCTACCCATATACCAAGCAAGACACCGACCATGGCAGCAGGCAACAGCCGCCAAATATATTTCCACTCGGCGTCTCTGCGGTAGTAGCTCACAGCGAAGACATCAGCCATAGATAATAATGGCAGCACTAATCCTACAGATACTTTTCCACCGAAAGCGGCGGCCATGGCCGGCACCACAAACATCCCTAGCCCCTTCACCCCAGCTTTCGCCATGCCGATGAGAAAAGCGCTGGCCAGCAGCCAGGCCCATTGTTCGGTTGTAATGCTTTCAAAGATGCTCATGCGTGGGACAAAATAACAAAGCTGACCCCCTAAATAAAAGAGGATCAGCTTTGAGCGTTTGTATGTATGGTGTTATCGGGTGGTTACACGCCGATGTAAGCGACTTCTTTGGCCGCTTTGATAATTTTCTCCGCATTCGGCAGATACTCTTCAACTAAGGTCGGCGCGTACGCCAGCGAAGTATCCGCTGCGTTGACGCGCGTCACCGGTGCATCGAGGTAGTCAAAGGCGTACTTCTGAATGCCATAAGCGACCTCGGAGGAAATGCCGGCTAGTGGCCAGGACTCGTCGATGACGACCAGCCGGTTCGTTTTCATCACAGAGTCAACAACTGTCTGGTAGTCCAGCGGGCGGATGGTACGCAGGTCAATGACTTCTGCAGAAATACCTTCCTTTTCCAGCTCTTCGGCTGCTTTCATGGTCGGTACGATCATTTTATTGAAGGTCACCAAAGTGATGTCGCTGCCTTCGCGGCGTACCTTGGCTTTGCCGATGGGCACCAGGTGGTCATCGCCTTCCGGTACCTCGTCTTCGTAGCCGTATAGCATTTCGGACTCCATCATGCATACCGGGTCCGGGTCGCGTATGGCAGATTTGAGCAAGCCTTTTGCATCGGCGGGATCAATGCAGGAAACCACCTTCAGGCCCGGTACGTTAGCCATCCAGCTTTCGAAAGTCTGCGAGTGCTGCTGCGCCAATTGACCGGCACTGCCAGACGGCCCGCGGAAAACGATGGGGCAGCTGAACTCGCCTGCGGACTGGGAGAGGGTCTTGGCCGCGTTGTTGACGATCTGGTCAAAAGCGAGCACCGCAAAGTTCCACGTCATGAATTCTACAATAGGGCGCAGGCCATTCATAGCCGCCCCTACGCCTATACCCGCGAACCCAAGCTCAGCGATTGGCGTGTCAATAACCCGTTTCGGGCCAAACTCGTCCAACATGCCTTTGCTTACTTTGTACGCGCCATTGTATTCTGCAACTTCCTCGCCCATCAGAAATACGCGTTCGTCGCGGCGCATTTCCTCTGACATGGCTTCGTTTAGTGCGTCCCGGAGTGCCAGTTGTCTTGCCATTTTATACCTGGTATTTGTGTGTTCAGATTCGGTAAAGCTCCTGCGGCGTCCTGCCCGGAGCGAGTGCAAAAATAGAAATTATTGTATTCTTAACAACAAGTCCGAAACCTTGTTTGCGGCTACAACGTTCTCGGTTTGATTTACAATCCTTATTTTTACGCCGTCTTTTAATAATAAGTGGCTAAACGTAAGCGTTGCTTATCTACATTAACAGCATCGGAATTAACCGCAAAACGACATACAAACTATGAAAAAGAAAAACCTCAGAGCCCTCACCGTCCTGGTTGCCTTGTTCTCGGTTGTCGCCCTGTCTTCTTGCAACCGCGGCTACGGCTGCCCCAACAATTTTTCTTTGAACGATGGCCTGTCTACAGTTGTTACCACGGTAATCAACTACATCAGGTAAATGGCGAACATCAATTGGCTGCCCCTCGAAGACAGCCAGCAAATTGAAACAATGAAGGCGTATTCTAAGGATACGCCCTGTATTATATTCAAGCACAGTACACGTTGCTCTATCAGTTCCTTGGCACAGCACCGCTTGGAAAACAAATGGGCATTTGACGAAAGTGCACTTCTCCCCTACTTTCTGGACCTTATAAGCTACCGGCATATTTCCGAGTCAGTGGCAGAAGCATTTGGCGTACAACACGAATCCCCTCAGCTACTTTTGATCCAAGATGGGCAATGCACCTATCATGCTTCCCATTTAGACATCAGCGTTGCTGAGCTTTCCGCAGCACTTGCGCAGCGCGTCTAGCAGCATCACACATCACACGGGTATGGCGGAAAACGGTATTTTCACTACACAAGACGGGTCTCATTCTATCCAATCTGATCAGTATGGGGTCAGTTACCATTCCAAGTATGGCGCTATCCAAGAGTCGAGGCATGTGTTTCTGTCAGCCGGTTTGTTTCCTAAACTGGTTAGCCAAGAGCAGGTAAGGGTCCTCGAAATTGGCTTGGGCACTGGCTTGAACGCTCTGCTTACCCGCCTAGAGGGCGAGCAGCGTCAACAAGCTATCCACTATACTGCACTGGAAGCTTACCCCCTTACTTTGGAGCAGGCGAGTCTTCTCAATTACCCGCAAATACTGGGCATCGAGCATGACCTTTTCCTCGATTTGCACGCTTGTGAATGGGCGCAGCCGCACCTGCTTTCTAGTTCCTTCCAATTCACTAAACTGCAGCAGCGGTTTGAAGAGTTGGACTTCAACGCCGCCTTCGATGTGGTATACTTCGATGCTTTTGCCCCTACGGCACAGCCTGAGCTTTGGGAGCCTGTGGTACTGGAAAAGGTTGTGCGCGCTATGGCTCCTGGCAGCATTTTTGTAACCTACTGTGCGAAAGGCGCGGTGAAGCGGGCACTCAAGTCTTTAGGGTTAGACGTAGAAGCACTGCAGGGCCCGCCGGGCAAGCGGGAAATGACACGGGCTCGTAAACCAGAAAGCTACTGATAAGCATGAGCACTAAGCCTCTTTGTCTACCTCTTTGGGCGTTTCCGGCACGCCATTTTGGTGCTCCGATAGGTCCGCTTGGCTCTTTTTCGTTTTTATAATATTGATTTTGCCATCTTCGCCGTACAATTCACGGGATTTTCTGTTGTACGCCAAGGCAGCCTCCTCGGCGGTGTCGAACATACCAAGGTGTACCGATTTGCGGTTGATAGAGATGACGGCCCGGTAGCGGTTATTTTCTTGGTAAACCCCTGTATAGCCGATCTTGCTGCTTGATTTGCGTTTGCGGCTGGCTACGGAGCGGGAGCGGTAGACGATGTTTTCCAGCCGGCAGTCCAGTTTGTTGCCGTTCTTAGCGCCGACCAAGTTTTTCTTGCTGGTCTTGTCTTTGGTCAGAAAGCGCTCCGCAATGAGTTTATGCAGGTAGATGGTCTCGGTTTTGTAACCGCCATCCGCTTTTTTCCAAGTTTTTTGAAATACAGCACAGCCGCTGGAATGCTTACGCAAATTATTGATAAAGTTGATCTTCACCAGGTAAGGCTCGGTGGTCAGGTATTCATAGGTGACATCATCCAGGAGGACATTATCGTCTGAGTTTTTAAGTTTTATTTTGTATAACACGACGAGTTGGTTTTCGTGGGGGACATACGGCGTAAATAAAACAAGGTGAAATATAATTTCAATAAAATTTGCCGATCCGCAATATAAGGTGGGCCGTTTCCCGTAACCCGAAAATAGCATTTTCTGGAAAAATAAAAAAGTGGTCCGTCTTTTTTTGCCCTAATTATTAGCTTTGACTTTGATTTTCAAAACCTAAACAGAGTTCATGCTTCTGGAGGATCAACGCTACATGCAGAGGGCCTTTGACTTGGCTGCCTTAGGAAAGGGGAAGGTAAGTCCTAATCCAATAGTGGGTGCCCTGCTAGTCTACAAGGGGCGGATTATCGGCGAGGGGTACCACCGGGCGTATGGTGAAGCCCATGCGGAGGTCAATGCAGTGGGCAGTGTACAACCCGAGGACCGGAAACACATTCCCCACGCCACCCTCTATGTTTCTTTGGAACCCTGCAATATCCACCGAAACACCCCACCTTGTACTTTGCTCATTTTGCGGGAACGCATACCGAGAGTAGTAATCTCTTGCCTGGACCATACGCCTGAGGTGGACGGCAGCGGCGTACAGCGCTTGCGGGATGCGGGCGTAGAAGTGGTCGTTGGCGTTTTGGAGGAACAAGGCCGCCGGCTCAGCAACATCCGCAACACTTTTGTACAGCAATGCCGCCCGTATGTCATCCTGAAATGGGGGCAATCAGCAGACGGCCAATTCGCTCCAAAGGCGCAGCAGCAGTTTTGGCTGACCAATGCGTTCTCCAAGCGGCTAGTCCACAAGTGGCGCAGCGAGGTGGACGGAGTGCTGGTGGGTTACCAAACTGCGCTGACGGACGATCCTCGACTCAGCAACCGCCTGTTTAATGGGCCGCAGCCCAAGCGCGTGGTCGTGGACCGCAAGGGTAGCTTGCCCACTGACCTTAATATATTTGACGGCAGCCTGACCACTTTTGTGATGACCGACAAACAGGTACCCCCTAAATTTATACCCACAAACACCAAGGTATTACCGGTGCTTCAGCAGGGGGGCGCCTGGCCAAAACAAGCGTTGCAAGCATTAGCGGATCAAGGGGTTAGCGCTCTGATTGTGGAAGGGGGCGAAAAAACCCTGCGGGCCTTCATCGAGTCGGGCTGCTGGGATGAAGCCAGGGTGATCGAAGCCGCTACATTTATGGGGGAAGGCCGGCCAGCCCCCCTACTACCCGTAGCGCCCGATCAATCTTATCGCCTGGGCGGGGACCAGCTGTTTTGGTACTTCAATTCGTTAAACTTACATTAAAGCAGCTGCGGAAAGTCATTCCGGCCCGTAGAATTTTGTTTGTTTGTTGTTAATCATTATACGCCTTACATCAATGAACCAGATAACTACTATACTTATATTAGTCGCTGCCTGTAGCGCCCCTACCCTGGCTCAGCAACCACTGACTGTAGAAGCAGCGGTGCCCGGCCGCGAAGTGACTATTGACTGGGTAAGTTGGGAGGATGCCTTAGTGCTTTCTGAAACAGAGCCCCAAAAGCTTCTGCTCTACATCCATACCAGCTGGTGTAGCTGGTGCAAACGCATGGATGCCAACACCTTTAACCAACCTGAGGTGGCGGATTATGTCAATGCCAGCTTCTACCCAGTGAAATTCGACGCCGAACAACAGCAGCAATTGGAGTATAAAGGCAAAGTCTACGAATTCGTAAAGAACAGCAAACACGGCTACCACGAGCTGGCGGCAGAACTCCTCAAAGGGCGCATGAGCTACCCGTCTGTCGTTTTCATGGACGAAGAGATGGAGGTGATCCAATCCATCATCGGTTTTAAAACCCGGGACGAATTCATGAAAATACTCGCGTACTTCGGAGAAAACCACTACATGAAGACGCCCTGGTCAACCTTCAAAAAGGAGTACCAGCCTCAGCTCATCAAAGACCGCGAATAAGTTGCCTCCTCTACCGCCGTCGCTTCACTCCCAGTACACCTAGCAAGCCGCGGGTCAGCTCCCGTGCTACAGTGCGGCCGATCTGCCGGGTCGTAGGGCTATTCAGTATTTTTTCGAACATGCTTTCCTGGTTGCGGCGGGAAGCCTTCTTGGCTTTCTTGTGCTGCTCCTTCATTTGCTCCTGATGCTCATCCGCTTTGGCGGCTTCGATTTTTCTCGCCAGTATATCGTGGGCGCTTTCCGTGTCTATTTCCTCATTGTACTTTGGTGCCAGCGCCGAGCGCCCGATCAGCTCGTTGATTTCGGCTTTAGTCAATATATCCATGCGGGATTGCGGGGCCCGGAGCATAGTGTGGACCAGTGGCGTGGGAATACCATCTTCATTCAGTGCGGTGACCAAGGCTTCTCCTATACCAAGCTGCGTGACCACTTCGTCCACTTTGTAATACGCAGACTCCGGGTAGTTTTGGGCAGCCAGCTTGATCGCCTTGCGGTCCTTAGCCGTGAAGGCGCGCAGGGCGTGTTGTATCTTCAGCCCTAACTGCCCGAGCACGTCATCGGGAATATCCGCCGGGTTCTGGGTGACAAAAAATACCCCAATGCCTTTAGAGCGGATGAGTTTCACGATCACCTCGATTTGATCCAGCAGCGCGTCCGAAGCTTCCTCGAAGACCAAGTGCGCTTCGTCGATGAACAGGACCAGCTTGGGGCGGTCCATGTCGCCTTCTTCCGGGAAGGTCGCGTAGATTTCCGCCAGTATTTGCAGCATGAACGTCGAGAACAGCTTGGGCCGGTCCTGAATGTCCGTTAGCCGGATGATATTGACGAGGCCCTTTCCATTGTGGTCTTTGCGGCACAGGTCCTCTACGTCGAAGGAGCGCTCGCCGAAGAACTTTTCGGCTCCCTGCTGCTCCAGTTCCACAATCCGCCGCATGATGGCCCCAACCGAAGCGGAAGATATGCTGCCATATTGCGATTCGATCTCTTCTTCCCCCTCGTTCGTAGCGTACTGAAGGACTTTCTTGAAATCCTCCAAATCCACCAGCGGGAGCTTGTTGTCGTCGCAGTACTTGAAGAGCACGGCCGTGATGCCGGTTTGCGTGTCGTTCAGGCTCAGGATTTTGGAAAACAGTATGGGGCCAAATTCGTGCACGGTAGCCCGAAGCCTTGCCCCTTTCTCCTCCGACAGCGACAGCAGTTCTACCGGGCTGCTCCCGGCTTCAAAAGGGAAGCCGATCTGCTCGTGCCGTTCGTCTATCTTCGGGTGCCCGCCGCTGGGTACGGCGATACCGCTTAGGTCCCCTTTGACGTCCATGAGCAAAGAAGGCACCCCATTTTGAGACAGCTGCTCGGCGATGATCTGTAGGGTTTTCGTTTTTCCGGAGCCGGTCGCCCCCGCAATGAGGCCGTGCCGGTTGAGGGTGCTCAGGGGCAGGCGTACTAGCGTGTTCGTCATGCATTCGCCATCCAGCATAGCACCGCC
>JAAAOU010000041.1 GCA_009908745.1 Bacteroidota bacterium
ACGCCGGGCTCGTCGGGTTTGTGCCAGATGGTGCGGTAGTGCTGTCCGTTGATTTTCATGCTTGTCTTGGCTTTACGGTCCAGTGCAAAGTTGCGGAAAAAGGGGGAGTTTATTGAGGTAAATGAATTAAGTTAATGCTCGTTTTTACTCAGCTGTCACACCTTCGCCATCCGCTGCCGCAGCAAGTGGTCAGCCAAGGTAAGCGCCGCCATAGCTTCTACTATGGGTACGGCCCGGGGCACCACGCAGGGGTCATGCCGGCCCTTGCCTTCTACCGTCACGGACGCCCCCGCTTCGTTGATGGAATCCTGGGCGGGGACGATAGTCGCCACGGGCTTAAACGCCAAGCGGAAGTAAATATCCATGCCATTGGAAATACCACCCTGAATGCCGCCCGAGTGGTTGGTTTCCGTATAAATGCGGCCGCCTTCCTGCCGGAATACATCATTGTGCTCGCTGCCGCGCATGGCTACCCCCTCGAAGCCCGAGCCGTATTCAAACCCCTTGCAGGCGTTGATGCTGAGCATGGCTTTCGCCAAATCGGCGTGCAGCTTGTCGAAGGCCGGCTCGCCCAGGCCCGGCGGGCAGCCGCTGATGACTGCATTCACGACGCCGCCGACCGTATCGCCGGCTTTGCGCACTTCCTTGATGTACGCTTCCATCTGCTCGGCCATGGCGGGGTCGGGGCAGCGCACGGGATTGTCCTCTATGCGGCTGAGGTCAAGTGATTGGTGACTTTTCCCCAACGCCATGTGCCCCACTTGGCTGACGTAGGCTTTGATATCGACGCCCTCTGTTTGCAACAATAGCTTGGCGATGGCCCCTGCGGCCACCCGCGCTGCTGTCTCGCGGGCAGAAGAACGGCCCCCGCCCCGGTAATCCCGCCGCCCCCACTTAGCGTGGTAGGTGTAGTCGGCATGGGAAGGTCGGAACTTGTCGGCGATATGGCTGTAGTCCTTGGAGCGGGCGTCGGCGTTATAAATGACCATGGAGATGGGCGTACCGGTGGTTTTGCCCTCAAACAAGCCGGAGAGAACCTCCGCGCGGTCCGCTTCCTTGCGCTGGGTGACGATCTTGGACTGCCCCGGCCGCCGGCGCGCCAGCTCTTGCTGAATGAAATCCTCCTCGACATCCAACCCCGCCGGGCAGCCGTCGATGATGACGCCGATGGCCCGGCCGTGGGACTCGCCGAAGGTCGTGATGCGGAAATGTTGCCCGAAGGTATTGCCAGCCATGCTTTTTTTGTGCTAATGTAGAAACTCTGCGCTAATTTTGCACGGCTCAACCTTACGGGAACTCTGCCGTTAAATATCTGTTCTATCAACTTGAACTACTGTGCGGGCAAGCACGCCCGAAAATGGAGATACATGCAACTGTTACCGAAAGACCTTTACGAAAAGCTCGAATTTGACAAAGTACTGGCCCTGCTGGAAAAGGAATGCCTCGGCGAACGCGGCCGGGAACTAGCCCGTCAGGTGCAGCCCAGCAACCGAAAATCGCAAATTGAGGTTGGCCTGAGCGAAGTGGATGAATTCCGCCGGGGCATTGAGCACAACGATTATTTCCCCATCAAAGCCTACGAGGATATAGATGAGGAGCTGCGTATGCTCGAGGTGGAAGGCTATGTGCTGTCGGAAGAAAGCCTGCGCCACCTGAATACCATTCTCATTTACTCCCTCGACATTTTCCGCTTTTTCAAGCCGAAGCGCCGCGAGCTGTACCCCAACCTTTACCGCATCATCCGCGATATCACCTTTAATGAGGAGCTCATTCAGGAAATCGAGGCGGTCATCGACGAGGAAGGCAATATCCGGCCGGACGCCTCCCCGGAACTCATGCGTATCCGCCGGCAGTTGAGCTCCAAGCAGAAAGAGCTGGAGCAGAAATTCCGGGTCATCATCAACAAGTACCGCTCCAAGGGTTGGCTGACGGACAATGTGGAGAGCTTCCGTAACGGGCGCCGCGTGCTGAGTGTGCCCTCGGAGCACAAACGCTCCATCCGGGGTATTATCCACGACGAGTCGACCACCGGCAAAACCGCTTTTATCGAGCCGGAGGGCATTATCGACGTCAACAACGACATCTTCGACCTGGAGACAGAGGAAAAACGGGAGATTTACCGCATCCTGCGCGACCTCAGCGCCACGCTGCGGCCCTACCGGGAAGATATTGCCATCTATCAGGATCTGATCATCCGTTTCGACCTCATTCAGGCCAAAGCCCGCCTGGCCGTGCAGATGGAGGCGGTCAAGCCCAAACTGTTCAACGAGCCGCACTTTGGCATCAAACAAGGGCGGCACCCGCTGCTGTATTTGAAAAACAAGCGGCTGGATAAGGCCACTGTGCCCTTCGACTTTATCCTTTTCAAAGGCAACCGTATCCTCGTGCTCAGCGGGCCCAACGCTGGCGGCAAGTCGATTACGCTGAAGTCCATCGGCTTGATGCAGCTCATGATGCAGTCGGGCTTGCTCGTCCCGGCGGACCCGGAGTCGGAAATGGGCATATTCCAAGAGATTTTCGCGGATATCGGCGATCAGCAGTCGATTGAGGATGATTTGAGTACTTACAGTTCCCGCCTGGAGAACATGCGCAACTTCCTAGAGCGTTCCGGGAAGGAAACCTTGGTGCTCATAGACGAGTTTGGATCGGGTACAGACCCCAAAATTGGCGGGGCGATTGCCGAGGCGATTCTCAAAGAACTGAATCACAAAAAGGTCTTCGGCGTCATCACCACCCACTATTCCAACCTGAAAATATTTGCGTTCAAAACGAAGGGCATCGTCAATGCGTCCATGCATTTCGACAAGGATACCCTTTCGCCCACCTACGAATTCCACGTGGGCCGGCCGGGCAGTTCTTACGCTTTTGAAATTGCCGAAAAGAGTGGCTTGAGCCGCCAAGTGCTCAACTACGCCAAGCACCGCACCGGCAAAAACGAGAAAGCGGTGGACCAGCTTCTGGTCGATCTGCAGCAGGAGAAACAGGAAGCCGAAGAGACGCTGTCGACGCTCAAGGGCAAGCAAACCAAGCTCGATAACCTGATCAAGAACTACGAGAACCTGCACCGCGAGCTGGAATACCGCCGCAAAAAAATG
>JAAAOU010000040.1 GCA_009908745.1 Bacteroidota bacterium
TCAAGCTTTACTACGGATGGGCCGACGGCAACCGTGGGTGATGGGCAGGAAACTCAAAATAACTACTCTAGCCGGGGGAATGTGCGCCTGGTACCAGTAAAGGTATTCCCTAAGGGTACAGTCATTCCCGATTTTAAGCCTTCCATATCCATTCAGACCCCTACCCCTAAAGATACCACTGGGGGTTGGAATACAAAAAAGTTTTTTGAAACCTACTTCAGCCAAGAGGGGCAGCTTACCTTGGGTACGCCTTCGGAGAGCGGGTACAACATACTTTTTAAATACAATGCACGCGGCGCTTCCAAACATTTCTCCTCTAATGCAGGAGCGCAGAACGGCTCGTACCTGGAGCTTTCCAAGTGCAAAATAACCCCTTTACCTTCCGGCGATAAACTGTATGAATTGACCTTTGACTTTTCCTGTAAGCTGTACTACCATACCTCTAGGAAAGACAGTGGCTATCCTGATAAAATTTATTACACAACCATAGAAAATGGGACTTTCGTTGCGAAAGTGGTGATTTGAGGTGGCCCGCAACGGCGAGCCTCACGAGGGTACGATGGCGGTGGACGAGCCTTCCTTTTCGCTGACGGTGGGGGTGTTGATGAAGTGAGGTAGGCGTTTAATTTGCCCACTCCACGCCTTCGTAAAGATGTAGCATAGGTATAGAGATGCCAAGGGGGGCGAGCGCTAAACTAGCAGATAAACCCTCTACCCGGCTAATTTGCCAAAGGTCTCCCGTGCGGGTGTAAAGATCAACCTGAGGTTTGTACTGCGCTATAAGTACATAGGCTTTCAACGTCTTTAGGGTACGGTAAAAGAAAAACTTGTCCCCGCGATCGTAACTTTCGGTGGAAGAAGAGAGTACTTCTACGATCAGGGTAGGATTGACGATGGCGTTGGGTTCTTCCTTTGAACGCTCCAATGGGCCACATACCGCCATGGCGTCGGGATATAAATATTTATTCATACTGTCGATGTACAGCTTAACTTCGTTATTGATGGCGGTACAATCCCGGCCGGCTTCGCGTAGCGCCCCTCTGATCTCGCCGTAGGCATTACCGCTGATCAAGCCATGCTCCAAGGTGCCGCCGGCCATAGCGAAGACCTTGCCATCGTGGTACTCGTACTTGGTACCGGTGGTGCGCTCCAATGCGGTGTATTCCTCTAGGCTCAAGTTATCCAATTTGCGGGCGTCCATGGCTTTTGTTAAATTTAATCAACCCGCACAGGAGCGGGAATGCCAAAACCGAAAGGCCGGCAAAAGCCCCTGTGCGGGAAAATTTTATTTTAAGTTAGCATATTCCGAGCCATAGCGCAACATCTGCTGCGTAAAGTCCTCGGGGTACGCTACGGTGATGTCGGTGATGTCGCCGTTTTCGTCCTCAACAGCGACCAAGCGTGGGTTGATAAAACCACCGTAGGGCGGGATGTTCAACTTGGCCACCCGGTTCAGCACTTCTTCATGCAGTTCCGGGTCCACTTTCACGCCGTAGGTTTCGATGAGCTGTCGGCCGGCCTCGTAATCGCCCTGCGACTTAACGCGCTGCACCTCGCGCAGCAGCTCGCCGAACAGCTCGCGCACTTTCGCATAATCTTTGATGTCGATAAAGGTCTTGCCCTCGCGCTTGACGATTTCGATAGCGCCGTTTTCGGTGCCCCGCTCTATGGTCCAGCGGGCAATCATCTGCCGGTCGCGCATGTGGGCCTGCTCAATTTGGTTGCCGGGCTCGATGCGGCGCAGTTGCAGCATGTAGCCATTCTTCAGGTAAGAATCGTACTCGGCTTTGCCCACTTCGTCAGACGGCACTAGCCCGATTTCCTGCAGTTTAGGGTCCATGATGTAGTAGAGCGCCACCAAGTCCGCCCGGGCTTCCTCCAAGGGGGACGCGTAGTTTTTCAGCGTCTCCTTGGGCGTGGCTACGCCTTCCTCCAATTGGCCGGAAGCATGGCCGATGACTTCGTGCAATGCCGTGTGCATTTTTGAAGCCAAGACGCTATGCTCGCGGTCGCGCGCCATTTCCGCTTCGTCGTGCGCAAACTCCTCCAGCATCCCGCCGCCGCCGGCTTTGTCGTAAGCACTGATAATGTTGCCGAGGCTAACCGACTTAGAACCGTGCTTGGCGCGAATCCAGTTGGCATTGGGCAAATTGACGCCGATTGGCGTGGCCGGGGAAGCATCACCCGACTCCCCCGCAACGGTAACCACGCGGTAGGTAATACCCACCACATCCTTTTTCTTGTGTGCGTCCATGATGGGCGAATTGTCCTCAAAGTACTGCGCGTTTTCAGAAACCACGCCCATTCGCTCGCTCGCGTCAAAGTCGGTGATCTGCACGATGTTTTCGTAGGAGCCTTTGTAGCCCAGCGGGTCGTTGTAAACCTCGATGAAGGAGTTGATGTAGTCGATATCGCCTTCGGTGGCTTGTACCCAGGCGACGTTGTACTTGTCCCAGGTTTCCAGGTCGCCGGTGTTGTAATAGTCGATCAGCAACCGCAGGGCATTGGCCTGGGCATCGTTTTCGGCTACCTCCGCGGCTTTTTCCAGCCAAAAGACGATCTGCTCAATCGCACCCCCGTACATACCATCGGCATGCCACACCGCTTCTTCCAGTTCGCCCGCTTCGTTGCGGACCAGCTTGGAATTCAAGCCCATGGAGACGCGCTCATTCTCCAACGTGGCTTTCTTTTCGGCGTAAAAAGCTTCTGCTTCCGCCTGCGTGATATCGGGGTCGTAAAAATTAACGGCAGAAGCGGCCACGAGGTCATCCGCGCTCTGATTGATCTTCTTGGTGTCAAATTCCGGGTCGAAAACAGCCCGCATCGCCTCCTCGGAGAGCGTAACGCCCACATCCGCCATCAGCCCCTCAAAATAGGCCTGCGAAAATTCAGGCGTGAACTTGTCGTTGGAATAGTGGTGGTGGATACCGTTGGAAAACCAGACATTTTTGGCGTACACCATAAAGTTATCCCACTCTTCCCCCGAGCGTTCCCCCTCGTAGCCGCCCACGATCTTGTCCAGGGCACGGCGGATTTCGAGATTGTAGCGATAGTTCTGGTCGTACATAATATCGCGCCCTTCCAGCCCGGCCT
>JAAAOU010000497.1 GCA_009908745.1 Bacteroidota bacterium
GGTCGGCTCTGCCCGCCTGCGCCGCTTTTTGGACCAAGAGCAGATAACGGTGGAAGAAGGGGAGGAGGTCGACCTATTTATTACCGGCTGGTCGGACCTAGGGGCAAAGGCCATTATCAACGGCAAACACGAAGGACTGATTTTTAAAAGCGATGTCTTCCAGCCCTTACACGCGGGCGACCGCTTGCGGGGTTACGTAAAAAACGTCCGGGAAGACGGCAAAATCGACCTACGCTTGCAGCAAAAAGGCTACGCCAAAGTAGAGCCTAACGCGGAGAAAATTTTGCAGCGGCTCCGCCAATCCGGCGGCTTCCTGCCCCTGCATGACAAAAGCGACCCTGACCTCATCCGCGATCAATTGCAAATGAGCAAAAAGACGTTTAAAAAGGCCATCGGCGGGCTGTATAAGCAGCAGCTTATCGAGTTGGTAGAAAGCGGAATCAAGTTGAAAGAAGGGTAGGTGGGAAGTCGGAAGTGGGAAGTCGGAAGTCGGAAATTTCCCACTTCCGACTTCCAAATTCCGACTTCCGATTTCCAAATTCCGATTTCCAATTTCCGACTTCCGATTTCCAATTTCCAATCACCAAGCCGGTACAAGGTTCAACCCAAACGATCCCGTCGCATCACTTTGCAGCGGGAAGGCGTAGAACGGCTCCACGATCAAAGCCCCGAATAAGTTCACACGCGCGGAAACGCCAGTACTAAAAATGGGGGAAGCCCCAAGGCGCTCTTTGAGTTGTTCGCCCGTAGTCGGGTTCGTCAAGATATTGCCATCGCTGTCGCGGCGGTAAATCGGACCGTTGAATTGGTCAAAATCATACCAAGCCACACCCGCATCGGCAAATAGCGTCAGCTCCGTAAATAGGATGCCTGATTTGAAGAGGGCTAAACGCTTGGGGCCCGTGAAGGGGATGCGGACCTCAAAGTTGCCCACTGCCATCTTGCTGCCGAAAAGCTCGTCGATAGAGCGGCCATTCTGATTAAGGATTTGCGAAGCACTGTTGTTGTTGTACCCGCGTACAAACCAAGAGCTACCCACGAAGAGCGGGAAAATATCCTCCGCCCCGCGGCCGTAACGACCGTAATGCAGTGCCCGGAACGCCAATCCGAAGTTCAAGTCGTTAAAGTATTCGTACCGGCGGTAGTCAGCGGTTACTTGTGCAAAGTTGAATTCGCCGAAGTTGCGGTTCACGCCAAACCGGAAGCGGTGACCCTGTAGCGGGCCTACGATACCGAAAGAGGCATTGTCGCCCACGAGCGCCGCACCGGTGGTCCAAAGGTTAAAGCCTTCCGGGCTATCGAGCTTTTCGCGCTCCTGCCCCAGCTGTCGGCCGATAAATCGCCCATCGGTTTGGTAGATATTCACATACTGGTCCAAACGGGAGCTGTAGCGGGCGTATGCTGCACTGCCCTCCAGCCGGAGCGTAGTGGAGAAGGGGTGGGAGCCAAAAACGGAAAGCTTGTCCTCGAAAATACGCCGCACAAAGAACGTATCGGCAAATACCGGGATCGTCTGGTCCTCCTGTAGCTCAAGTTCTGTGATACCGCGGCCGCCGTACGCAAAGCTGCGGAAGGGCATGTGGGATATAGAAGCGCCCCAATTGAATTGTTTGTCCCGGTTGATGTAGGCAACAGCGCCGCCGAAGTCCGTGATCTCACCGTTTAGTGCGGCACTGGCAAACAGTTGGTTGTTGCCCAGGATGTCACTGAAGAGGAAATCTACGCCGCCGGCCAAACCAGTCTGAGTGCCGAAGGTGTTGCTCGTTCCCACGCCTACGCCAGCACTGCCGCCCACATAGTCTAGCTTAAACTCTGGCTGGTAGGGGCGGGAGACGAATGCGGTATCCGACAGCTCCGCCTCTGCTGGTAGCTTTTGCAATTGCGCATCCACGATGGATACGGCGCGCTTGTTGAAGCGGGGCAGTTCGGCGGCTTCAAAGTTCAGGCTGTCCGTAGGCACCTCCCGGTTGAGGAAGTCCTCTGGCTGTGCCCGGTAAATCCGGTATCCCTTTTGGGAGAAATAGGTGTACAGTACCCGGTCGCGGCGCTGAGCTACACTGATGGCGGGTGCGTAGTGGGTTATGCCACTCACACCGGTGATCAGGTTGGTCATCTGGTAGACTTTGTTGCTGCCCGGCACGTATTTGTACATGTTGCGGTAACCGTCGCGGTTGGACAAGAACAACACGTTGCCTGCCGCGTCCACCACCGGGTTGAGGTTGTCAGCGCCGACGAAGACATCTAAGTGGTTGATCGCCCGGGTATCCGGGTCAAGGACTGCTAGGTTGAAGGTCCAGCTGCCGTTCCGGCGGCCTTGCTCCCGGCTGATCTGATCCGAAGAAAAGACGATAAACTCGCCATCGGGGGACCAATTCGGGTGCAGCTCCGAATAGCCGTCGTTGGTCAATTGCTCTACTTCGCTAGTCTTGACATTAATCTGGTACAAGTCAGGCTGCCCGTCTACGAGTGCTGAAACAACAATATGGTCGCCATCGGGGGACCAAGCGGGGTTGTTAAAAGCCTGCAGGCCATCTGGCTTGATCTCCTGTACAGTCTTGCCCGTCTTCACGTCTTTGATGACGAGAATGTTGCGCCCTTTGCTGAAAGCGATAAAGGCAAACTGCCGGCTATTGGGCGACCAAGTACCCGCAGATTCAATGTAGTTGAAGTCGTCGATATGACCCGCCCGCTGACTGCTCGCTACTTTCCGGATAATTTCCCCGGTGCGGGCATTGGCCAGGAAAAGGTCGATGGAGAACAGGTCTTTTTCAGACAGGTAGATCACATACAAGCCGTTGGGGCTGATTTCCGGGGCAATATTGATGCGGCCGCTGTTCTTTTTAGACAATAGCTCCCGGCCTGCCTGCCGGTCTTTTTCAGCGTCCACAAACTGGCCGAAGTGCTTCTTCACCCCTTTCACCCAACGGTCGGAAAGCGTGTCCAAAGGCAGGGCAAGCACTCTGCGCGAAGCCTGCTCCATACCGTACTGCGCGGTAGCCATAAAGAAAGGCTCGATAATATCATCTCCGTAAATGCCGGTAAGAAACGCCCAGAAGACCTGCCCGTAGCGGTAGGGGAAATATTTGGGGTTGTTCAGGTCCTTAATGGTTGGCACATCGTCATTGAGCACGGCGTCGCGCATCCACATCGCGGTATGGGCATCTACGCCGCCGATAGAAAGGTACTCGGCCATGCCCTCCACCATCCACAGTGGGAGGTTGCTTAGGCTTTGCAGGTTGGTGGAGTCGCCGTTGAGTATCATGTTATATTGAAAGGCGTGGACCAGCTCGTGCCCCAAGACGTGGTTGGTTTGCTGATGGGATTCCGCAAGGGGCATGATAACGCGGTTTTTCAATGCTTCCGTCACACCGCCCGTACCTACGCCTATCTGCCCAGAAATAGCATTAGTCTGCTGGAAATCCGCGTGGTTGCTGTACAGGATAAAGGGGTTGCGTTGCCCGATGGTGTCATTCAGGATGCGCTGGTGCATGGTATACCACTGTTCGGCTTCGCGGGCAAAACCATGAAGCCGTTCCCGGTTATGGAGGTAGTGGTAAAGGTCGAAGTTGGGCGATTCCAGTACCTCGAATTTGAAGTCCTCATAGTTCACTTTGTTGCGGCCGAAGTATTGCGCCTGCAGGCTTGTTGCAGCAAGCAGCAGTAGCATCAGCCAAAGTGCGGTTTTTTGTAGTGTCATAGCTGCGATGTTTTCTAAGTTTCACATTTGGTACCGGCTGTTTGGGGTCAGTTCGGCGGTTGATATAGGCTGATAAGTGTTTGTCTGTCAGTTGTCTAACCTAAGTATTTAACACTTACTGAAGCCCAAAAGTGCGATCTATATTTGGCTGGCTTGGTTAAATTCTGCTTAAAGCGGCCGGCAGTTGTTTACCGAATTGTTAATCTACTTTACCCCCCCAACCCTTGTGGCTTTTCGGCACGGCTTACTTATCTTTCGGCTCTTTTTTGCAAAAAACACCCACTGATGGCTACACCATTTCGTCTATTGCTGTTTTTACTCCTCTTTCCGCTTCTGGCCAACGCCCAGCGCTTGATGACCCCATTTGAGCAGGACAGCAACTACAGCGCTTCTTACCAAGAGACGATTGCGTACTACGAAAAGCTGGCGGCTGCCTACCCGGATCAGTTTCGCCTACAAGCTCACGGGGATACGGATGCGGGATACCCCCTGCATTTGGCCGTGTTGGCAACGGACGGGGCCTGGGAGCCTTCTGCTGCGAAAGCGCAGGACAAACTCGTGTTATTCGTCAATAATGCCATTCACCCCGGGGAGCCGTGTGGGGTGGACGCCACCATGATGTTGGTACGCGACCTGCTGCAACGCGACGCTTCCGATCTATTGGAGGATTTAGTCATCGTTGTCATTCCTTACTACAATATTGGGGGCGGGCTGAACCGGGGGCGTGACAGCCGGGCCAATCAAGTGGGGCCTCGTTTGCACGGCTTCCGGGGCAACGCCCGTAACTTAGACCTCAACCGCGACTTCATCAAGTGCGACTCGCGCAATGCCGCTACCTTCAACCAGTTGTTTGCCCGCTGGCAGCCGGATGTGTTCATCGACAACCACACCTCGAATGGGGCAGATTACCAGTACACCATGACCCTGATTGCCACGCAGCACAATAAACTAGACCCGCATCTGTCGCGCTACCTCAACAAGGAGATGCTGCCAGACCTATATGCCAATATGGCTGCCACCGGCTGGGAAATGACGCCTTATGTATACGCCCGCAGCACCCCTGACGAAGGCATAGCCGGTTTTCTTGATTTGCCCCGCTACGCTTCGGGCTACGCTGCGCTGCACAACGCGATGGGCTTTATCGCGGAGACCCACATGCTTAAGCCTTTTAAGGACCGGGTGATGAGCACCTACCATTTCATGCAAACCACCCTGCAGCACATGCTGCAGCACAAAGCGGCCATTCAGGAGGCGCGCCGCAAAGCGGTACAGCACACCATAAGCAAGGACACTTTTGCCCTCAATTGGTCGTTGGACCGCAGCCGGGCGGATACCATATTGTTCAAAGGGTACGCCGCCAAGTATAAACCCAGCGAGGTTTCTGGCCTAGAGCGCCTGTACTATGACCGCAGCGAGCCCTACACCAAGCCCATCCCGCATTTCCGTTACTACCGCACCACGGATAAAGTCCGCAAGCCGGCGGCCTATATCATCCCGCAGGCTTACGAAGGCGTAATTGAGCGCCTGAAGTGGAACGGCATCACCCTGCACCGTTTGCAGGAAGAAGTAGAGCTACCGGTAGAACGCTACCGGATGAGCAAATTTGAGACGGTGGAGCAGGCGTACGAAGCCCATTATCTGCACTACGACATCAAGCCAGAGGTGGAAAATAAGAGCTGGACGTTCCGCCCCGGCGATTATGTGGTATTTACCGACCAAGCTGCGAACCGATATATTGTGGAGACGCTGGAACCGCAGGCGCCGGATTCCTTTTTTGCCTGGAATTTTTTCGACGGTATTCTCATGCGGAAGGAGTATTTCTCTTCTTACGTTTTTGAAGACGAGGCCGCCCGGTTGTTGCGCGAAAACCCGGACTTAAGGCAAGCCTTGGAGCAGCGCCGCGCCGGGGATACAGAATTTGCCAACTCCGCCCGGGCGCAGCTCGATTTTATCTACCAGCTTTCAAGTTACTTTGAGCCGACTTACCGTTTGTACCCCGTAGGGCGGTTGATGGAGGCGGCTGATTTACCAATCGAAAAGCGGTAGGTGGGCGTGTTTGGGCTTCATCGCCGAGCGGTCTCAAACAAGCAACCCCTCGTATCTGTCAGACACGAGGGGTTGCTACTTGTAAAAAAAATCAAGACTCCTTTTTACTGGTCTTTAAAGTAAGAAGACTCTAGCGTTTCACCTGCTTGCACCCGGTCGAAACGCTCCTTAAAGACCTTGGACATTTCCAAGTCGTCTTTGCGCGCGTAGATTTCCTTGAGGGCAATCAGCGTGTTGATGTCATTAGGTTCGATTGACTCCGCCTTTTTGAAATACGGCAGTGCCTTTTCGAACTCTTGGAAGATTTCCTTCTGCAAGGCGTTGTAGCGCTTCAGGGACTCCTTGTCGTACTTTTCGGCCAGCTTTTGCTGCTCTTGTGTGAGGGCAGCCGCCCGGTTAAAGTAAAGGGCGCCGATGCTGTACACCGCATCTACGGATTCTGGGTCCTTGTCTACCGCCTGCTGGTAGTAGTCAAGGGCTTTGTCGAAGTACTCATTTGCTTTTTCATCTTTGCCGGCTTCAGCTTGCTTCTGGTAGAGCTGGTCGTAAACGCTGCCCAAAGTAGAGTACAAGGACACGTTAGACGGTTCGGCTTTGATGGCTTCTTTCAGCTTGCCGATCAGTTCGTCCATTTTGCCCAAGCGCAGGAAGTGGTTGATTTCAGCGAAGAGCAACGATACTTCATCCGGGTATTTTTTACGGCCTTCTTCGATGTATTCGTAGGCTTCTTCCATTTTAGACGTGTCTTGGGCGACGATCTTGTAGAGGGACTCGTAGATCGCTGGCTCTTCGTAGCCGGCTTCGTACAGCTCTTGGAAGTGGCCCTTGGCGACGTCCGTGCGGCCAGAGTTCAAGGCGGCTAGCCCGGCGAGGTATACCTGTTGCTGGTACTGCTCCTCGTTATCGAGGCGGCTATCCTCTTTTTCTTCTTTCAGCTTGTCGTGGATGTCAAGTGCCATCTGGAAGTTTTCGAACGCTTTGCCGAAATCCTGTTCTTCGTTTTGAAAGATAGCGATACCGGCGTTGAGCAGGTGGCCTTGCACCTGTTGCAAGCCGGCGTAAGAGTCTTTTCTTTCGTAGCGCTTCTCGGCTAAGTCAAGCGCTTTCAAGTAAGCTTTGGCGGCTTTCAAAGCAGCGTCTTCCACTTTTGGCAGCCCCTCTGTCGGCTGGCCGAGCTGGGCAGCAATAACGTATTGGTTGGCGATGGTGTTGAAAATCTCCCCTTTGGTCAAGTAGGTCTTTGCCTCTTTGGCCATTTCGGGGTCTTGCTCGCCGGTCTCGATCAAGTCGACAGCTTCTTGCAAGGAGCTTTGGTTCTCCGAGGTGTTAAGGTTAAACGTACCTAATGCCCTGGACGCCTTTCGGACGGCTTTCTTGCCGTTTTGTGCACCGACGGTAGCAACCATCAGTACGGCAGCTAGGGCTAAGATCAGCTTTTTCATGTTGTCTGCTATTTTCGTTTGTAGATTATTCAATTCCACCATTAAGACGTATACGGTGGAGTAATGGATATTTACAAAATGTTAAAAATAAATGCAAAGTTTCCGCTGTACTTATTCTTCTTCTTCATTTGGTGCGCCTTCCAATGGCTTGTCCAATGGAATATCGGATTCGTCTTCTGAATCGCGGACGATAGCAATATCGGCAATTTCATCTTCCTCGCCCAGCCGGATCAAACGGACGCCCTGCGTGGCGCGGCCCATCACCCGGATGTCGCTGACGGCCATACGGATGACGATGCCCATACGGGTAGTGATCATCATGTCGTCTTCTTCCGTGACCGCTTTGATAGCTAGTACGCCGCGGGTCTTTTCGGTGATCTTCATGTTGATGACCCCTTTGCCGCCCCGGTTGGTCAGGCGGTAGTCGCTGTAGATGGTGCGCTTGCCCATGCCGCGTTCAGAAAGGACCATGATGCCCGTTTCTTCCTGCTCGGGGTCTAGGCACACCATACCGACGGCAATGTCCTTGCCATCGTCGTTGAGGCTGATGCCGCGTACACCGGCTGCCGTACGCCCCATAGAGCGGACTTTCTCCTCGCTGAACCGGATGGCCCGGCCAGAGCGGCTGGCAATGAACACCTCGTGCTTGCCGTCCGTCAGTTTCACGTCTATGAGCTGGTCCCCTTCGTTGATGGAGATAGCATTGATGCCGTTGGCGCGGGGGCGGGAGTAGGCTTCTACGGACGTTTTCTTGATCAGGCCGTTGCGGGTGCAGAATACGATGAAGTGGTTGTTGATGTACTCTTCGTCGGTCAGGTCTTCAATATTGATATAGGCCTTCACCCGGTCGTCTTTCGGTATAGCAAGGATATTTTGGATAACCCGCCCGCTGGACGTCTTGTTGGCTTCCGGTATTTCGTATACCCGCAGCCAGTGGCAACGCCCCTGCTCGGTGAAGAGCAACAGGTAATTATGCGTGCTGGCGATGAACAGATGCTCGATGAAGTCGGCATCCCGGGTTTTGCTGCCCCGTGATCCGCGGCCGCCCCGGCTTTGCTTGCGGTATTCAGAAACCGGCGTACGCTTGATGTATCCTAGGTGGGAAATGGTCACGACCACCTCCTCGTTCGGGATCATATCTTCTATGCTGATCTCGCCGTCGGCAAAGCTGATATCAGTGCGGCGCTCATCTCCATATTTCTCTTTGACCTCTTCCAGTTCTTCCTGTACGATCTCCCGCTGCAGGTCCTCGCTCTCCAGAATAGCTTTCAGGTGGGCAATCCGTTTTTGGATTTCGTCGTATTCTGCTTTCACCTTATCGCGCTCCAGGCCAGTCAGCTTTTGCAAGCGCATGTCGAGAATAGCGCGGGCTTGCGCTTCTGATAGGACTTGGTTCTCTTCGCGGGGGTATTCCTCCGAGTCCGCCTCTTCAATCAGCGGGCCGAACTTTTCCCAGAATGCGTCGCGGTCGTCGATAAACTTGCCTTCCATTAAGCCATTGCGGGCTTCTTCCGGTGTGGAAGAGCCACGGATGAGGTCAATGACCTGGTCAATATAGTCCAAGGCAATGAGCAAGCCGACCAGGATGTGGGCGCGGGCGATGGCTTTACGCAAATCATAGCGGGTACGCCGCACGATCACTTCGATGCGGAACTTGATAAACTCCCGGATGATGTCATGCAGGCTCAGCAGCTGCGGCCGGCCGTCGACCAAGGCTACATTATTGACGCCGTAGGAGGTCTGCAAGGCGGAGAACTTGTAGAGTTGGCTCAGCACCACATTGGCCATGGCATCTTTGCGTATATCTACGACGATACGCAGACCGTCCCGGTCGGATTCGTCGCGGATATCACTGATGCCCCCGATTTTCTTGTCGTTGACCAGCTCGGCGATTTTGGCGACGAGATTGGCTTTGTTGACCTGGTAGGGGATTTCGGTGATCACTATGGTTTCCCGGCCGTTCTTGGCGGTTTGAATCTCCGCCCGGCCCCGTACCACAACGCGGCCCCGGCCGGTTGCAAAGGCCTCTTTCACCCCTTGCGTACCGTAGATAATACCGCCGGTGGGGAAATCCGGCGCTTTGATGTGCTCCATCAGTTCCTCCACGGTAATGTCGGGATTATGCAGCTGGGCGATAATGCCGTCGACCACCTCTGAAAGGTTGTGCGGCATCATGTTGGTGGCCATACCCACGGCAATGCCGGATGCACCGTTCACCAGTAGGTTGGGAATGCGTGTTGGCAGCACAGTGGGCTCTTCCAGTGTGTCGTCAAAGTTGAGCGCGAAATCGACCGTCTCTTTGTTGATGTCCGCCAGCAGTTCATCGGAGATGCGTTCGAGGCGGGCCTCCGTGTAGCGCATGGCCGCCGGGCTGTCGCCGTCCATAGAGCCGAAGTTGCCCTGCCCGTCCACAAGGGGGTAGCGCAGCGACCAGTGCTGCGCCATACGCACCATAGTGTCGTAGACGGAAGAGTCGCCGTGGGGGTGGTACTTACCGAGCACCTCACCGACGATACGGGCGGACTTCTTGTAGGCTTTATTGTAAGTCAAGCCCAAGTCGGACATGCCGTAGAGCACGCGCCGGTGCACAGGCTTCATGCCGTCGCGCACATCGGGCAAGGCACGGGAGACGATAACCGACATCGAGTAGTCGATGTAGGCTGATTTCATTTGATCCTCGATATTGACGGGGATGATTCGCTGATTCAAAGCCATTTACACGATTTGTTCTTGAAGTAGTTTTTGCTTGTCTTCTGGGGCTTTCAAAAAGACAGGCAAAGATAAGAAAAAAAGCCGGATTTTGCTTTAGAATGACGCTTGCTCTGGGGGCAAAATATATCTTTGCAGAAATTTTGCAATATGGCAGAGGAAATAAAGCCCTACGAGCAGGGCGGTAGCAAAAAAGAACAGGTCTCGCGCATGTTCGACGGCATCGCCCCCTACTATGATTTCTTGAACCGCTTGCTTTCCCTAGGCATCGACACCGTGTGGCGGAAGCGGGCGATCGATCAGCTTGAAGGGGCGGCGCCAAAGCACATTCTGGATGTGGCCACGGGCACGGCGGATGTGGCCTTGGAAATGGCGCGCCGTTTGCAGCCCGAGCGGATTGTTGGCTTGGACATAGCCCCGCAGATGCTGGACATCGGCCGGGAAAAGGTGCGCAAAAAAGGGCTAGAGCCTATCATTGAATTGCAAGTCGGCGACTCGGAGAATTTGCCCTTTGAAAACAATACCTTCGACGCCCTTACCGTTGCTTTTGGTGTACGGAATTTCGAGCATCTGGAAAAGGGCTTGCAAGAGATGTACCGCGTCTTGAAACCCGGCGGCAAGTTGGTGGTGCTAGAGTTTTCAAAACCCCGCATCTTCCCTTTCAAGCAGCTGTACGACTTTTACTTTAGAAACATACTTCCGGCGGTCGGCCGCTTTACCTCGAAAGACCCAAGGGCATACCGCTACTTGTACGAGTCGGTGCAGGCTTTCCCCGACCGGGAGCAATTCACGAATATCCTTAGTAAAACCGGCTATAAATCAAACCAATGCATACCATTAACATTAGGCATCTGTTCCATCTACACGGGTGTAAAATAGCGTTGCTGGCCTTGGTGCTCTGCGGCCTGCACAATACAGCGGCTGCTCAGCGCGGCGGGAACTACAACTTCTTCGATTTCCAGCAAAAGCCGTATTACTTCGGCATCACGCTGGGGTACAACTCCTCGAGCTTCAAACCGTTCAATTCTAGCGCCTTCCTCGCCAATGACTCGATACGGGTGATTGAGTCGGCTGCTGGCCCGGGCTTCAACCTCGGGATTGTGACCAACCTGAAAATGGGCGATAATTTCGATTTTCGCTTTTTGCCCACCCTGTCCTTCGCCGAACGGACGATCAATTATACCAAGCGCGGCCGGCAAGCCAACTTCAGCCAAAGGCGGGTCGAGTCGGTACTAGTGGAGATGCCGTTCCACCTGCGGTATAAATCGGCGCCCTACAAAGACATGCGGCTATTCCTGATCGCGGGCGTGAAGTATGCCTTCGATGTGGCCAGCGAATCGGAACTGCGGCAGGCCGAGACCTTAGTCAAGATCGCACCCAACGAGTTTTCTGTAGAGTATGGTGCCGGGGTGCAGTTCTTCTTCCCGTTCTTCATCTTCTCGCCGGAGCTGAAGATTTCCCACGGTATCGGCAATACACTGATCTACAATGAGCAGGTGCAAGAGTCTACTGCATTAGAAAAGCTGCTGTCGCGCACCTTTACCATATCCTTGCACTTCGAAGGCTAATCGGCCTACTACACGAGCAACTCAAACAGCATGCGGCTGTCATTCAGCGTCTGGTAGTCGATGTGCTGTTCTTGCATGCGTTCCATCAAGCGTTCATAGTCGTCGTGATGCGGCACTTGTATGCCTACGAGGGCGGGGCCGGAGTCCCGGTTGTGCTTTTTGGTATACTCAAAATGGGTAATGTCGTCATTAGGGCCGAGCACGTCGTTGAGAAAATCGCGCAGCGCGCCCGACCGTTGCGGGAAGCGGATGATGAAGTAATGCTTTAAGCCCTCGTAGAGCAGCGAACGCTCCTTGATCTCTTCGGTACGGGTAATGTCGTTGTTGCCGCCGCCCACCAAGCACACGACATTCTTTCCCTTGATCTGCGCTTGGTAATAGTCGAGCGCGGCGATGGTGAGCGCGCCGGCTGGTTCCACCACTATACCTTCTTCGTTGTACAGTTGCAGAATAGTGCTGCACACCTTGCCTTCTGGTACCAACACCATATCGTCTATGACGTGCTGGGCAATCTCAAAGGTCGTGTCCCCCACCCGCCGTACCGCCGCGCCATCCACGAAGCTGTCGATTGTAGAGAGGGTGACCGGGTGCCCCGCTTTCAGGGATTTGTACATAGCGGGCGCGCCTTTGGGCTCTACGCCGATGATCTTGGTGTGGGGGCTCAGCTGCCGGAAGTAGCTGCCTAGCCCGGAAATGAGCCCGCCCCCGCCTACCGCGCAGAATACGTAGTCGATCGCCGATTTGCTGTCTTCAAGGATTTCCAGGCCTACGGTGCCCTGCCCCTCTATAGTGTGGAGGTCGTCAAAGGGGTGGATGAAAGCTTTGCCGTTGGCTTTGGCGTCGGCCAACGCTTCTTGGTAGGCATCGTCGAAGGTATCCCCCAGCAGTACGGTCTCTACCCATTCCTTGCCGAACAGCTTGACTTTCTTGACCTTTTGTTTGGGGGTGACGCTAGGCATATAAACCTTGCCCTTTGTGCCCAGTTTTTGGCAAGCCAAGGCGAACCCTTGGGCATGGTTGCCCGCACTGGCGCAGACGACGCCCTGCTGCAGCTGCTGTGGGGTCAGACTCGCCATTTTGTTGTACGCGCCACGGATTTTGTAGGAGCGCACGACCTGCAGGTCTTCCCGTTTGAGCTGCAGCTGACAGCTGTACTGTTCGGACAAGTGGTAGTTGTGCATGAGCGGGGTGTGCTCGGCAATGCCCCGCAAGCGGACTCTAGCTTGGTAGATGGCCTCGATGGAAAGCGGGAGTGTGGTCATGGGCATACATTTTCAACTTTGAGCGATGAATGTATCCATTTCCAGCAGAAGTGGGCAATAGGCGTATCTCGTTTATGCGGCAAATTACGATCTCCAAACTTAGTGCGTGGGGGGTGCTGGGAGTATGAAGTCCCAACATGCACTTAAAAAAGTGTACCGCACACAGAGGCGCAAAGGGCGCAGGGCTTGACGGTCAGCGGCTTAGCGACTGTAGCGTTTTAGTGTAGACCCTGTTTTATGAACTGCCTCGCGCCGTCAGCTTGTTGCTTGCCTTGGTGCCGCTATTCCCCTGGGAACGTCTCCATGTCCAGCCGTTGGCGCATAGCGCGGTCGGAGGGGCTGTTCTTCTTCCAATAGGGGCTGAGTATAGTGCTTGTGCGCTTGGCGATGGTCGTCCGCGGCTGACGGTCGAAGGCGGAAGGGTAGGTATCTTTCCACCCCTCGATAATGTAGGGCGACTCGCTTTGAAATACGATTTGCAGGCGGCGGTCAAGGGCAGGGAAGGAGAGGGTGTAGACCTGGAGTTGCTCGCCTTCAAAGGTATCGCCATCGTAGTCGGCCAGACTGGCTTCTGCCTCGTAGGCTTTGAAGGGCAGGTGCTTTAAGCGTATGACCATAGTGCTCGGTACAATATCTACGGTGCCGGTTGGCAGGCCATCTGGGTTCATGCGGATGCGGTTGAACAGTTCGTCCTCCAGTATGGCGTAGTCGATGCTTTTTTCCTGGTCGGCTTCGTTCTCAAAGTAGGAATTTAGCTGCATCTGGTACTGCTCCTCCCGGAAGTTGAGCTGCATGAAGGCGTGCCCGCACCAGTCTTGGGCGGTGGTGGTAACCTTCAGCGTCTGCGGGTACTGCTCCACATCCGTCGGCGTAAAGACCGAGGTCATGACGCTGTAGTCGTACAGGCCGGTCGGAAACTTGCGGATCAGGTTGGTTTTGAGGACGCCCGTGCTGTTGGGGTTGGTGTAGTTGTCGTTTTTGACCTGCTTGTCGGTCAGGAAGTCTTCGGTGACGAAAATGGCGACTGCCTCGCCGGGGTGGGTGGCTTGGTAGCGGTTCTGCTGCAGCTCGTAGCGGCTGATTTCGGCTTTGCCCTGGTACCAGTATTTGCTCAGGCCAGCAGGCTCATCTTTAAAGTTGAATACCACCGGCTGGGCGTTGGCTTGCGCTGAAGCATCGGCGGTTTGTTGCTTTGATCCGCTATCCTGATTTTGGCAGGACAGCATGCTGATCACTAACAGTATAGTGAAAGGTAGGTATCTCATGTCAGTAGGTATTGGATATTCTACCGACCTAACAAAAGATACGGGGCTAAATGTTCTTCAAAGCTGCTGCCGCAGGCCAATTATGATAAAGAAATTATCCAAACCTAGGTTGGGATACTTGAAGCCGGCATTGGAGATGTGCCGGAAGCGGCCGCGCAGGTTGTAGCTCCACTTTTTGCCCGGCCGCAGGTAGGAGAAGCCGATTTCGAAATTGTCGGAAAAAATAAAGCCTTCGGCCTGGCTTTCGGTATTCAGCGTGATGTAGTGGGGCCCGGCGCCAACGGAGGCGTTCATAATCAAGGGCCCGAACAACGGCTGCTGGTAGCGGATCCCCATATTGAGCCCCGCTTCGAATGCACTGCCGGTCTGCACCGGCGTGTCGGCGTAGACGAACTGCCCCTCGGCGTAGGCGGAAAAGCGGCCGAATTGCCACAGGGAGGTGGTGGGCAAAAGGGTGATGGGCTGATAGGTGTAGCCTTCCCGCAAAGCCTCGCCGATGACGCTGACGCCCACGTTGAATTCGGTGTAGGGGTAGGAGCCCTCTTGGCTGTGGGCCGGAAGCGCAATGGCTGTAAGGCCGAGCAGCAGGAAGCAGAAGTGTGGTGTGATTCGGTGCATGGGGGCAAGATAGGGAGGTAGGAGGGGCTTGTGCAAGTATATTGGGTGCTAAAACGGTAGGAGGGTTCAGTTGTTGAGAATTGCTTAACAACTGCCGCCGGAGCACAGGACTTCGAAGAGCTGAAGGCACTGTGGGAGGAAGGCAAAAAGAAAAAGGAATGAAACTATCAAGAATTCAGGGACAGAAGGGTAAGGCAAAAGTGACGAGATAATTATATTTTGCATCAATGAGCGAAGTTCACGATTTAGGTGAGCCGATGAGTGTCCTTTTAAAATCTGGGAGTCGATGGGGGCGGGCGGATTTTCCATTCGCTTGCGTTATAGGTAAGAAGCTTTCGGCCGCAGAAAAAACACATATCAGCTATGGAAGCGCTAGAGGTATTAGATATTATAGCTGGAGGAGAAACCAGCAAGGTCCAATTCAAACTGAACGTGACCAACGCGACCAGTATCGCGCAGGAAATAGTAGCCTTTGCCAATACCAAAGGCGGCTTGATTATTATTGGGGTCAATGACAAAACAGGGGCTGTGGAAGGCTTGTCTTATCAGGATATTCAGCGCATCAACAATTTACTCACTACTGCGGCTAACGAGCATGTGAAAAGCCCCATCAGCATAGAAACAGAAACGGTAAAAGTAGAGCAAGGTCGGCGTGTTATTCTGGCTAAGGTGCCCGAAGGTATCCACAAGCCCTACAAAGACAAAGATGGGCTGGTGTTTGTTAAAAATGGTTCTGACAAGCGGAAGGTCACCAGCAATGAAGAACTGAGACGCATGCTGCAAGCCAGCGGAAGTTTATACGCGGAGGAGCAGCTTTTGGCCCATTGCTCTTACGCCGATATAGACTGGGGCAGATTCAAACAGTTTTACGAAAGTACCTATGATGAACCGATAGAACAAGACCGTGAGCGAACGTTTGAAAACTTGCGGCTTGGACAGGATGGAAAGCCGAATCTAGCCGGTGCATTGCTCTTTACCAACAATCCGCAAAAGACCATTACAGGGTTTTTCATTACCGCGATTTGGTTCTGGGGCAATGATATTGAGGCAGATAGTTACCGGGCATCCGATTATTTGAAGGGGACGCTTTCTGAGCAATTTGTCCAAGCGCAAGACTTTGTAAAAAGAACCCTACACAAAATTCAAAGTGGTGATTCATTCAACAGTCCTAGCAAGTTAGAAATACCTGCAATTGTCTTTACTGAGCTATTGACGAATGCGCTTGTCCATAGAGACTATTTTATCAAAGACTCCATAAAGCTCTTCATCTTTGAAAACAGGGTTGAGATTATCAGCCCGGGTAAGTTGCCTAATAACCTTACCGTGGAGCAAATGAGGAGGGGTATCCGAAAGAAACGCAATGATATTCTTGATTCCCTCGCACCTGCCTTACTCAATTACAAAGGGGCCGGGAGTGGAGTACTCCGTGCATTGCGTGCTTATCCTCAAATTGACTTTGTCAATGATACGGAAGCGGAGCAGTTTCGGGTTGTAGTTCACCGTACAGCTAATGTTAAATTGACTTCCCCCCGTTCGTCGTAGCTTACGGCGTGCTTCGCATGCTGGCGGTCTGCGCATGCAGCTGCTGTGGCGGGTCGCTCGTCGTAGCTTTCAGCTATGGCGTGTACTCAGTACTAAAAAACTATCGCTACTACTTCACCACCTCAAACGCCGTCCGCCGGTTCCGCTGCCGCCCCTCCGCCGTCTCGTTGCTGGCTATAGGCCGGCTTTCGCCAAAGCCTTTGTAGGCCAGGCGTGTTGCGTCTATGCCCTGCTCAATCAAGTATTGGTAGACCGCTTTGGCGCGGGCTTCTGACAGTTGTTGGTTGTCCTCCGCTGTGCCCACGTTGTCCGTATGCCCATTGATGCGTATGCGCAAGCCGGGTGTTTCGCGCAGCAGCTCCGCCAGGCGGTCGAGTTCGGGCTTGGAAGCCGGCCGCAGCTCCGCGGAGCCAGTGTTGAAGAATACATTGCGCAGTACCACGGGCTTGCTACGGCTAGTGTCGGCCGTACTGGCTACCGGGATAGGCTGCAGTTCGATGAGCAGGTCGTAAGGTGCTGTTCTGTCCCGGTGCTCCGACAGGGCGAAGTGCTCCGAGTGGAAGAGGTAGCCGGGTTTGGATACGTTCAGGGCATAATCACGGCCTTGGGGCAAGACGACCAGAAACTGCCCGCGCTCGTCGGTTTCGTCTTCCGCCTGTGGCTTATTGCTTTCCAGTTCTGTCAGGCGCACGCTGGCGCGCAAGGGGCGTTTGGTCTCGGCATCGCGTACGGTAGCCTGCACATAAGTAGCGGGTGTGGGCTGTGCGGCCGGGTACAGGGGGAACTGAAAGAGGTCGGCATTGCCCATTTCGCGCTCTTGGCCGGTCGGGTCGGCTTTGTCGGAATCAAAAAAGGCCGTTTGCCCATCGAGGCTGACGATCATGGCCCCTTCGTTTTCGCGGGTGTTGATCGGGTAGCCGAGGTTCATTGGCTTGCCCCAGCTGCCGTCCGATTGCCGGCGGGAGAGGAAGAGGTCGTAATTACCCATGCCGGGATGCCCTTTGGACATGAAGTAGAGCGTCTGTCCATCCGGGTGGATAAAGGGGGCTTGTTCGTTGAAGGGCGTGTTGACGACCGTGCCCAAGTTGCGGGCTTTGCCCCATTTCCCATCGGGCCCTTTGGTGCTTACCCACAGGTCTAGCCGGCCCTCGCCGCCTCCGCGGTCGCTGGTGAAGAAAAGCTCCTGCCCATTGGCGGATAAGCTGGGCTGGGAGTCGAAGCCGCCGCTGTTGACGGTAGCAGGCAGGCGTTCTGGCGTTGACCACCTGCCGTTGCGCCGCTCGGCGTAGTAAAGGTCAAAGTTATTGCGGCGG
>JAAAOU010000448.1 GCA_009908745.1 Bacteroidota bacterium
GTTGAACAAAGCACGGATTTCCGGCTCCATTTGGCGGACCGCTTTGGGCAGGTAGTTGAGTTTGCCATGGTGCTTTTTCACGCGCTGCACAAGGGTATCGAGCACGTCGGAAAGCTTGGACACCAGGCCAGGTATGGCGGTATCGGGGCAAACCGCGTAGCAATCGCCACAGGCTGTGCAGTTATTGGCAATCCATTCGGGATGGTTGAAACGGATGCCCGTCATATCCCGGAAGAGGGAAGAAGCCGCCGGCATCACGCTCAGCCCGATGAAGGGGTCCGTGATGTTGTCGCTGCCGCTGCCCTGCTGGTAAAAACTGCCCGTCTGTTCCCAGAAGCGGTGTATGTCGCTGAGCTTGGAGGCGCTCTGCGGGGTATCCTTGAGCATGGAGGGGAGCGGAATAGGCGCTACGCCGTTAGATGTTCCGTTTTGCCCTGCGCCGAGCACTTTTTCGGTGACTTCGTGCACTTCGTCAAAGCCACGGCGTACCACTTCCATATTGTCATCCACTACACGCTGCCCTTTGCTGCCGAATTTGGATTGCAGCTGGGCTTCGATGGCTTTCAGCAACTCCTGTTCAGACAGGTTCGCCTTTTCCATCAGCGGAGAAGCCGCAAAGAAAGCCCCCTGGAATGCAATACCTTGCATGCGGAGTTGCAGTTCGGGGTCCGTCGCTTCCTCCCGGGCAATCCGGAAACCGTCGATGTAGAACAGGCGGATTTCGTTGTCAATGATAATTTTCTGATAGGGCTTGGGGATAGCGGCCCATACTTCATCCGGGCTGTTCTTATTGCTCTGTATAATAAAGGTACCGCCCTTTTTCAGGCCCGCTAGCGCGTTGGTGTGCTTGAAGACATTGGGATCTGGGGAAAGCACCACATCCACGAACACATATTCGCAATTGACGCGGATGGGCTCGGGCGCGGCGGACAGGTAATACGTCGTCGGCTGCCCCTTCTTCTCAGAACCGTACTTCGGGTTGGCTTTGATGTCATAGCCTAGCAAGTCGAAAAGGGTCATTGCCAGGTTTTTGCCCGTCGTGATAGCCCCCCAGCCACCGATGGAGTGGAAGCGGACGGTCACCGCCTCCTTGGGCATGAGGTTGGGATTTTCAGAACCGCGAATGGAAAGCTCCTTCACATTCGGGTAGGCCTCCTGAATGGATTCTTGGTAGGCCCGCTGTTTGGGGGTGAAGGGGACGTCGCGGATGAAGTCGATCGACAGGTAAAACTGTTTTTTCTTTTTGCCATCAGGCAGCATATTCTCTACCGCGCCGATGATGCCTTCCGGCTGCAAGTCGCGGCTACCCATGCCGAAGGAACCCGAGTACAGGGGCGGCATATCGCCCGGTTTGTACGCTTCCAGTTCGGGATAGGACCGGTGGTCTTTATAACTGCCATTTTCGAGGCATTTGGTCAGGCTGGCGCGCGTCTCCCGCATCAGCGGCAAGTCGGCCGCCATGGGTTGGTCGAGCCGCTCGAGGATGGCCACGCCTTTTTTGCCTTTCAAAATCTTGCCCAGTAAGTCGGCGGGGAATGGGCGGAACATGACGAGGTCAACGACACCTACTTTCAGCCCGCGGGTTTCGCGCAGGTAGTCAGCTACGACTTCGGCACTCGGCACCACGCTACCCTGGCCGAGGATGAGGTAATCGGCATCTTCTGCTTTATAAGTCATCACCCGATCGTAGCGGCGGCCGGTGAGTGCGTAGAACTCCTGCATAGCCTGCTCGGTGAGCTCCTTGATGTGGTCGAAGAAGAAGGGGCGCTGGGCAGCCACCGACTGCATGTAAGCATCTTGGTTTTGCACGATGCCTGCCATTACAGGGTTATCCACATCCCAAAGCTCGGGTATGCGGCGGCGGGTGTCCCCGTAGATGATACGTTGGGCTTCGGTCGGCGTTTTGATGATGTCATCGGGCCGGCCGAGGTATTCTTTGATCAGCTCGCGCTCGGGTAGGGTCATGGACTCGATCAGGTGGGTGGTCAGGAAACCATCCTGCGCCACGATGCCTGGCGTGAGTGCCAACTCGGCGATGCGGTGAGCGATGATGTTCAAATCCGCTACGTGTTGTGCCTTTTTGGCAAAGAACTGGAAGAAACCAGTGTCGTCCACAGCATGGTAGTCGTCATGCCCAGCGTGTACGTTTAGGGTAGATTTGGTCATAGCCCGTGCCCCGATGTTGAGCACATAGGTCAAGCGCTTGCCCACTGCCGCGTACAGGGACTCGTGCATGTAGGCAATACCCTGGCCGGAGGAGAAATTGGCGGCGCGCAGGCCAGTCATTGACAGCCCCGCGGTGACGGCGGCAGCGGCGTGCTCGCCTTCTGGCTCGATAAAGATAAGGGGGCGATCGGAGATATTAAGGTGGCCTTTGGCGGCCGCGTCGGCCCAGTATTCGCCCATTTGGGTGGAAGGAGTAATCGGATAGGCACCGGCAGCGTCAGAGGATTCCCGCTCGCACATAATAGCGGCGGTATTCCCGTCCATAGCTACTCGAATGCCCGGATACTTGGCAGGCTCGGTTTGCTTCTTCATGATGGATGGAGGTTTCTACGGTTTAATAGGCAGGTGCTGCTTCTACGGCGATGGCACGGGTTTGCTTGGCTATGCGCAGGCAGTCCGCCACTTTGTCCACGCCCAGGCAGTAGGCCTCGGGTTTGTCGTCGTGCTTGCAGCCAAACTCAGAAATATCAATGAGGTTGAAACGGCCGTCGATGTTTTGGCACTGCTCCAGCAGCCCCGCCATAGTGACGGGCTTCACTGGCTCTACCCCTTGGCGGTGCAGAAAGGAGGCCAGGTAATTGATGATGGATTGGCGGGCGTTGAAGCATACGGAATGGGTGATGACATCCTCTTCGGCGCGCTGTATCTCTTCGTCGGCGAAACGTACGAGCTTGTCCGCTTCCTGGACTAGCATATCGGCACTCGGATTTTTCATAGGGTGAGGTTTTTGAGGAGCAGTGCTCGGGAAGCAGCTCCGGTTGACAATTCATTACCCTAAAAGTCTAGCTTTGCGCAGGGGTTTGAAATGAAGAATGTCAGTGGGGGGTGGT
>JAAAOU010000247.1 GCA_009908745.1 Bacteroidota bacterium
TTGATGGCGATATTGCGGTTGGCCAGGTAGTAATCGTGCGAAAGCTCTTGGAAGCGGTCGGTGATAAAATCCGACAGGTTGAATATTTTGACTTCCTTGGCGGTGCGGTCGCTAGCGCCGATGTAGCGCAGGTAGTCGAGCTCGCGCCGCTCGGGCGTCCAGTTGCGGGTCAGGGAGTAGGTGCGCTGGTTGAAGTGGGTCTCGCCCAAAAAAGAGGGGATAACCGCCAGCACCAACAGTACCAACAGCCACGCATTGAAGGCCACCAAACCACCCGCCAAGAACAAAACCGTGACGATATCCTGCATTTGCGTAAGCACCTGTGACATCAGCACCGTACGCCCGGTAGTCTGCCGCCTGGCCCGCTCCATTTTGTCGTAGAACTCGGCATCCTCGAACTGGTAAAGGTCCAGCTTGGCGGCGTGGGCGATGAGGTCTACAGAGGTCTTGTTGGCAAACAGGTCGCCGAGCAGGCTGTCGAGCAAGGTGATGGCCCGGTTCATCAGGTCGGACAGCACGGCCAGCCCCAGCTCGATAGCGACCATCGTCCATAAGTAAGTCGTATCTTCCGTCTCATTGTTGATCAAGCGGATGACGGCGTCGATGATTTCCTTGCCGACGTACAGCATCGCCAGCGGCACGGCCGACTTGAGCAAGCGTAGCAGTACGTTGGCGGTGGCCATATATGGATTGACGGCCCAGATGAGGCGGAAAAAGCGGGGCAGGTGCTTCAGCGCGGCAAATTGCTCGCGTAGCACCTTGGGTTTTTCTTCGGACATTTTTGCAAGGAATTAAACTGATGCTCTCGGTTGTAGTTGTATACCAAGTAATCACACAAAACGGCGAATAGTTTCACCATGGCCAAAGCACTAGAGGAACTGGAAGTACTCAGCGAATTGCTGCAGCTGGAAAAAGAAGCAGACCTGAAGCAATTCAAGGAAAAAATACAACGCTTGCCGCTGACGGAGCGCAAGGCCAACGGCTACGCTTGGTACCCAGTGCAGGTGGTCAAATCCGGCTACACTTACGGCGAGCGGGCGGTGGTGACCGTAGAGCGGGACGTGCCGGAGGACGAGCCGCATCGGTTCAGGGCCGGCAAGGTGGTCAATTTCTTTACCAACCAGCCGGCGGTCAAGCAGCGGGAAAAGACGGGGGTAGTCAACTTCGTCAACAAAAACCGCATGCAGATCATCCTCAACAGCAAGGACCTGCCGGATTGGATGGGACTGGGGCAAATCGGCGTGGATTTGCTGTTCGACGAGCGGACCTACCTGGAAATGGAAAAAGCACTCCGTAAGGTACAGGAAGCCAAAAAGGGCAAGGTCGCCGAGCTGCGGAATGTACTGCTCGGGGTGCAGCCGCCCCGTTACGCCCCGGTCAATGAGCCGCTGGCCCTGCCCCACCTAAACGACTCCCAGAATCAGGCCATCAACCACATCCTGTCCGCCCAAGACGTCGCCGTGGTCCACGGCCCGCCCGGCACGGGCAAAACCACGACGCTGGTGGAGGCCGTTGCACAGTTGACGCAGCAGGAAGCCACCGTGCTGGTCACCGCCCCCAGCAATACCGCCGTCGACCTGCTCACCGAGCGGATAGCGGAGAAAGGGCTCACCGTCACCCGTATCGGCAATATCTCGCGGGTAGACGAGTCGGTGATCCGGCAGACGCTAGACCTCAAGCTGGCCGACCACCCGGAGAGCAAGAACATCAAGAAAGTCAAAATACAAGCCGCCGAGGCCCGGCGCAACGCCCGCAAGTACAAACGGCGCTTCGGCCCGGAGGAGCGCACGGAGCGCAACCGCTTGTACCAAGAGGCCCGCGAGCTGTCGGCCTGGGCGCGGCAGCTGGAAGACCGCCTGATTGACCAAATCTTAGACGGCTCGCAGGTCATCACCGCCACGCTGGTAGGCTGCGCGCACGATCTGCTGGAGCGCCGCCAATTCCGTACCGTAGTGATTGACGAGGCGGCCCAAGCGCTGGAGCCCGCGAGCTGGATCCCGATTTTGAAAGCTTCGCGCGTTGTTTTTGCCGGCGACCCCTTCCAATTGCCCCCCACGGTGAAATCCAGCAAAGCCCAGCGGGGCGGCCTGTCGGTTACGCTGATGGAAAAGCTGCTGCAGCGGCTGCCGCAGGTGCAGTTGCTCGATGTGCAGTACCGTATGAACGAAGCGATCATGGGCTTTTCCAACCAGCAGTTTTACGAGGGGGCGCTGCGTGCGGCGGAGCAAGTCAGCACCCACCGTCTGGAAGGAAGGGAAGAACCCGAAGTGGTATTTATCGATACGGCAGGTTGCGGTTTTGACGAAAAAGTCCACGAGCGCTACCGCAGCCGGTACAATCCCGAAGAGTTCCTGATCCTGCGGGAGCATCTGTACCTGCTGAAGGCAGCCTACGAGGAAGGCGAAGCCCCGCCCATAGCCCTCATTTCCCCTTACCGGGAGCAGGTGGTACACATGGAGCAGATGATAGCGGAAGACCCCATGCTTGCCGGGCTGCCGCTTGTCATTAATACCATAGACGGATTCCAGGGGCAGGAGCGGGATGTAGTCTACATTTCTCTGGTACGCTCCAACGGCAAGGGCGAGATCGGTTTCCTCAAGGACTACCGCCGGATGAACGTCGCCATGACCCGGGCCCGCAAGCAGCTTGTGGTGGTAGGGAATAGTGCCACCGTGGGGCAAGATAACTTCTATGCGGACTTCATGGCGTACTGCGAAGAAGCTGGGGCTTACCAGACAGCTTGGGCGTATATGCGCACCGCTTGAAGGAATGTTAAAAAAATCTAAAAAACTATATAAGTCCCAAGTATTGCGCATCTTTGCGGTAGAAAACGTAGAAGACATCCCACCCATGAACAAAGCCCTAGTGCTGTAGTTATTTAATCATTTACTGGATAATCCTTTATTTCAAGCTTTTTTGTTGTAATCTATTTGATAACATCGGTGCTTTTGTCATTAATAAGGTGATAACAATAAAGGATTTTCAAAGTGAAATTTTGTAAAGCCAAATCCCGCGTCTATTTTTGGCATAGCCAAAAAACCTTAGACAAAGGACAAACACTTAAGGGGAAGCAACAACAAAGGGCAATCGGTGGGGGATAACCGAGCGTCCGCAGCTTCTAGCCTTGATGGGGGAATGCTAAATTTTCAGTAGCTATTTACTTCAAGCCCAAAGTGGCTTTAAAACTGGTAAATAAATTTGATCAACTGATTATTTGGGTTCAAACTGGCTAAGACTCGACACTCATGAGAAAAGAAAAATTTGTCTACAACACGCAGACCCTGCGGTACGAGAAGGTAGAACAGACTACCAGTCAAATCGTATTCAGAATTTTAGGTTTTGCTTGTGCTGTAATCGCCACCGGCTTCATATTTACGCTGGTCGCTCACAATTGGTTCCCGTCACCCAAAGAGGAAATGCTCCAAAACGAGCTGGACAAGATGGCTGGGGAATACAAAGAGCTGAACGAAGAATTGGATCGCCTGCAAGGCGTTCTTGCTAGTGTACAGGAGCGTGATGCCTACGCCCACCGGATGATATTCGGTATGGACCCCATAGACGAGGGGGTTTGGGAAGGCGGTATCGGTGGCCACGATCGCTACGCGGAGCTGCGCCAATACTCCAACAGCGAATTGATGGTTTCCGTGCGGCAGAACATCGACAAGCTCAAGCATCAGCTCAACTTGCAATCCCGCTCTCTGGATACCATCACCAACTTGGCAAAAGAAAAGGAGGAAATGCTGGCCAGCATGCCTTCCATCAAACCGGTCAATAGCGACAAGCTGCACCGGAAAGTCACGGCCTTGTCTGGCTTTGGCCGCCGTATCCACCCCATCTACAAGGTACCCAAAATGCACTACGGCATTGACTTTACCGCCGAGAGCGGCACCCCCATACAAGCTACGGGGGCCGGCAAAGTGGTCAAAGCGGGGCGTGGCTCTGGCTACGGCAACCGGGTGATTATCGATCATGGCTTCGGTTATCAGACCCTGTACGCGCACATGAAGCGTATTGACGTCAGCGTCGGGCAAAAGGTCAAGCGGGGCGAACAGATCGGCCTGGTTGGCAATACCGGCGCCTCCACCGCTCCCCACTGCCACTACGAGGTGCACTACAAAGGCAAAAAAGTCAACCCGATTAACTACTGCATGGACGGCCTGTCGCCGGAAGAATACCGCGAGCTAGTAAAAGCCGCCGAAATGCCGAACCAGTCTTTCGACTAAAGAGCGAAACAAACCATAACGCATGGCACTATATTCAGGCCGCAAGAAAGGCTTCCGCTTAGGAGGTCTTTTTTGCTTCTATACCATTAGCTTTTTACTCTTTCCGTATAGTGCGGCGGCTCGGTCTGCCCCACCCATAGACACCTTGCCGCAAGATACGCTGGAACAAGAGGCGGCCGGCCCCGCCGAGGAGGAACCGGAAGTGTTCACGGTCATCGGCGTAGGGGATATGATGCTGGGCACCAATTACCCTTCCCCGGTCTATCTGCCGCCTTTGGAAGGCGCTACTATGCTGGCGCAGGTGTGGGAGCTGCTTGCCGATGCCGACGTCACCTTTGGCAACTTGGAAGGCACCATACTGGACGAAGGCGGCACGGCCAAGCGTTGCAACAACCCTGATGCCTGCTATGTGTTCCGCTCGCCGGAAAGTTATGTGCGGCATTTCGTCCAAGCCGGCTTCGACTTCTTGAGTATCGCCAACAACCACTCCGGCGACTTTGGGCGCACAGGGCGGGAGCGCACCAAAGCCGTGCTGGATGAAGCTGGCATCGCTTACGCCGGTATAGCGGGCACCGATGAGTACGCTATTATTGAGCGCAATGGGCTGGCCTTCGGCATGGCGGCTTTCTCGCCCAACTGGGGGACGTGCAGTATTCACGACTATGGGAAAGCCCGCGCTATCGTATCCCGCTTAGATGAAGTTTGCGATGTCGTTATCGTGTCCTTCCACGGCGGGGCAGAAGGCAAGGACCATCAGCATGTACCGCGTAAGCCAGAAACTTACTACGGGGAAAACCGGGGGGATGTATACAAATTCTCTCACGCTATGGTAGATGCAGGGGCTGATATCATATTCGGCCATGGCCCGCACGTCACCCGGGGGATGGAGCTGTACAACGACCGGCTGATTTGCTACAGCCTAGGCAACTTTTGCACCTACGGCCGTTTCAATTTGCGCGGCGAAGCTGGCGTGGCGCCCATGGTGAAAGTGGAAGTGGATAAGAAAGGGCGTTTTCAAGGCGGCTTCGTGACTTCTATTTACCAGCGTAAAGCCCACGGCCCGCGCGAAGACCTGCGGAAACGGGCGCTCAAGACCCTTATCCGGCTGACCAAGTCCGATTTTCCGGAAACACCGCTGCTCATCGAAGCGGATGGCCGCCTGCGAAAGCGTGCCGAATAGCGATACTATGGAGCAGTTTGAGCTAGACGGCGGCGGTTTTTTGGCCTACGAGTACACGGCAGCTTCGGCATTAGGCGTACCCATCGTGTTCCTCAACGGCATACTGATGAACCTGCGGATGTGGAATGCGCAGGTGGAAGCTTTTAGTGGTGCTCACCCTTGCTTGCTGCACGACTTCCGGGGGCAATTGAACAGCAGCAAGCATTTACCCAGCCCTCTGCGCTTACGTACCCACGTGGAGGATACGCTGGCCCTGCTCGACTACTTGCACATTGGCCGCTGCCACATCATCGGCACCTCCTACGGCGGGGAAGTGGGCTTGCTCTTGGCGAAAGCCGCCCCGGAGCGCATCGCCTCGCTTTCTGTGATCGCCTCCGTAAGTTATTCAGATGAACTGTTGCAACGGCAAGTCAAGTTGTGGAAAGACCTGGCTAGTGTGGATGCGGGTTTGCTCTACGATGCGGTGCTTTCGGCTTCCTACTCAGGGGGCTTTCTCGATCGTCATGGCGATTTCCTGCAAACGCGGCGGGACAGCTTTCAAGCCCTGCCGGAGGGGTTCCTACGAGCTTTTGAATCGCTCTGTGAGGCTTTTCTTGCCTTCGAGTTGCCGGCAGCAGAATTGGCTAGTATTGATATTCCTACCCTAGTTGTCTCCGCTGCCTTGGACCTCCTGAAGCCCCCTCGTTACAGTGAGCATATCGCCGCTTGCATGCCCAATGCCCGTCACCGAAGCGTGGAAGGGGCGGGGCACGCCGTAGTGGTGGAGCAGCCGAAAGCGCTCCGTCGAATACTGCGGGCTTTTATCGAAAAATAAGGTTGTTTTCGCTGGGCTTGATTATTTTGCTGACTCAACCTTCATGCTCATGGAACAAGCGGAAAACCGGTACTGCCCGAATTGTTACTACCCTCTGCCTTCCTTTGGCAACTACTGTAGTCATTGCAGCCAGAAGTTCACCGACGGCAAGGTGACGTTTTGGGTGCTTATCCGCGACTTCTTTGAATCCGTACTCAATATAGATTCCAAGCTCTTCCGCACAGTAGGGGCACTCTTTATCCCCGGCAAGCTGACCGAAGCCTATTTCCAAGGCAAGCAGAAGCGCTATGTGCCGCCTTTGCGCCTGTTTTTCGTGCTGGCGGTCATCCACTTCGCGGTAATCGGCTACTTTACCCTGGAAGAGATGAAACGGGGGCTGGCCGAGTCGCTGGAAGGCTCAAGGTCTGAAGCCTACATGGCGGTTTTTCGTGATCAACTGGACAGCGCGCGGGTAAAGATCGAAAAGGATTTCCCGAACGAAGCAGTGGTGGTAGCAGCTTTCGACTCGCTTGATACCTACCTGGAGGATACCCGGCAGGACAGCATGAACCTAAGTTACGTAGTTTACGATGGGGCACTTAATTTTAAGACGGAAAACGTAGAGGTGGCGACTTATGATGTTATGGAGATGCCGTTGGACAGCCTGCCGGGCCATTACGCTGTAGAAGGGTTTTGGCAACAGTTGGTGCTCCGGCAGGTTGTCAAGCTCAACCGGGAAGGGGGCGACTTCGGCGGCTACGTCTTCAGCAAGTTGATCTGGATGGTAGTGCTGATGATGCCGGCTTTGGCGCTCGTGCTCAAACTGCTCTATATCCGGCGGTACCGTTATTATGTGGAGCATGTGGTTTTTAGTTTTCATTACCATGCCTTCGCCTTCTTGATCGCCAGTATTTTGATGATTGTGGGCTTCCAAACTGGTGAAGAGCTGGGGGGGACGTTGACAACGCTATTTTTCTTCGGGGTGTTGTTATACCTGTATAAAGCCATGCGCCGATTCTACGTGCAAGGGCGCATAAAGACCTTCCTGAAGTTTGCGATCGTCAATTTTGCCTATGTAATGATATTCACCTTTTTCATCGTCATGATGGCTATCGTAACGGCCTTGACGTTTTGAGCTGGCTGGCCAACTCTTGCATACGAACAACTGTTAGTATAGTGTACGAAAAGACGATCCGTTATGGCGACGACCACATTAGAATCCGAAATTTGGGAAGTATTAGAAGAAGTGACCGACCCGGAAATACCGGTACTGACGGTAACCGACCTAGGCATCATACGATCTGTAAATGTACAGGAAAACGGTGGGGTGGAAGTGGTCATTACGCCTACCTACTCAGGTTGCCCGGCCATGAATACCATCGAAATCAACATCCGGGCAGTACTGCAGGAGCACGGTTACGAAGACGTTAGCGTGAAGACCGTGCTGCACCCGGCCTGGACAACCGACTGGATGAGCGAAGCAGGGCGGCGGAAGCTCAAAGAATACGGCATTGCCCCACCAGTGGATGGCACTGCGGATAAGGGGGCGCTGTTCGCCGAGCAGCCGGCGGTGGAGTGCCCGCAGTGCGGCTCTAAGAATACGGAGCTGGTCAGCCAATTTGGCTCTACCGCTTGCAAGTCGCTGTACCGCTGTTTGGACTGCCGGGAGCCTTTTGACTATTTTAAGTGCCACTAAATAAAAAAAGCGCAGCAAGTACGAAACTCACTGCGCTTTTGCTTTGTAGCGGGAGCAGGACTTGAACCTGCGACCTTCGGGTTATGAGCCCGACGAGCTACCAACTGCTCCACCCCGCGATGTTTAATGGGATTTTAAGACCCATTTTAACTCACGAACGCGTGTTTCATTCAACAAATGCGTTTATTTCCGTGAATTGGAATGCAAATGTAAGGGAATAAGCAACACGAGTCAAGCATAAAGGTGGTTTTTTTGCGAAAAAAATGAATTTGGGCGGCGTGGATGCGGATTGCTGCTTATAATCACGCCGCAATATGGTGCAAAGTGCCAGAACTGCTTACCTTTATCGAAACTACCCCTTTGATATGCTTATGAAAAAGTATCTGCTTTCCCTTTTCCTATTGGTGCTCGGTTCCGCACTGCTGGCACAGCCCCCTTGTCCGGACACCACACAGCTTTCGCTCATTGTGGAAATACAAACCGATCAATACCCGGGAGAAACCGCCTGGTCCGTGCAAGATGTTAATGGCGTAGTCTACGCCGCTGTAGATGCGGGGGATTACGAAGCCAACACCCTGTATCAGCGGCAGGTTTGCGTGCCGGATTCCACCTGCCTTAACTTCACGCTGCTGGATAGCTACGGCGATGGTATCTTCGAGCCCGGCTTTTACAATATCGTGCTGGAGGGCGATACCCTGGCCTCCGGCGGCCCTGAATTTGGCGGCTCCATGGCCATTACCTTCAACTGTAGCGACGGCCAAATCTGTGAGACGGCCATCCCGGTGGGGGAGGGGCAGTACACCGCAGCCTACGACGACAGCTGGTACGCTTTCACGCCCGACTCGGTAGGGATTTACCAAATTACCAGTTGTGGGCTGAACGATTGCGACACTAAAATCTGGGTGTACGACACCTGCGAGGGCATCACCGTGGCGGAAGACAATCAGAGCACCATATTCTACAATAACGATGCAGACGACTGTGCCCCACAAGCGGTAGTCGAGTCCTACTTTGACCCGCAGCAGACCTATTACATCCGTATCGGCGACCACTTGGATGACTGTGCGGAAGCCGTGGGCTGGGAGATCGTGTATCTCGGGCCGGTCATAGGTTGCACCGACCCTGCTTCCTGCAACTACAACCCGCTAGCGACCATTGACGACGGCTCCTGCCTGCCTTTGGGCGACCCCAACTGCCCGAATATGCCGGATTTGGTCGTGCGGGAAGATATTCTGGCTTCCTCCATCTATCTGTCCACTATCGAGTCCAATGACCCCTGCCTGATTGAAGAGGGCTGCCTGCACGGCTACGGGCAGCGCGATATCGTCCGCTTTACTACTCAAATTGATAATATCGGGGAATTGGACTATTTCATCGGGGAGCCTAGCACGGACAATCCGCAGTTTACCTGGGACAACTGCCACAATCATTTCCACTACGACGGCTACGCGGAGTACGTCCTCTTTACAGAAGAAGGGGAGGAAATCCCCATTGGCTTTAAAAATGGCTTCTGCGTCATTGACTTGGGCTGCACTACAGGGTCGCCTCAGTACGGCTGCGGCAATATGGGCATAACGGCGGGCTGCTATGACATCTACAGCGCTGAGCTGGAGTGCCAGTGGATAGACGTGACCGACGTGCCCGACGGGCGGTACACTTTCGTGACGCGTGTGAACTGGGACTTTGCGCCGGATAAACTGGGGCGGCTGGAGCGTGACTCTATGAACAACTGGGCGCAGGTATGTATTCTGCTCGACCGCTCTTCCGGCAGTTTGGAGCTGAGCCTGGACGATAGTTGTGACCCCTACCTCGATTGTCAAGGGGTATTGTATGGTGATGCGGAAATCGACTGTACAGGTACCTGCGGTGGAGGTACCGTAAGGGGCGACTTGGATGCGAGCGGCACACAGGAGATGCTAGACGCCCAGCAGTACGTCAGCGGCATATTAGGCGGCGATATCGCCCCAACCCCCTGCAATGACCTCAACGCCGACGATACGATAACCGTCTATGACGCGGCACTGCTCGCCAGCTGTGTCAACTACGGCGACAGCCACCCGCACGAGGGCTCAGGTGCGCACGACCACTGCAACTTCCCGGGTGGGGTGCTGAATACCAATGACACCATCACCTTCAGCATCATCGATGCCAACTTTGAAGAGCAATACATTGACATCGGCATACTCAATCCGACCACCCGCGTCAACGCCTATCAACTTAAGCTGGAGGGCTTGATCGTCACCACGGTGGAAAACCTTGCCCCGGAGGCCGAATTTCCCATTTCGCCTTTGGGTATCAACGACCAAGTCATCGGTATTTCTTACCAAGACTCCATGCTGCATAAGAGTAGTAACATGCAGCCCCTGTGCCGCATCCACTACGCCGAGCTGACTGATGATTTCGTTTGCCTCGCCGACGTAGTAGATGTGGTAAACCAAAACCACGAGCAGGCCATTGGCCAGATCGAAGAGGCTTGTGTGGCGGTTGTCCCCAATCAGACAAAGGAAGCCGCTTCCGAAATCGCGTGCCGCCTGTTCCCCAACCCGCTGCGTCAAACGGCCCGCCTGGTTTTTAGCAACCCCCGGCAGCAGCTGTTTCAGCTAGAGGTCCTTTCGGCTGACGGCCGCGTGGTACAAAGCTACCCGGCGATCCGTGCGGGCGAAGTGCAAATTGACGCCAGCCGCTGGCCTGCCGGTATGTACTGGTACCGCCTGCGCGGCGAAGAAGGGACGGCAGTGGGCCGCATGGTGGTGAAACACTAGCATCCTTTTCTCAAAAGCACAAAGGCGGAACAAACTGAACCGTAGGTGGAATCGTTGACATAAGCGTAATAAGCTATTAACCAAATACCAACTATGAAAGAAGTATTCATTGCCTCCGCCGTACGTACCCCGCTAGGCAGTTTTGGGGGTGTCTTATCCAGCCTGTCCGCCACCCAACTGGGCAGCGCGGCTATCAAAGGCGCACTGGAAAAAGCTGGCGTAGAGGCCAAGGAAGTCGAAGAAGTATTCATGGGCAACGTATGCTCTGCCAACCTGGGGCAAGCCCCCGCCCGCCAAGCTGCCTTGGGCGCCGGTATCTCCAATACGGTCCCCTGTACTACGGTGAACAAGGTCTGCTCCTCCGGCATGAAATCCATCATGTTTGCTGCCCAAGGCATCATGCTGGGGCATACAGGGCTGGCCGTAGCTGGCGGCATGGAGAGCATGTCCAATATCCCGTACTATGTGCCTAAAGCCCGCTGGGGGCATAAGTACGGGCACGGCACACTGGTGGATGGCCTGGCTAAAGACGGCCTGACGGACGCCTACGACGAAATGGCCATGGGCGTCTGCGCCGATCAAACCGCGACCAAGTACGGTATCAGCCGGGAAGCGCAAGACGAATACGCCATACGTTCCTACAAACTGGCCGCCGAGCACACCGAAAAAGGGCAGTTCAAAGCTGAAATCGTCCCGGTAGAAGTGCCGCAGCGCAAGGGCGACCCCATAGCTGTCACCGAAGACGAGGAATTCAAGCGCGTCAAGTTTGAAAAAGTACCCAAGCTGCGCCCGGCTTTCACCAAAGAAGGCACCGTGACGGCAGCCAATGCGTCTACCATAAATGACGGTGCTTCCGCGCTGGTCCTAGCCAGCAAGGAAGTCGTAGAAAAGCTGGGCTTGAAACCCGTAGCCAAAATCCGCGCTTTTGCCGATGCTGCCCACGAGCCGAAGTGGTTTACCACCGCACCCACGCTGGCTGCTCCGCTAGCAATGAAGCGCGCTGGCCTGGAGCTGAATGATATCGACTTTTTCGAAGTCAACGAAGCCTTCGCCGTTGTGCCTATGGCGTTCAACCAAGCATTGAAGATTGACGACAGCAAGGTCAATGTGATGGGCGGTTCAGTAGCGATCGGCCACCCGCTGGGGGCTAGCGGTGCGCGAATTGTCACTACCCTGAATAATGTGTTGCATCAGCGCGATGCCAACATCGGCCTAGCCACCCTCTGTAACGGCGGCGGCGGTGCTTCGGCATTGATCATTGAGCGCGTATAATACAAAAACAGGACTGCCGGTTCTCCGGGGCGGGCAGTCCCACTTCCGGAATATGAGGTACTTTCTTTTCTTGGTCTTGCTTTTTGGCGGCTTTGTCGCGACTGCACAGTCTACTTTTTTGGCGGAAGCCGCCGAAAAGTGGGACAACGCCATGGCTTATACCTTGGAATTGGCAGAAGCCATGCCCGAGGAACACTACGGTTACAAGCCTACCAAAGCGCAAATGACTTTTCAAGAGCAGTTGTTGCACATGGCGGGCAATGTAGCTTGGCTGACGCACGATTACTTGGGCGGTGAAAAGCTGGAGATGGATACTGAGTTGGAGGGTGCCGCGAAGACGGAAGTGGTAGCGCTGTTGCGACAAGCAATGGCTAATGCTAAAGCAGCTTTGGCCAATTTCCCGGAAAGCCAGTTAGACGAAGATGTTGATTTCTTTGCTGGCCCGATGAGCAAGCGGAAAGTGATTTTATTGTTGCACGACCATCTCACGCACCACCGGGGGCAACTAATTGTGTACGCCCGGCTGAAAGGCATAAAGCCGCCTCGGTACCGCGGCTGGTAATTGAAAATACAAAACTATGGCACTACAACCGTTTCATCTCGCTTTTCCCGTCAAGGACCTGGCGGAAACCCGCGCCTTCTACGAGGGGCTGCTCGGCTGCAAGATCGGCCGCACCTCCGACCGCTGGATGGACTTCGATTTCTGGGGCAATCAGCTCACGGCACATTTGACCGAAAAGGGCGACTCCCAAGCGCCTACTAACCCTGTAGATGGCAAAGACGTGCCGGTGAAGCACTTTGGCGCTATCTTAGAGATGGAAGACTGGCAGACGCTGGCGGATAGGCTGAAAGACAGCGGGGTGAATTTCATCATCGAGCCTTACGTCCGTTTTAAAGGGGAACCCGGGGAGCAGGCTACCATGTTCTTCTTGGACCCTTCCGGCAACGCGATTGAGTTCAAAGCTTTTCGGGAACGGTCGAGGATATTTGCTACGCAATAACTGGGCTTGTAATACGGTAGAGAGTAAAATGGAGCTTTGGGCGAGGCGGTATGCCACCCAAAGCTCCATTGTTTTTACAGCTTCACCAACCGTCGGCTCACGGCAGCTCCGTCCTGCCAAAGCTGTACCACATACACGCCGCTTGGCCAAGCTGCTGTCGGCAAGTCCATCAGGTTTTCGCCGGCACTGACGCCCCAGTTGTCCTCCAACAGGCGCTGCCCATTCATACCCAGTACGCGTAGCTGCACTTCACCGGCTTGTGGGGCTCGGTAGCGAAGCTGCGCGGTTGCTTGTGCCGGGTTGGGGAAAATAGACAGCTGTGGTTTATTGGCCGCAACGTCCTCGGCAGAAAGGGCCAAGTCGCCAATAAAAATATTGTCGATACTGATAACGTCACCTACATTGAACGGGTCAAACAGAGGGGCAAGGCCGGTATGCGTCTCGAAGCAAATCTCCACATCCCGCCCGGCGTAGTCCGCAAGGTCCACCCCTTTCAAATACCAGTTCGCATCCAACGGAGCGGATGGGGTAAACACTTGGCTGGCTGGCTCGCCTTCTACCAAGACGCGTAGGGCATTCATACGGCGGTTTTGCACCGACTCTCGCACAGTGAAGAGGGCAGACTGCCGTTGTCGCAAGCTGAAGCGCAGTAGCGGCTCTTCCACTTCCGGCACTTGGGCGCAAAAGCAGAATGTACTGTTGTAAGTAGGGTTAAGCGTCCATATCTCTTCGTCGTTTTGTGGCAGAAAATACTGCTCATTCAGGTACGCCGCATAGCTGTCCCCGCCTGTGATGCGGACACCAAAACTGCCTTCGTAGGCGGCTTCTTCGGACACGGCTAAGCTCGCATCCGTACCCGTTGTAAAGTAAAAAGAGTCTACCGTCGCTTCTTGCCCTTCGAAAGTAAGCTGGCCAAAGGGGGCAATAGGGCGGGGGTTGGCCACCGTTACGTTCCGCAAAGAATCATTGCGCACCAAACTGTCCGTTGCGGAGCTAAGCCAAGCGGAAACGGAATTGTCGCGTTGTTGGGGCATATCCAAACCGTCGCTGAACGTATGCGTGAATTGCTCCCCTCTAAACAGCGTACGGGGGGTGGTAATATCCTCTGTGATGACCGTCCCGCCGTTGACCTGATAGCTGATGGCCAGCGGGGTGCCGGCCGGCATGGAGTCACAGCCCAGAAAGTCTATAGCAACTTCCACCCGGTCTTCGCTCAAGAAGCAGCCTGAGAACGGATGGCGGATGTCTCGCAGCGCCAAGTCCACGTTCTGTTGCGGCACGTTGTCGACTGTCATGCGCAGCGTATCGTTGTGGCGGATATTATCGAGCTGAAGGTCCGGCCATACTTTCAAGTCAAAAACCCCAGAACCGGCAAGGGCCGTCGCGGGTTTTTGAAAGGCGAAACTCAGCAAATCCCCGTCAAAAAGCGCCTCCTCTAGCACCACCGTGTCTAAGACCACTGGCCCGTCGTCCACTTGGAAGGCGATGGGCAGTTGCTTGCCGGCTGCCAGGCTAGAAACACAGTTTTCAAAGGACACCGTAGCCCGTATGCGCCCGTCTTCTGGGAAACCGCAGGTCAGTGCCGCCGGGTAGTTGATGCTCACCCCTTTGAGGTCAAACCGGGGGTAGGGGTCACCCACGCCTACCGCATGCCACGCATTCGCCGTTTGGGCCAGCTCGGTGGAGCACTCGCCGTACAAGTCCTCCGCGGCTCGCAGCGCGCCCCGGCGGGCATCAGCGTAGGTAGAGGCTTCCGCTAAGTAGAAGCGCAGGTTGCGGAAGGCGATCGCCCCGGCAGCTTCCAGCCCAATACCATTGACGCTGTAGGCCTGTTCGTTATCGTTTATGCCTTCGCCGCCCTCGGTCAGCAGGTAGAACCAGTAGTTCTGCACGCCGCTGTTGGTATGTACGCCAGCTGCAAAAGCGCCCGTCTCCGTGAACCAGAATTGCCCGCGGTACGTATCCGGGTCGTTTTCCGTGTTGGGGTCCGCCATGTTGCGGATTCCATTATCGTCTACCGTAGCATCTTCTCCTATGAACCAATCTGCCAATTCAGGGGTAGCGTAGAATTCTACAAGGGCACCGAAAATATCGCTGAACGACTCATTCAAAGCCCCGCTCTCGTTGCGGTAGATCAAATCGGCCGTTTTGTCGGTAACGCCGTGCACAAATTCGTGGGCGACAATATCTACGGTCGCCAGCGAGGAACCAAAAGTATTGCCGTCCCCATCGCCGAAGGTTGCCCAGCGGCCATTCCAGAAAGCATTGCCATAGCCGCTGTCATAACCGATGTAGTTGATCAATGGCATACCTGCTCCGTCTACGCCGATATAGCCATGAGAGCCTGCAAAATAGTCGAAGGTCATAGCCGCACCCCACTGTGCATCGCCGGCGGCACCGTTTTGTATGCCTTCTTCCCCATTCCAGTGGTTGTCTTCATCGATAAAGTCTACGGCATCCTCGTAATTGGTTCGTCCCTGCAAATTATAGGTTTCAATACCATCCCCTCTTGTGGTTTCGCGAAGCCGGAAGCTGTCAGCGGACAGGGAATCCGTGATGATCGTCTGTGTGCCGCTATAGAGCGTATTGGCTTGACCGGGGGTGTTGTGGGTGTGTAGGTCGTTCAGCGTCAAAAGAACGTCCCCATCTACGGCATCGATATAAAGAATCTGCTGGGAGAGGGGGCGCAGGGCGCTGACCTCCACTTTGTAGGCCAGTTGTAATTGGCTGGCCTGAAAGCTGAGTTCCGGGTCGATCAGTACCAATTCCGCATCGGGGAAAGCGGTGGCGTTGGGGTCGTTAGCTATGCGTTTGACCATCCGCTCGGCTTGAGCGTCTTCCCAGAGGTAGCGTTCCGCATCCACGGTTTGCAAGGCGCGGTCTACCGCTTGTTCCGCCGTCAGGGCTGGGGCCGTAGCCGCTTGGTCTTCGCCGGTGACCCATTTGCCGTTGAGGCTGACCAGCTGCCGGTCCCGCTCGTGCAGCAGCACCTGTGCGGCTTCTACCTTGATACCGCGCCGGTATTGCCGATAGCGGTAGTGGGTAAACCCTAAGTCGTCTTCTTGCGTACGGACAAGGCGCAGTTCATCCGCTGCCGTCCAGCCCAGCTCGCGGGGGATGCGGCTCCGTGCTTCCTCGGCGCTGATGGCATAGCCTGTGCGGACTTTCAGCCATTGCTCGTTGCCGTCGGTAGCGATGAAAATAGGGTCAGTAGGGGGGGCGGCTGCCGGTTGAAAGGCAAGCGCTAAGAGCGCCATGCCCAGCAGAGTAAGGGAAAAGGCAAGTTGCTTAGTCATAGTTATTAGCGATCAATGTTTAAACAAAATTAATGAATGCGGGGGAGGCAAAAAAGTTCATGGTTATTGGGTTGGTAAAGCTAGCGTCATTTGTCGAGAAAGCAAGCACCGCAGCACCAAGACACAAAACTGTCATTTTCCGCTTCCGCCGCCCAACCAGTTTCCGGAAACTGTTGTTAGAGAGCCAAATTTTAAGCTTACATTTGCAGCACAATTCCTAACCAAATAGTGAAAGCGACAGCCATGAAGCATATAGCACCATTTGACACTTTCGTAAAACGCCACAACGGCATCTCCGACGAAGAGTTGGGGGAGATGCTGTCTCAAATTGGCGTAGCTTCCTTAGACCAGCTGATTGACGAGACGGTGCCGGACCGCATCCGCCTGCAAAAAGAGCTGGACATTCCGGAAGCGGTCACGGAGCATGAGTTTTTGCAACAGCTCAAAGCGACAGCCGCGAAAAACAAGGTATATAAGTCCTACATCGGTATGGGCTACTACGGCACCATAACCCCCGCGGTGATTCTGCGCAACGTTTTCCAAAACCCGGGTTGGTACACGCAATATACGCCGTATCAGGCTGAAATTTCGCAGGGGCGGCTGGAAGCTTTGCTGAATTTCCAGACCATGGTTAGCGACCTCACGGGCTTGCCGATTGCCAATGCCTCTCTGCTCGACGAAGGCACGGCCGCAGCGGAAGCCATGAGCATGTTTTATGGCTTGAAAAACAAGCGGAACAAAGGCGAAGCGAAGAATGTGTTTTGGGTATCGGATAAGGTCTTCCCACAAACCATAGAGTTGCTGCAGACGCGCGCCCAGCCGCTCGATATTGAAGTGAAAGTAGCACCTTGGCAAGACTTCCAGATTACGGAAGATACGTTCGGCCTGCTGCTGCAGTACCCCAATATGGATGGCGCCGTTGAGGACTATCGCCAACTGGTAGATTCTGCCAAGGAGCAGGACGTCTATGTAACCGTAGCCGCTGATATTCTAAGCCTTTCCCTGCTGACGCCTCCCGGTGAATGGGGTGCCGATGCTGTAGTGGGCAATACGCAGCGGTTTGGCGTGCCCATGGGTTACGGTGGCCCGCACGCTGCATTTTTTGCGACCCGGG
>JAAAOU010000138.1 GCA_009908745.1 Bacteroidota bacterium
GGAAAATATATTCTTGACTGTATTTTCCAGTTTAAGAGTTTACCAGCTCTAAAAAGTGGTGTAGAAGTGCTTGCGCTCTTACAGCGAGCTGGACAGCAGGTTGATTAACAAACGGTTGATTCGCTGCATAACTATAGTCTGACAACTTAGGATTTGTGAAAATCATGACGCCGCTATTTTTTCGGCTATCAAGTCAAAAAACGTAGGCATAGCCTGAGCTACGGCGAGGCTTTTTGACGAAGAGAGGCGGAAAAAGAGCAAGTCAGGATTCACAAATCTTGGGTTGTCAGACTATAACTACTATCCCCCGCCTATGGTATGGAACGCGATCACCTTCACCGGCTCCCCCCACATGTGAATGGACATTCCTTCTTCTACCGGTCGGACAGTGACTTCTACGGCTTCTCCGTCGTGCTTGAGCTGATTCGGCATGGAAACCGGGCGGTACTCTTTGCCGTCTTTGCTGACGATCCCCCAGAAGCCGCCTTCGAAATCTAGGTATTTAACATGGCCGGTGACCTTGAATTTATTCTTCATTGCTATTGAGTTCTTCGGCTGCCTCTGGTAGATACCGGCTGACCGTGTCATTAAGTTGTTGAATGATAGCCCCCTGCTGCCGGATGGTCTGCTTGAGCTCGTGCATTTCCTCCTGCAGATACCGCTTGATGTTTTGCGGAGACGGTAGGAAGGGGCTGATTTTGGCACGAACGTACCAAATTTCCCGGATATCCCCCAAATTGACGGTATAGGGCTCGTAGTAGGAATTGTCGGAGTGCAACTCCAGGTGCTGCCCATCCCGAATGTGATTTTGCACCCGCTTGACGAGTACATCAGCGCGGGTTACCACAACGTACACATAATTGTCTTTAATGGAGGTTTCCCACAGGGTAGGCTCTAAGTAGCTGCACACCACTTTGTCCCCTTCGAAAAGCGTGGGCTCCATACTGTCGCCCGAGACGTCGAAAGCGCGGTGCGTCCCTACCTTGTACTTGTAGTCGGGCAGGCTGAAGGTGGGCAGTTCCTGTATGAATGTCGGGTCGCTCATATCCGCGGCGTAGCCCGCTTGGGCAGGCACAGGGACGTGCACGATGCGCTCGTCGTCTTCGGAGTTCGTCACAATCGACAACACCCGGAAGTTGTCGTCCCCTCCCTCGCTCATAAACATCGGGCCCTCACCGGTAAAAATGTAGACTGGGTTGATCTTGTATTTTTTTATCGCTTTGCGCAGCAGCTCTATCGTCACATCCCGCCGGCCTTTCAATATCTCGCTGAGGCTTTGCGGCAAGTATTCCAGCGACAGAGCAAACTGCCGGCTAGACCGCACCTGATTTTCTTCCTTGAGTATATTGTGGCATTTGACGAAACGTTGGGTGACGATATTGTTTTTCATGCGCTAGAGTTTAGTTGTAGGTGTAAATGTAATAGTTTTATTCATAAAATGGGTAAACCCACAACAACCTTTACCAAAAAAGTGACAGTATTTGGCGAAAGCCTGACTATGCAAAAAATTCTGCTTTGCTACTTGCACTAAGCACTAATATTAATACCTTGCTTGCCCAAACTGAAAGCTGTGATTCATGAAATCTAACCTCGTCCAACCCGGCCAGTTCGAGCCAGTAGACCACTGGTACGCCAAAGCGCTGAATGCGACCATACACCCGATGATCTCCTTCTTCTTGCACCTGCACCAAGAACGGATTATCAAACGGTACTGCCACCTGCACCCTATGGTCAAGCCAGACGTACTGCGGGCCTGGCTCAACCACAAGCCCAAACACTTCATCTGGGCGGGTGCCGACCTCATGCACGTCACCAACGAACGCGGCAAACGGCAGATGGTCGTTATCGAAAACAACTCCTGCCCTTCCGGGCAAAAATCCATGCCCCTGCTGGACGACAACCAGGAGCAAGGCGGTTACAAAACGCTCATGGAGCGCACCATCAAACCGCTGATGAAAAGCAAACGCACCATCAAAGGGGCGCTCGCTGTGATCTACGACAAAAACCCGATGGAAGCGCTGGGCTACGCACGGGCTATGGCCGACGTATTCAAGGAGCCGGTACACTTTGTTTCTTTTTATAAAGATGACCCGAACCCGCCGGTGCATATAAAAGAAGGCATCGTGTATATCAAAGGCGAAGACGGGGAATGGCATAAGATACGGGCCGCTTTCCGCTACCTGACCCAGAGCCCCTGGAACCGCCTGCCCGTCCAAAGCCGCACGCTCATCTTCAACCCCATCGTGGCCTGCCTGGCCGGCGGCCGCAACAAGATGCTGGCTTCCAAAGCGTACGATATCTTCAACTCCCAGCTGGAAGGCAGCGGCCTGGAAATCCTCACCCCAGAAACCATCTGGGACGTCAGCCGCGAGCAAGTGCCTATATGGGTGCGCAGCCTGGGTGGGCAAGCCGTGGTCAAAAACCCCTACAGCAATGCCGGGCAGGGCGTGTTCACCATCGTCAACGAGCAGGAGCTAGAGGATTTTATGAACATGGACTTTTACTACGAGCGCTTCATCGTGCAGTCACTCATTGGCAATTACAACTGGAGCTCGACCAGCTCGAAAGGCAGGCTGTACCACATCGGCACCGTCCCCAGCAGCAAAGGCAATACCTATGTGGCCGACATCCGCATGATGGTCAGCTACACGCCGGACGGTATCCGCCCCATGTCTATCTACGCCCGCCGCGCCGCTAAGCCGCTGGCCGACCATATCGAAGGCGGCACCAACAGCTGGGAGATGCTAGGCACCAACCTCTCGGTCAAAGAGGGCGACAACAAATGGGGCTCCGACACCAACCGCCTCATGCTGATGGACCGGCGGGATTTCAACAAACTCGGCGTAGGGCTGGATGACCTCGTGGATGCCTACATTCAGACGGTTTTATCCATGGTTGCCATCGACAAAATGGCCAGTACGTTGTTTAATACTAAGAATAAGTTCCGCCGCCGCCTCTTCCAATCTTTGGACGACGACAAGGCCTTGGTGGATGAAATTTTGATTCAATAAAAAATATGGAGCAACTTCCACCCATAGGCCT
>JAAAOU010000129.1 GCA_009908745.1 Bacteroidota bacterium
CAGCAAGCTGGCTTTCCGCGGCACTCGGTATCGCAAACTTACATTTCAATCTAGGAAGTACCGTTGATACTCCCAATCTAGCAACTTGCCAAGAACAGCTTGCTGTTCCACCCTGGCGTACACGTCACTGCTCGCCTCAACCTTGACCTCGACCTTAACCTTCGTAACCCTTCAACCTTCTAACCCGCTCATACAACTTAACATCCTTCCGGTTCCACCGCCGCAGTTTCTTCAAGGTTGCCTCATCCAGCTCCGGTTTGGGGGTAATGGCTTTATTGACATGCGGCAGCTCGAACTTGCCCCAGCCCAGCAGCCGGCCCAGCCGCTTTACATCCGCTTCGTAGTCCTCCAGCAGGCCGATGAAGTAAAAATCCTCCAGCGGCAAGCCGTTCAGAAATTTGTGCATGCGGTTGCGCGCGTCCCGACGCCCGGCGTATTCCAGCAGCGTCTCATCCCGGCGGTGGGCGTTCTCCGCGTCGGCCCCCGACTGCTCCAGCCGCTGTTTGAAGTAATGGAAATTCGACACCACCCGCTCCACCGGGTCACGCAGCCAGCAGACCACTTTGGCGTTGGTATGCCGGTGCAGGCGCTTGACCTCCTTGTAGTACAGATGCCCGTGCAGCACCTGCAGCTGTGCCGGGATGCTATTTTCAAATCGCCGGTACTCCTGCTTGGCGACCTCGTAATCGCGCCGCCGGTAGGAAATCGACAGCCGGTCGCCGTAGACCTGCTTCAGCACTTGGTAGAAGCTCTGCCCCCCCGTCTTCGGCACATGAATGCTAATCAACTCAATCATACTTCGCTACCCGTTTTTCGCGCAACTCCAGCGCCCGCTCGTACAAGCGGACATCCTCGTCGTTAAGCGCGCGTATCTCCTCCCGCTGTTGATCGGTCACCTCGTCGTATGACTTCCCGGTGCGGTTGTGAACAAATTCATCGTACGCTGGCCAGTCCAGTATTTTGGACAAATGCCTTAAATCCTCGCTGTAGTGGTCTTGTATGCCTACAAACTGAAATTGCTCCAGCGGCACCCCTTGTAAGAAGCGCGACATGCGGTTGCAACTCAGTGGGTCCCGGGCGTACTCCATCAGCTGACGCTCCATTTTCAGCAGTATATTCAGCCCTTTGGAAGGCTCATCCAGCTCTTCGGCCAGCCGTTTGCTCAGGTAGTAATAGTTCGAAATCACCCGCTCTACCGGATCCCGTACCCAGGTAATCAGAGGAATGTCCCGCTGCGGCAGGTCGAAGTGCTTTTGCAGCAGCGGATAGGTAAAATGCCCATGTACTACCCTAGCCCAGGATGGTAGTTGCCGCTCATGGTAAGGCGTTTCATTGATCTTCACTACCGGCACCTCCAGTTCAATATCCAAACGCACTACAGCTTCCCGTCCATAGACCCTCTTGAGGGTATTTCGAAAGGAGGTACCCGCCGTCTTTGGTATATGAATAGAGATGAGCTCAAGGTCAGCCTTCTGCTGCCGTTCTCTCCAGCGTTGATAACGGTACAAATACCTGAGCATGGGACGTTTGTTTATGAAATTGCAAAAGTAGCTTATTTGGGCATAATGCAGAAATCTTTACTTATCCAAACGCTTTTCTCTGAGCGCCAGGGCCTGCTCGTACAGGCGCACGTCCTCATCATTCAGTGCCCGGATTTCATCTCGTTGCTTTGGCGTTACTTCATCGTGAGATTTGCCGGTACGGTTGTGGGTATATTCTTTAAAGTTTTTCCAATCGAGGAGCTGAGCCAAGTGACTGAGGTCTTCCTGATAGTATTCCTGTATGCCAATAAAGGTAAAATCCTCCAAAGGCATTCCCTTCATGAAGTGAGCGGCGCGATTGCGGCTTTTGGGAGCGCGGGCGTACTCCATAAGCTCGCGTTGCATCTTGGCCAGAATATTCAGCCCCTTGGAAGGCTCATCCAATTCTTCTGCCAAGCGTTTGCTCAGGTAGTAGTAGTTGGAAATCACCCGCTCTACCGGGTCCCGCATCCAGGTGATGACAGGAATATCGCGATCGGGCAGGTCAAAATGTTCTTGCAGTAGGAGATAGTTAAAATGGCCATGTGCCACGCGGGTCCAGGGGGGAAGCTGCCGTTGGTAGTAATCTCTTTCATTGACCACTACCCTTGGGCCTTTCACTTTGATGTCCAGGCGCACGACAACCTCCTGGCCGTAGACATCCTTCAGCGTATTGCGGAAGGACGTGCCTGCCGTCTTGGGGATGTGTATGGATATCAACTCGAGCTCGGCTTTCTGCTGCCGTTCCCGCCAACGTTGATACCGGTATAGGTAGCGTAGCATTTTTTGAAATATTAGCCCGCAAAGGTAGGGTATTTGGCAATAAGGCGGTAAAAGATCGGGTGGGGAAATCGGCGAAAGTTGTTACTTAAACGTTTCCAAATTTGTATCTTCGGTACTATTCGCGAAAGCGGCATTACAAACGTAATCCTATGAAACTGACTTATCGACTCTTCCCCCTCGCGCTATTCCTGTGGCTAGCCGTTAGCCTGCAGGCACAGCGCAGCGTTGGCGGGCAGCCCCTGGGGCTCCGCCAAGACCTGGGCGACCGCCCTACCCTCAACCTGCCTGCCCCCAACCTGAATAAGGTACGCCAAGCGGACAAAGCCAACGGCAACAACCCCCGCTTTGCCGTGCCCGTAGCTGCCGATGCCGGGCTGCAGCAGGGAGGCAACTGGACCGAACTGCCCGACGGCAGCCGGGTCTGGCAAATCGAACTACAATCGCCGGGAGCGCTAGGCCTGGCGGTGATCTACGACGACTTTTTCCTGCCCGCCGGCGCCCGCTTGTTTATGTACAGCCCGGACGGCCGGCAAGTCAAAGGCGCGTATACCTTTCAGAACAACCGCAAAAGCCGCCAATTTTTCACGGGCTTCATCCGCGGCAACAGCGCCATCCTGGAATACTATGAGCCCGCTGAGCAACGGGGGCGCGGCCGGCTGCACTTCTCCCGCATAGACTACGCCTACAACAAACAGGAATTCCGCAACAGC